>NZ_CP007264.1:329392-658785 GCF_000585495.1 Thermococcus nautili
GTCTACATCAAGTACGTGCCCCTCTTTGACAGGAACGGGAACTACCTGGGAACCCTTGAGATTACGATGGACATCGGAGAGTATAAGAGGATAGAGGGCGAGAAGAGACTGCTCGACTGGAGGGATTGAGATGCGCGGGGATGAGAGAATCTTTAAAAAACGAGTTGAGCGCTTTCAGGAGCTTTTGAGGGAGAACGAGATAGACGGTGCCGTCATCAGGACGCTGTCCAGCTTCATATACTTCACCGGAACCAAGTGGCTCAGGCCGAGTCTTCTCATACCCGCTGAGGGAGAGCCGGTCGTTTTCGTTGTTAAGGGTGAGGCGGAGCTGTTCAAGGAGAGGAGCTGGATTGAGAACGTTGTTGAGTATCAGCGCGTTGAAGACCTTATGGCCGGTGTCGTCAGCTGGGTCCACAGGAACGGTATGGAGAGGGTCGGCCTCGAGTTCGGGGTCGAGAGGGACGCCTACCTGATATTCCTGAAGATATTTGAACGCCTAAACCCGACTGTGGAGATAGTGGACGTGCTCGACCTCACGATGAGCCTGAGGATGATAAAGGACGAGTGGGAGCTGGAGAACATCAGGAAGGCGGGAAAGATAGCGCGGAAGGGAATGAAGGTCGCCGGGGAAGTCATAAAGCCCGGTGTCAGCGAGCTGGAGATAGTGGCAGAGATAACGAGGGAACTCATGCTCAGCGGGAGCGAAGAGCCTAAAGTGTACGTCTCAACGACTCCAAGGGCCCACGCCGAGCCTTTCCGCGACCTGAAGGTTCCCGAAAACGGCGTCGTTACCGTCGTCATCGGAACCGACTGGAACCACTACTACGCCAACACCGCGAGGACTTTCATCGTTGGTGAACCCGGCGAGAGAGTTAAGAAAGCGATGGAAGTCAAGATGGAAGCCTACAAACTCGCTCTGGAGGAGACGAGGGTTGGGGCCCCGATAAATGCAGTTGAAAAGAAGATTGCCAGCCTTTTCAAAGAGAGGGGCTTTGGGGACGCGTACATAGCCGGCTACACACACGGCGTTGGTCTGCTCGTGGAGGAACCTCCAATAGCGACGATAGTGGTTCCGCAGAGGGCCACCAGAGTACAGGAAAACATGGTTCTCACGATAATACACCCACCTCTAATGATTCCCGAAGGGGCAATAAAGCACGAGGACACTTACATCGTCAAAAAGGATGGGCTGGAGAAGGTGACCTAAAACACCCTCGCGTAGCCCCACTTCTTCACGCTCGTGAGGATTGATGTCTCTGTGCTCTTTATCCCATCTATCCTACCGAGCTTTTCAACGAGGAAGTTCTCAAGTTCCTGCAAATCCCTTACCGTCACCTGCATCAGTATGTCGTGGGCCCCGGTCGCTATGCCCAGGACGTCCACCTCCGGGAGCTCCTTCAGCTTCTCAACGGCTTCCTTTATCTTGCTCGGCTCAACGTCCACCGCTATAAAGGCCACTATTGAGTAGCCGGCCTTGAAGGGGTTTATCAGCGCCGCGAACTTCCTTATAACGCCCCTCTCAACAAGCTTTTTAACCCTGAGCCTGACCGTCGATTCCGGCACCTTAAGCCTTCTCGCTATCTCCGAATAGCTGGCTCTCCCGTCCTCCTGGAGGATGTGAAGTATCGCCCTGTCGAGTTCGTCAAGTCGTTCAATCTCAGCCATTTTGGCCCACCAATTTTGAATTTTTGTGATGTTATTTTTAAAGTTTTCCGCTAATTTCGCAAAAATTAACCGAAATTCCTATTAATTCCAAACGCATATGGTTAACGGTGGTCCCATGTTGCTCCCAAAGGATGAGGTTATTCAGGGCTACTCCCGCTACATCTCGCGCGCATCCCACGTTACCTACGCCCCAATCGTCCCCTACAAAGCTCGAAACGCCCTCGTCTGGGACGTTGAAGGGAGGGAGTACATAGACTTCCTGAGCGATGCGGCCGTTCAGAACGTCGGGCACAACAACCCGAGGGTTGTCGAGGCAGTCAAAAAGACAGCTGAGAGGTTGCTTCACTTCACCTTTATCTACGGCTTTCCGGCTGAGCCGTACCTTCTCGCCCGGAAGCTGAGCGAACTTGCACCGGTTGAGAACGCGAAGGTTGCCTTCGGCCTCAGCGGGAGCGACGCTAATGACGGGGCCATAAAATTCGCGAGGGCCTACACTGGAAGGAGGTCGGTAATCGGCTACCTCAGGAGCTATTACGGCTCCACCTACGGGGCCATGAGCGTTACCGGTCTCGATTTTGAGGTTCGCTCGAAGGTCGGCCAGCTCAGCGACGTTCACTTCATCCCCTACCCCAACTGCTACCGCTGTCCCTTCGGGAAAGAACCGGGGAAGTGCCGTATGGAGTGCCTTGAGTACCTCAAGGAGAAGTTCGAGGGCGAGGTTCACGCTGAGGGAGTAGCTCTTCTCTTAGCTGAGCCGATACAGGGCGATGCCGGAATGGTGGTTCCGCCCGAGGGCTACTTCAGAAAGCTCAAAAGGCTCCTCGACGAACACGGCATTCTCCTCGGCGTTGATGAAGTCCAGAGCGGTCTCGGGAGGACGGGCAGGTGGTTCGCCATCGAGCACTTCGGCGTTGAGCCCGACATCATAACCCTCGCAAAGCCCCTTGGCGGTGGATTGCCTATAAGTGCAATCGTCGGAAGGGGGGAGATAATGGATTCCCTGCCCCCTCTCGGCCATGCATTCACCCTCTCAGGAAACCCCGTCGCGAGCGCCGCGGCTTTAGCCGTCATCGAGGAAATCGAGGAGAAGAACCTCCTTCAGAGGGCCGAAAAGCTCGGGAAGAAAGCAAAAGAAAGGCTTGAAAGAATGAAGAAGAGGCACGAGCTCATCGGCGACGTCCGCGGGCTTGGCCTGATGCTCGGCGTTGACCTCGTTAAGGACAGGGAAACCAAGGAGAGGGCCTACGACGAGGCCAAGAAGGTCGTCTGGAGGGCCTACGAGCTGGGGTTAATAGTGGCCTTTCTCCAGGGCAACGTGCTGAGGATTCAGCCCCCGCTGACGATAGAGGAGGAGCTCCTTGAGGAAGGCCTTGACAAGCTTGAAGAAGCAATTGAGGACGTTGAAGAAGGCAGGGTTTCAGATGAAGTCCTTGAAAAGGTGCAGGGGTGGTGATTGACAAAAGCCTGCTTATTCTCAACTTTTCCGAAAACTTTTTATACAACTACCTACACAGCCCGAGCGGGCTTCAATGGAAAGCCTGGAAAACGCAAGGAAACCCGTTCTCAAAGTGGGGATAGAGGATAGGGTTGAACCTTCCAAGGCTTTGGTTTTTGGCCTTCAGCACGTTCTGGCGATGTTTGGGGCGACGGTGACGGTGCCTCTTGTAGTAGGCGGGGCGATAGGGCTCAGCGGTTCCCAGATAGCGACGATGATACAGGCCGTCCTGCTGGCGATGGGAATAGCAACGCTTCTCCAGACGACGATAGGCTCGCGCTATCCGATAGTCCAGGGTTCGAGCTTTGCCTTCATCCCTGGGCTGATAGCGATTGGCTCAAGCATTGGAATGGCCGCGGTTCAGGGGGCGCTAATCGTTGGCGGGCTGATTGAGGCCCTAATCGGCTGGCTCGGAATAATCGGAAGGGTCAGGAAGCTCTTCACGCCCCTCGTTACTGGGGTTACGATAACTCTCATTGGCTTCAGCCTCGCCGACGTGGCCGTTAATAACTTCTTCAACGCCTACGCCGACCCCTCCGGCGGGACCGTCGGAAGGGCCGTGCTTGTGGGTCTGATAACGTTTCTCACAACCCTCTTCGTTGCACTGAGGGGAAGGAGAACGAGGGCAATGCCGGTCGTTGTGGGTGCCCTCGTTGGCTACGCGGTGAGCTTTCCCCTTGGCCTCGTCAACCTAAACCTCGTGGAAAGCCTTCCTGCTCTAAGCGTTCCCAAGCCGTTCCCCTGGGGAGAGCCGGTATTCGATTTAACAGCGATAGTGCTCCTCCTCTTCGCCTTCATGGTCAGCATCATCGAGAGCGTTGGTGACTACCACGCGATAGCAACGGTTACCGGTTCCGAGATAACTGAGGGAAGGATAGCAAGGGGTATAGGCGCTGAAGGCCTCGCCTGCTCGGTAGCCGGTTTCCTCGGGGCCTGCGGAACCACGAGCTATTCAGAGAACATAGGTGTCGTTGCCCTTACCAAAGTTGGTAGCAGGCACGTGGTTCAGGTGGGGGCGGTTATCCTGATTCTCCTCTCGCTCCTCCCGAAGTTCGCGGGAATCCTCGCCTCAATGCCCGCCCCGGTCCTCGGCGGCCTGACGCTGGCCCTCTACGGCATGATAAGCGTTACTGGACTTAGGCTGATAAAGGAAAAGGTTGAGTTCAACGACAGGAACACGCTGATTCTCGCGGCCTCGCTGATAGCCGGGCTTGGCGCACCGCAGCTACCGCCTCAGCTCCTTGAATCCCTTCCAAGGCTCGTTTCGAGCATACTCGAGTCGGGAATGGCGGTAGGAGCCCTGACTGCAATAATCCTGGAAAGAATCCTTTAAAGGGGAAGAAAAGAGGGGCTCAAGCCCCTTCCTTCTTCTCGGCCGGCTTTGATTCCGTCTTTTCGGCGGGTTTACTGGTCTCCTTCTTTGCAGTGGACTTGGTGGCAGGTTTGGCAGGGGTGGGCTTCTTGGGTGGCCTTATGCCGTAGCCAAGTATCTTGAACTCGAAGACCTCTCCGTCGCGGAGGTGGTAGCGGTAGGTTCCATCGCCGAGCTTCTCAATCTTGACGACCGGGAAGCGGTAGTCGCCGTACTTCTCGTTGAGCTCCCTGACCTTGTCCGGGTGAATCGGCACCCAGTTGAAGAGCTCAAGGGCATCCTCAGTTCCGTCGGTCGTCAGGATGTAGGCCTCGCTGAAGCCGAGCGCTCCCGTTGGGCAGACGTCGACACAGAACTGGCAGAACGTACAGCGACCGTAGTCAACCTTCGGGTGGGGCCTCTTCTCCATCTTGCCGTCCACTTCGAGCCAGGTCATCTCTATTGCCCTCGCCGGGCATATCTGACCGCAGAAGTTACAGCCCACACATTTCTTCCAGTCGAGCGTGTGGAATCCCCTGTACTTTGGAGCCGGCTCTATCTTCTCGAAGGGTATCTTTATCGTCACGGGCTTCTTGAAGAGGTACTTGATGCCCATCCAGGGCTTGACGAAGGACTTCTTGAGCTTGACCTTTTCCTCACCAACGACTCTCGCGGGCATCGTCATCACCTGTCTATGTCGGGCGGACAGTTGTCAAGGGTCTTCAATATGACCGGCACGTCGGCGAGGCGGGCTCCCTTGAGGAGCTCCTCAAGCACCGTAACTCCGTGGCTCTGGCTCGGTCCACGGACGTGGACGCGGTAGGGCTTGTGGCTTCCGTCGCTGACGACGTAGGCTCCGAAGTCTCCCTTGGTGCTCTCAACGTGGGCGTAGGCGTCTCCTGCCGGAACCTTGAACCTCGGCAGGTTCTTGAGCTTGGGGTCCTGCACCATGTAGGGCCCGCTCGGCGGCCCCATGTCGAGAAGCTGTTCGAGTATGTAGAGGTCCTGCTCCAGCTCGTACCTCCTGACGAGAACGCGCGCGAGGCTGTCTCCTTCCTTCAGGACCGGAACCTCGAAGTCGAGCTCTGGGTAGAGGTAATAGGGGTCGTCCTTCCTGACGTCGTAGGGAACTCCCACGGCCCTGAGGTTCGGCCCGGTGACCGCGTGCTTGAGGGCGAACTTCTTGTCCATCACGCCAACGCCTTCAGTCCTCTCGAACATAATGTAGTTGTCAAAGAGTATCTCATCGAAGTCCTTGAGCTTGGACTTGATGTACTCAACGGTGTCCCTCAACTGCCTCAGCCACTTGTCTCCTGGGATGTCCCTCCTGACTCCTCCGGGGACGGTGTAGATGTGGTAGACCCTTCCGCCGGTGAGCTCCTCAAAGAGGCGCATGAACCTCTCACGGTAGGCGGCGGCCCACTGGCCCGGGGTGTAGAGGCCTATCTCGTTTCCAAATCCCATTATCCAGAACATCCAGGCTGAAACCCTCGCCATTTCAAGCACAACTGTCCTAATCCATATCGCCCTCTCAGGAACCTCCCAGCCGACTATTTCATCAACGGCCATTGAGTATATGTTTTCCGGAACGTCGCTCTCGGGAACACAGATACGGAGGAGCAGGGCGATGTTAGTGAAGTAGGGCCTCTGCTCGGCGAGCTTCTCGAAACCGCGGTGCAGGAATCCGGGGTTAACTATGGCCTTCTCTATCCTGTTGCCGTCCATCTTGAGGATTATGCTGAAGTTCTCGGTCGCCATGTGCTGTGGACCGAAGAACAGCTCATAGGTGTCCTTGGCTATCGGGGTCAGGTACATGTCGTGCTTTCTCGCTTCCTCCCTAAGCTCCTTTGGAACCTCCAAATTCGCCATGAGCATCACCTCATATCACGTAGTTCGTCTTACTCTCATCGTACCTGTCGAAGTCATCACCGTAGATTGTCTTGACGTAGCTAAGGGTGTTGAAGTCCTTCCTGAGCGGGTGCTTCTCGTATTCGCGCGGCTCGAGTATGAACGGTCCGAGCCTCGGGTTGCCCTTGAAGTTTATGCCGAAGAACTCGTGTGCCTCCCTCTCGTAGGTCTCTGCAACGGGCCAGATGTCCATGGCAGTCGGCACCTCTGCGTTCTCCCTTGGAACCCTCGTCCTGACAAATGCATGAACGCTCTCGCTGACGCTCCAGAGTTGATAGACGAGCTCGAACTGGTTCTCCTTGAGCCAGTCAACGACGCTTATCTGCATGAGCATCTCGAACCTCTCGCTGGCAAGCTCGAGGAACTCGTGTATCCTCTCGGCAGGAACCTTGAACTCTATCCTCTTCTCGCGCCTGACGCTTCCCTCCGCGTAGGGGGCCTTCTCGAGGAGCTCCTTCACGAGCCTGCCCTCCTTGGTGTTCGGGAGCTCGGGCTTTTTCTCCTCGGCCTTCTCAACGGTTTCAACCTTGTTCTCAACCTTGTTATCGTTCACAGCCATGCCAACCACCTCTTGGCGTCCTTCTCACGCCATCCCTCTCCAAAGAGCTCGTCCTGGTTCTTCCTGTACCACTCGTAGTTCTCCCTATAGCGCTTCCAGCCGTCCGCTTCCCCGCTCTCTATTTTCCTCATTATCTCCTGGATTCCGTCCATAACCGCCTCGGGCCTCGGCATACAGCCGGCTATGGCAACGTCTATCGGGATGTACTTGTCAAGCTGTTTGACGACGTTGTAGGAGTCCCAGTAGACGCCGCCGTTGATTGGGCATGAGCCGTGGGCGAGGATGTACTTGGGGTCGGGCATCATCTCGTAGGTTATGATGATTCTCTTCAGCGTTTTTGGCGTGACGTAGCCCGTAATCAGGAACAGGTCTGCCATCCTTGGGGATGGGTTCGGCATCATACCGAATCTCTCAATGTCATAGCGAGCTGTAAAGAGGGGCGGCATCTCTATGCCGCCGCACCCGGTACAGAACGCCACCAGCCAGATGCTCTTCTTTCTCGCCCATCTGAAGAGCGGCTCGAAGAGCTTGAACTCCTTGAGCTCGTAGCTTATGAAATCCTCTCCCATCTTTCACCACCCCATCGTGAGGATTACGGCTATTATTCCCAGTATGGTCGGCCACTTCCAGAAGAACTTCGCGGCCTGGTCGATGGTGAAGCGCGGGTAGATGCTGGCGACGAATATCGCGATGAAGAGCACCGCTATCTGCTTGACGAGGAGCTCGAGCAGGTTACTCGCTCCGCCGAGGAAGAGCACGGCGAAGAACGCGGTCTCGGCGAAGAGCTGAACCGCGTGCTGGGTGAAGAGCAGTGCCGCGTGCTTGCCGCCATACTCGACCATTGGACCCATCGAGATTTCCGCGGGGGCGGTGATGATGTCGAAGGGCTCGAGGCCGAGCATCGCCTGGAAGACTATGTCGAAGACGATGAAAGCTAAAAGCAGCGCTGGAACGGTTATGCTCCAGCCGTGAACCCCCTGGAGTGCCACTATGTTGCTCAGCTTGAAGGTTCCCCAGTGCTGGATTAATGCTATCAGCGCGAGACCATACGGTAACTGCATGGCAACCATGGTGAGCAGACCACGCTGGACACCGACCGCTGAATAGGGGTTGCCCGAGCTCATGGCACCGAGCATTATCCCGAGCATCGGCACCTCAAGGAGGTAGGCGACAACTATCAGGTCGGCGTTGCTGCTGAAGAGCTGGAAGTTGGCGATGGGTATGAACAGGAGCGCCGCTATGCTCGCTCCGAGGGCAAAGACAGGTCCGAAGTCGTAGATGAAGCCGTGGCTTATGCTCTCCTTCTTTCCGAGGAGCTTGAGGGTATCGAGGATTGGCTGGTAGATGGGCGGCCCAACGCGCCTCTGGATTCTCGCCATGGCCTTCCTCTCGATACCCATGAAGATGAAACCCATGAAGGTGGCGTAGATTATCATGCCGATGGCCTCAAGTGCTAACTTCCAGTCGAACATTCACAACACCCCCCACAGTGCTAGGATTAGGAGTACCACCGCAAGATACCAGGCGTAGCTCTGGACGTTTCCGTTGTAGAACCCTTCCCTCAGGGAGTCAGCGAAGTCCTCGAACATGCCGGCGAGGCGCTCGTAGAACCTGTCCCAGCTGTACTTGAGCCAGAAGTCAAGGGCTTCAGCGAGAGGCCTGTAGAAGTTTCTCCTCATGCTGAGGTTGTAGTCCTCGGTGACTGGGTTACCTGACTGATAGGTGTCTGTAACTGGAACCTTCCTGGCCTTGGCTCCGTAGATGAATATGAGTCCCGCTATTGCAAGGCCGAGGGTCAGGATTACGGTGACGAGGAGGGCGTTGTAGGTTCCAGTTGGGGTTACGAGCTTGAAGTAGTCACCGCCGACGGGAATGTGGATTTGGAAGAGAGAGTACATTATGTCATCAATGAACTTCACCACGAGGCCCGGGGCGATACCGAAGACGAGGTTCGGGATAGCCAGTATCGCCATGCCTATGAGGAGCGGGAGCGGTGCTTCCTTGACGTCCTCAAGGTCGCTCGGTCTCTGGCCGAACCAGACCGCGTAGAGGAACCTGACGACGTAGGCGAAAGCGAGACCGCTTCCAAGGAATATCGCGCCCGCGACCAGTGGCATGTGGGCGCTTATGGCAGCTTCGTAGAGGAGCCACTTGCTGGCGAAACCTGCCATCGGCGGGATTCCGGCGAGGCTGAGGACTGCTATGAGGGCCATCGCGAAGGTTATCGGCATCTTCTCCGCCAGACCGCCGAAGTCCTCGAACTTGGTCTTACCGGTTCTCAGGATAAGCGCCGCGACGACGAGCCAGAACAGGCCCTTGAAGACCGCGTGGCTGAGGACGTGGAAGAGGGCTCCAACGAATCCAAGTGAGGTGCCAATACCGAGACCTAGGAGGATGTAGCCGACTTGGCTGATTGACGAGTAGGCGAAGAGCTTCCTGATGTCCTCCTGAAGGACTGCGAGGAAGCCAGCGACGACGACTGTTATCGCGCCGAGCCATGCTATGATGTACCCAAACACGAGATGGCCGTGCCAGACTCCAAGGGCGTAGTAGAGCTTGGCACCCATCAGGATGTAGATGAGCAGGAAACCATAGGCTCCGGCCTTGCTGAGGGCTCCGCTGAAGAAGGTAGTGTAGCTCTGGTCAACCTTGCTGTAGGCGCCGGGTGCCCAGACGTGGAGTGGAACGGCACCTGCCTTGACGCCGAAGGCCGTCAGGAACAGCAGGAACACGAGAGCTGTGAGACCCTTGCTCATGCTTCCGAGCATTGCGTCCATGTAGAGCGCCTGCCTGATTGCCCCGAAGTCGAGCGCTCCGGTCTTTGCGTAGAGTATACCAATCGCTATGAGCATCGCGTAGGCACCGATGACGCTGAGCACGAAGTACTTGAGGGACTCGTGTCTGTTCCTCTTAAGCACCATCATGAAGCTCGCGAAGGTCATGAGCTCCCAGAACAGGAAGAAGCCCACGAAGTCCTGGCTGAGGAAGACTCCCAGCACTCCGGTGTAGCTCATGAGGGCGAAGAGCCACTCGTAGGAGCTCCTTGAGGTGCTGGCCATTCCAAAGGCCATCGCAACGCCGACGAGCGAAGCCACCGCCGCGAAGTACCAGGTGATTGTGTTGAGCTGGAAGAGCAGCTTAAAGCCGCCAATCGTTATAGTGTGGGTCACGGTTTCGGGGTTGCTACCAGCTATCGTTGAGTAGTACTTGGCGAGTATCCCAAGGGGAACCGCTGCACCAAGGATTCCAACAATCTCGCGTATTCCCCTGATGTCAAGGGCCCAGGCTATGAAGCCAGCCACCAGAGGTGCGAAGAGCATTATCATGAGCTCGTTCATGCTCCCACCCCCATCAGCGGGACGTTCTTAATGTACTGGGCGACGTTGAAGATGTCGCTTCCGGCCTTCTGGGAGACGCTCCAGAGGTAGTTCGGGTAGACGCCTATTGCTATTACGAGCACCACCAGAAGGACGACTATGGCCATCAGAGGCACGCTCTCCGAAATCCTCTCGCCCTCTCCCTCGAACCAGATGGCGTGAATCAGCCTGAAGTAATAGACCGCCTCCACGACGCTGGCCGCGAGGACGAGGAAGGCCGCCCAGGTGTAGCCGACTTCAATGGTCGCCAGGATTATCCTGAGCTTGCTCCAGAATATGTTGAACAGCGGTATTCCCACGGCCGCCATTGCTCCTACCGTTATTCCGAAGGCGGTAACCGGCATCCTCCTGCCGAGTCCGCGGAAGTTCTCAATCTCGGCCCCTCCAAGCTGTACGGCAACGTAGCCAACGCCGAGGAACAGGAGAACCTTCACTATCGCGTGGTTGACCATCTGGAACACTCCAGCGTCAACGCCCGCCTGGGTTCCGAGGGCGAAGGCGAGCGCTATGAGTCCGACCTGGCTGATTGACGAGTAGGCTATCATTCTCTTGACGTTCCTCTGCCTCAACGCCGAGAACTCCGCCACGACGACGGTGAGGGTGGCCATCACTACGAGGAGCCTGAGGACGTTGTGCCAGGTTCCGACCGAGCTCATGAGGTAGAGAACCCTGGCCATCGCGTAGAGGCCGGCCTTGACGACGAAGGCCGAGAACATGGCCGTTACCGGGTGCGGTGCGGCCTGGTATGCATCGGGCGCCCAGGCGTTGAGCGGGAAGAGCTCCGCCTCGACGGCAAGGCCAAAGATTATGAGAGCCAGTCCGACCTGGGCAACGGTCGGGTTGATGTGGCCGGCGAGCTGGGCTATCTGGGCCATGTTGAGTGTTCCGGTGGCGCCGTAGATTAGCGCGACGCCGATTAGGAAGAAGCTCGAACCGATTCCTCCGAGAATCATGTACTTGAGCGAGGCTTCAGCAGCTTCGCCGGTCTTGTTGTAAGCCGTCAGCGCGTAGGCCGTTATGGCGGTTATCTCCATGAAGACGAAGAGGTTGAAGATGTCACCGGTCGCTATCATTCCAGTGGCTCCGAGCATCAGCAGGAGGAACAGCATGGCGTACTTGTCTATGGGCTCAACATCGATTGCCTTGAAGTTGAATACCGCCATGAGGAAGCTCGCTAAGGCCACTATGAGCACGAAGAGCGAGGCGAAGTAGCCAAGGTAGAGGTTAATTCCGACCGGGGGCTTCCAGCCACCTGCGATGACGATTATAGGCTTTCCTGTTGAGTAAACCTCCTGGAAGACCCACGCCGCTATCCCGGTCTGTATCGCGGTGATTATCAGCACGTAGGTCTTTATCGCCTTCTTCCCGAGCCCCTTAATCAGGGGAACGAAGAAGGCACCGAGGAGAGGTAATGCTATGAGGAGTGAAGCGTACTGCCCGTTCATCCTCTCAACCTCCTTATCTCCTCAATGTTGAGGGTTCCGTAACGCTTGTAGAGGACTATAACCGCGCTGAGGGCCATAGCGGTTGTGGCAACGCCTATGACTATCGCCGTCAGAACGAGCGCCTGCGGAATCGGGTCAACGGCCTGGTTGGGCCCTATTCCCTCGCTCAGAATCGGCGCGCTCCTTCCGGAGATGTAGCCTATGCTGACGAGGAGCAGGTTAACGCCGGTTTCCATGATGCTGAGCCCAATGAGCATCTTGAGGATGTTCTTCTTGACGAGTATCGCGTAGAGGCCTATGAGCACGAGGGCAATCGCGCCGAAGTAGAATGCACTGATGTGTGGCACGCTCATTCGCTCACCTCCTCCTTGAGCATGTTGTCGATGATTCCGCTGAGCTCGGTGCCGACCTTGAGGCCTATGATGGTGTATATTATCGGTATGAAGCCACCGCTGAAGAGCCTGCCGATGTTGTCGTGTCCCCAGCCCCAGGTCTGCCATATCCAGTCGAAGAGGAAGTAACCGCCTATCGCGAGGCCTATGAGGCCGACGATGACGTAGCCCATTCCAACGAGCCCCTCGGTCTTCTCAAAGGCCTTGTGCGGAATCTCATACATGGTGAATGCCATGTAGAGCAGCAGGAACGCCGTCGCTATGGTGGCTCCTCCCGGGAAACCTCCACCCGGGGTCAGGTGTCCGTGGATGAAGATGTAGGCGCCGAAGAGTATCACGAAGGGGACGAGGAGCCTTGTTCCTGTGGTGAGAACGATTGAGCCCTCGGTCTTCGCGGTTCTCCTCTTCTTCCTCTCCCAGAGAAGCGCTCCAACACCGGTGGAGGCTATGAAGAGGACTGTGACCTCACCGAGGGTATCGAAGCCACGGTAGTTGACGACAACAGCGGTAACGGCGTTGACGGAGCCCGTCTGCTCCTTAACATGGTCGAGGTAGTACTGTCCGACGAGCATTTTATCCTGGCCGAAGGGAACTCCAGCGAGTCCCTGGGCGAGCCAGTAGCCGATGATAAGCAGGGTAATTATCGCGAGACCCCTCTTCAGTATGCTCACCATCTTACCCACCACCCGGGCCTCTCTTCCTCCTCTGTCTCAAAGCGCTGGGTTCTCTTTATGGCGAAGATGAATATCGCACCGCTGAGCGCGGCCCCTATGGCCGCTTCGGTCATTGCCACGTCCGGCGCCTGAAGGATTAGGAACAGTATTGAGGCGAACAGGCTTACCGCGGCCATTCCAACGGCGGCCGCTAAGAGGTCGCGCCACTCAACGGCGAGTATCGCCGAGATTATCATAACGCCTATTATGATGTAGTTGATGCAGGTTACGCAGTTCATTCGCTCACCTCCTCAGAGGTCTCGGGAGTCTCACCCTCAGCCTTTTCGGCCTGCGCCTTGCTCGCGAGGTGTTCTCCATACTTGTCAACGACGCTACCGTGCCAGAGAGGAATTCCGCGCTTGTAGGCGGCCCTTATGAGTGCGTGGGCGCTTATCGGGTTGGTGAGCAACAGGAATCCCGCGACAGCTATCGTCTGCACTATCCACGCTGGAGAATAGCCCTTTCCAACGGCCCAGATTCCAACGCCCACTATGACGCCCAGCGAACCGAGGGTGGCGCTTTTGGTGGACGTCTGCATCCTGTTGTAAACGTCGGGCATTCTTATCAGACCGAGTGCTGACAGGAAGTAGAAGAACGTCCCTATGAGGACGAGGACTTCACCGATTATCGCCAGAACGCTCATAGGCCTCCCTCCAGGTAGCGGGCAAAGGCTATGACTCCACCGAAGGCAAGGAGCGCGTAGACGAGGGCAACGCTGATGTAAATCATTCTGCCGTAGTAGAGCGCGAAGAGCACCATCAGCCCGGTGGTTATGGTCGTCATGATGTCAACGGCGACCAGCCTGTCAACTGTCGTCGGTCCCCTGAAGACCCTGTAGGTGCTGAGGAGCGTTGCTATCGCAATCAGGGCGAGATAAATGTTAATCCCTATCATCCGAATATCACCCTCAGGTACTTTTCAAAGGGCCTCGTTATGGCCTCAGAGGCCTTTTCGACGTGCTCAGAATCGTCCTTGGCGTTGAGGACCTCGTCCGGAACCCAAATCCAGTGGATGAAGTAGTTATCCTCGTCGACGTCGAGAGTTATCGTTCCTGGTGTGAGGGTTATCGAGTTTGCCAGAGAAAGCTTTCCGGTGTCGCTGTTGAGAACCGTCTTGCACTTGACGATTCCGGGCCTTATGGGCCTCGCCGGGTGAAGAACCCTGTAAGCCACGTCAAGGTTGGCCATTATCATGGCCCACAGGAAGTACGGTATGTATGCTATTGCGTAGGCGACCCTCTTTGGATGAAGGTTTGCCAGTCCTGCTTTGGTGAAGACGTCGTGCGTCAGTGCCGCTACTATTAAAGCTATAACGGCTCCGGTTATCAACTCCTGGCTGTCAAGGCTGGCCGTGACGACCAGCCACAGAATAAACAGCACGATAAAAGTGTAGGCGAACTTGCTGGCGCGACTTGCTTCTTCCATACTCAACCCTCCGGAGGTTGATGCACTCATTTGGAGTGACTATCGAAGGTTGCCAACCATAACTTATAAACCTTACCTGGGAAGAAGAAAGGTTTAGAACTTTTGGTTAAAATAGGGGTCTCTAATTTGTCCCATAGTCCGGAAAAGCGTCCACGAGCGTTCATTCTTCGAGAAGAGGTAACAAAATCTTTTGGGGAAAGAAGGGATACTGGCCAAAAAAATTCGGTCAGTAGATGGATATCCTCTTGACGCCTTCGAGCTTTGAGAGCTCGTTGATGAGGTCGCCGGGTATGGGCTTCTCGGTTATGATGGTCAGGGTTGCCTCAGGGTAGAGCTCCGGGTCTTCCGCGACGACCTGAACTATGTTGATGTCGCGCTCCGCTATCTTCTGCGCAATCTTGGCGAGTATTCCTATGGCCCTCGGCTCGGGCTCAATCTCGATGACGCCGTAGCCAACGTGCCTGCCGACGTACTTCATATGGACGGTCGGCTCGAGGTTGGTGTATATCTCCTTGAGCTCCGGAACCTTGAGTATCATGGCAACGGTTTCCTTGACGACACGCCTGTCAACGTCGAGGGCCTTGGCTATCTTTGTGTAGGGCACCTCGATGTCTCCAGCCTTTATCTTCATGTCCTCTGAGACCTTGAGGCCGTACTTGAGAAGCGTCTTGGCGATTTGCTTTCTGACGGGATACTCATCAAAGTAATGCTCAATCTTCCCCCACATGAGCTACCACCCAGTTCAGTTCACCAGTAGACTCTTTAAGCCAATAGTATTAAAATGTTTCCATGCCCGCATGTCTTCAAGGGGGGAATTTAAAAGTCTTCCGGACGGATGTTTTGTCCATCAACGGGTTTTTAAACGCACCGTTAAACTCACGACCATGATAGAGCTTCGCCTTCCCCACGTGACGTTTGAGGATTTGGGAGACACGATACGGCTAATCTGGCGTGAGACCCTTTACGCGGACTTTCCAAAGCGAGAGCTTGAACGGGTCATCCGGAAGAAGTACCGCGTCTCACCTCAAATCACGGCCCGAAACGGCGCGCTAATCATAGACACCGACTACGAGAAAGTTGAAGGCTTCATAGCGCTCTACATTCAAAACAACCTCGGAGCACTTCTCAGGAACCGCTACACGAAGAGGAAGGTCCTCTACATTCACGAGGCCATGGACGTTCCGCTCCTCGGCTACAACGCCTTCGGTTTGATAGACAGGGGAACTAACCTGATTCAAATTAGGGGCGTCAGCGGGTGCAACCTGAGCTGTATCTTCTGCTCCGTTGATGAGGGGCCATATTCGAGGACGAGAAAGCTTGACTACGTCGTTGATATCGACTATTTGATGAAGTGGTTCGACGAGGTCGCGAGGATAAAGGGAAGGGGTTTGGAGGCACACCTCGACGGTCAGGGTGAACCGCTCATCTACCCCTTCAGAGTGGAACTCGTTCAGGCGTTGCGGGAGCACCCGAACGTCTCGGTAATCTCGATGCAGAGCAACGGGACGCTTCTCAACGACAAGCTCGTCGAGGAGTTGGCGGAGGCCGGCCTCGACAGGGTGAACCTCTCAATACACTCCCTCGACCCGGACAAGGCGAAGATGCTCATGGGAATGAAGAGCTACGACCTTGAGCACGTTCTGGAGATGGCGGAGGCCCTTGTGAACGCGGGAATAGACGTCCTCATTGCCCCGGTCATAATTTTCGGAATCAACGACGACGAGGCGGAGGCGTTCATAGAGTTCGCGAGGAAAATCGGCGCCGGAAAGCGCTGGCCGGCCCTCGGCTTCCAGAACTACATTCCCTACAAGTTCGGCAGGAACCCGGTCATAGCCAAGACTGTCCCCTTCAAGGAGTTCTACGCCTGGCTGAGGGGGCTTGAGGAGAAAACAGGAATGAAGCCCCTCGTCCTGAAGCCGAGCCACTTCGGCATGGAGAAGCGCGAGTTCATTCCCCTCGCCTTCCGGCCTGGGGAGGTCGTAAAGGCAGAGGTCGTCCTTCCGGGCAGGATTGAGGGTGAAATGCTTGCGAAGGCCAGAAACCGGCTCATCGAGGTCGTTGGAACGAAGGCGGAAGTCGGGGACAGAATAAAGGTGAGAATCGTGCGGACGAGGCACGGTATCTACATCGGGACCGAGGTTTGAAAAACTTTTTAAAGTAAATTCCCAACTTCTTTTGATGCGTTATGAGGGGGCGCGCCCTTATTGTCCTCATTGTAGTCGCCGCAGTTATTGGCCTCGGAATAGCTTCGGAATTCTCAGTGCTCTCCGAAGTGTCGGGGGAGTCCCATTTTGATGGTTCTCTTATTCTCAACGATACCGGCTGGAGGAGTGCTCCAGAGAATCCCAACGTCGTTTACGTGGCCCTGCTAGTTTCCGAGCCGCAACTTTTGGAAGCCCTTAAAAGTTCTCTCTCAACAGTTATACGCTCCCATAACTTGACCCCTGAATTCGTTGATGAACCCATGAACTACGACCTCAAGGGACGGCTTGTCGTGGTTTTCCTTCCCCACTCCTTCAGCAAGAACCGGATTCTCTATCGGGAATACGGGGTCTCTGGAATCCTCTACTACTCCTACGCCGGTGATGCCGAGACCTTTACCTTGCTAACAAACGGCAAAACCCTCTCAGGAGAAAACCTGGAGAAGCTTGCCATAAAACTTCGCGTTTCGAGCATCGAAAGGCTAAACGAAGAGCATATTCTCAACCAGACGGTTTCCGTGACCTACTGGTGGAAACTAAGGGTAAAGGCGGGAATACTCACGGAAAGAGACCCCTACAAGACGATTGCCAAGCAGATTGCCCTGGAACTGGATAGCTTCCTGAGGAGTCATTAGTTCTGTTTTGGGGTGGAATCCATGCGAACCGGTGCGACCGTGTTCCTCCTCTTACTTCTTGTTGCACTCTCTGTTCACCAGCTCGTGTCCCACAGCACCTCCTGCTGGTGGAGTTCGGAGGTAAACCCCTCGCTGGAACCCGGAAACGGAACCGTGTACGTTTACTTTGATGGAGGGGGCAACACGTACCTATACCTTCCCGTCTACCTGAACTGGTCTCTCCGTCCGCTGGGACTAACTCCAATTTTTGTTGACTGGAACGCTTCCAACGTCACCGGAAACGTCCTTATCGTGTCAGTACCATTCTGGGGCGAATTTGCGGGCTTTCTTTCGGTGACGTACCGTGCTAACGTAACAATTGAATACTACAAGAATGTCAGCGTCAGGGAAGTGATTCTCAGGCACGTCAACGGGCAGAAAGTTCCGGCCGAGCCCGCCGCGAGGGCTCATCTCACGGTCACGATGAGGGCAGGGTACCTTTCAAAGTTCGACCCGTATCTCGAGCTGGCAAAAATCATCTCCGAGAAAACAGGAAAAATTTTGAGGCCCTCAGATAAACCTTGAGCTCCTAACCCTCAGCTCTCCCCTTTCGTGGAGTTCCAGTAGGATTTTTGCTATCCTTTCCCCGGCCCTTCCGTCGCCGAAGGGGTTCGGAGCGTTCGCCATCTTCTCGTAGAACTCTTCGTCTTCCATCAGCCGTCTAAGGTAACCGAGGGCGCGGTCCTTTTCAAGGCCGACGAGTATGTTTCCGCCGGCCTCCACAGTCTCCGGCCTCTCTGTGTTGTATCGGAGGGTCAGGCAGGGTACGCCGAGGATTATAGCCTCCTCCTGTATTCCCCCTGAATCGGTCATTATTGCAAAGGCGTTCTTCTCGAGCCCGAGGAAGTCGAGGTAGCCGAGGGGCTTTGTGACCGTGAGGTTCTCAATCGCCTCCACTCTCTCCAGCAGTCCAAACTCCTCCAGCCTCTTCCTCGTGCGCGGGTGCATTGGGTATATAGCTCTCATCGGCAGGCTTTCAAGGATTTGGACGAGCTTCTCAAGGTTCTCCCGGCTGTCGGTGTTCTCCGCCCGGTGGGCCGTTATGAGGACGTATTCCTTTGGTTTAAGGTTAAACCTCTCAAGGACGTCGCTCTTCTTCTCAGCCACCTCGGCGTTCTGCAAAACCGCATCAACAATCGTGTTGCCGACGACGTAGACGTTCTCGGTTATCCCCTCGCGTTCGAGGTTTTTCTTAGCCTCCTCAGTCGGCGGAAAGAGAACCTCGCTCGCGTGGTCTGCAAGAATCCTGTTTATCTCCTCTGGCATCGTTCTGTCAAAGCTTCTCAAGCCGGCCTCGACGTGAGCTACCGGAATCTTCAGCTTGACGCTGGCCAGAGCTCCAGCCAGAACCGTGTTGGTGTCGCCCTGAACGAGCGTAACATCTGGCCTCTCGTCCATCAAAACCCTCTCTATTTTTATCATCGCCTTTCCGGTCTGCTCCGCCTGTGTTCCAGAGCCGACTTCGAGGTGGTAGTCTATCCTCGGAAGCTCAAGCTCCTCAAGGAAGACGCTGCTCATCTCGTAGTCGTAGTGCTGACCTGTGTGGATTAGAAGGGGCTCTACGTCCCTCTCAAGGAACGCCCTTATGACCGGCGCGAGCTTTATTATCTCCGGCCTCGTTCCAAAGACGAAAGCGGGCTTCAAAACTCACCCCTCCCGATGCCCTTGAAGAGGAAGCCCCTCGGCGGGTTCTCGACCACGTGCCTGCCGTCTATGAGAATTCTCGTCCGCATGAGCTTTCCGAGTTTTTCCCAGTCGAGGGACTTGAACGCCGTGTGGTCGGTGGCAATAACGACGGCGTCCGCGTTTTCAACCGCTTCCTCGACGCTCCCGCTCGTGCCCGGGACGAAGGGGTCGTAGGTTTTAACGGCCTTCACGTCCCCCTCTATCTCTTCGATGAAGGCCAGCGCCGGCGAGTTCCTCGTGTCGTCGCTGTCGCCCTTGTATGCCAGTCCGAGGACCGCTATGGTGGCGTCCTCGGGCGGAACGTTCAGCTCCTTAAGCGCCGAGAAGAGCAAATCCTTCGTAAAGAGGGGCATAGAGTCGTTTATCTCCCTCGCGAGCTTTATGAGCCCGAAGTCCTCTTTGGCTGGCCAGAGGAGGAGGTGCGGGTCCTTCGGGAGGCAGTGGCCGCCGACCCCTATCCCGGGGGTGTGGATTCTAACGCGCGGGTGCGTGTTGGCAAGCTCTATTGCCTCGAAGACGTCTATCCCGTACTGGTGAGCGAGAAAGGCGAACTCGTTCGCCAAAGCTATGTTCACATCCCTGAAGGTGTTCTCCATCAGCTTGACGACCTCACTGACGGTCGAGTTCGTCTTGAACGTCTGCCCCTTGACGAAGGAGCGGTAGAGCCTTTCGGCCATCTCGGCGCTCTCGGGCGTTATCCCGCCGAAGATGCGGGAGTTGTAGACGAGCTCCTTAAAAATCCTGCCCGGCATTACCCTCTCCGGCGCGTGGACCATGTAGAAGTCCTTTCCCGCCTTGAAGCCCGTCAGCTCCTCGATGAGCTTCGCCATCTTAACTGTCGTGAGGGGCGGAACGGTGCTCTCTATGACCACCAGCGAGCCCCTTTTCATGGCCTTTGCAACGGTTTTAACGGCGCTCTCAAGGTAGCTCAGGTCCGGCGTTTTGTCCTCCCTCAGGGGGGTTTGAACACAGATTATGTACGCATCCTTCCCCCGTATCTCCTCTGGGTCTGAGGTTGCCCTGAGGTTGCCGCTTTCAACGGCCTTTCTGAGCAGCTCGTCTATCTCGGGCTCGACGATGTGGGCTTTCCCCGAGTTTATCTTCTCGACTACTTCTTCCCTTATTTCATAACCGGTGACATTGAAACCGGCGTTCGCGAACATTATCGCCGTTGGGAGGCCTATGTAGCCGAGGCCTATGACCGCTATCTCCCTTATCCCGTCCATCACTTCCACCGGAGCGGGTTGGAACGGCCGGATAAAAGCCTTTTTGAGGTAACGATTTTGAAAGCGTTGGAACCGTTTTGGTGCGCCTATCAAGAACTTCCTTCGCCTGGACACTCTTGTTCACTTAGCCCGGTAGTAGTGGCCCGGCGAAAACCTACATCATGGAAGGAAAGCGTTAGAAAGCGTTTTTCATTGAAAGGAGCCATCTGAAACGTCCGAAAAAACGCTTCTGCAACCGTTTTTTGGAAAGCCTTATATTGGACAAAGCCGTTCACTCATCGGCGGGTGGTAGAATGAAGGTGTGGATTGACATCACGAACGCGCCTCACGTTCACTTTTTCAAGGGCCTCATCAGGGAACTGGAGAAGACTGGCCACGAGGTTCTAATCACGACGAGGGAGTTCGACGGTCTTACCGGAATTCTCGACATGTTCGGTTTCGACTACTACGTGGTCGGAAAGCACGGGGGTTCCACCCTTGAGGGCAAGCTCATCGCGAGCGCCGAGAGGGTTTACAAGCTCAGCCGGCTGATAATCGAGGAAAAGCCTGATTTGGCGGTTTACAAACACTCGGTCGAGGCACCGCGCGTTGCCTTCGGCCTCGGGATTCCGAGCATAGGCTTCGTTGATAACGAGACCGCCATAGCCCAAAACAAGCTCATACTCCCCTTCACGAAGCTCCTCCTCTTCCCGAAGGCGATAGACGCCTACGAGCTCCTCAAGTGCGGCGCCGACCCCAACGGCATGAAGCCCGTAAACGGCTTCTCGGAACTGGCGCATCTCTACGGCTTCAGGCCCGACAGAAAGGTTCTCAGGGAGCTCGGCCTCAGGAGGAACGGCTACATAGTGATGCGCACCGAGCCGGTCAAGGCCAACTACTTCAACGGGCCAGAGAGGAGCGTCCTCGAAGACGTTATCCCCCTCCTACCCGAGATGCCCATCGTGCTCTTCCCGAGGACGGAGGAGCAGAGGAGGCGTTTTGAGCGCTTTGACAACGTGATAATGCCCGAGAAGCCCGTTGACAGTTTAAGCCTCCTCTACTACGCGAGGCTCATGATAGGGGCCGGTGGGACTATGAACAGGGAGGCGATAGCCCTCGGAACACCGACAATCTCGACCTACCCCGGAAGGCTCCTCGCGGTCACGAGGTGGCTCGTCGAGCTCGGTGTCAAGTTCCACTCAACTGACCCGGCGGAGGTTGCCGAGGTCGCGGAAAGGATGATAGAGGCCAACGGGAGTTACAGGAACTACATAAGGAGCGTTGTCGCGGGCCTTGAGAACCCAATGGACGCGATACTGAGGGAAATAGAAACATACGAGGAGAACGGGACCTTCGAGGTCTCAGAGGCCGGCAACCTTCGGGGTTACGTAAGCCTCGATGAGGGCCGCAACTAAGAGCATCCCAACCGTTACCGCGTAGAGCTTCAACGCCTTTTTCATTCCCTCTTTGAAGCCCCCTGCCGGTTCTTCGGCCTCGCGTATGCTCCTGTACCAGAGGATTCCCGCGGTTCCAGCCAAGACGAAGGCCGGGATTTCAACGAGGCCGTGTGGGACGAGTCCGAGGACGATTTTGCTCGCCGGGACGCCTATCTTCACGAAAAACCCTGCAACGATTCCAACAACCAGACCGTTGAAGAGCATCATGACCCAGGGGCCGAGCCCGAAGAACAGCCCCGAAACGAGGACGAGGAGGGCAACGCCGGCGTTGTGGGTGAATATCCTAACGAAGTTATCGAAGGGGTTCGGTGAGAGTCCGCCGAGCTCGTTCGCGAGTTTGAGCACGTACTCCCCGGCTTTCTCGGTCTGAAGGTAGGCGTAGGCAACGCCGAGGACTATTCCAATTCCAAACGTCCCGAGGAGCAGGGAGAAAGTCCTCTTAACGTTCACGCCCTTCACCCTTCGAGGGCTTTCTTGAGGGCAATCTTGAAGTCCTCGACGTTCACGTAGGGCATCTCCACGTCAAGGCGCATCGCGAAGAACTCGTCAATCAGGCTTTCGAGCTCCTCGATTTTATGCCCTTCAAGCTTCCTCTCAAGGTCGTGGACTGCCTCCTCAGGGTGCATGAAGAAGTCTCCCGTAATCCTGACGTGCTCAGCTATGCCGTCCCTCTCGTCGAACTCAATCCTTATGAGGCCCTTCTTGGCCTTGTGCTCACCGACGTGGTGCTTCATACCCATCCCCGTTGTAAGCTCGCGGGAGAACTTTTTAAAGGTTGGGTTAAAGTGGGAGCGGTGGTGAAGATGGTCTATAAGGAGATACAGGAGAGGGCGAGGCTTTCTCTGAAGAAGGCACTCGACGAGATGCTCACCGAGGCCGGAAAGGAGTGGGACGGCGAGATAACCTTCGACGATACGCCAAGCCTCGAGCTCGGCGACTTCGGAACGGCCATAGCGTTTCAGCTCGCTAGGGTTTTCAGGAAGGCCCCGAAGCTCATAGCGGAAGAGCTTGTCGAGCGCATCGAGAGGCCCGAGGGCATAGTCGAGGTAAAGGCGGTTAACGGCTACATCAACTTCTACGTTGACTACTCCTACCTTGGGCGCGAGCTGGTTAGGGAAATCCTTGAGAAGGGAAGCGCCTACGGTGAGAGCGAAATTGGGAGGGGCAAAAAGGTCATCGTCGAGCACACCTCGGTCAATCCAACCAAACCGCTCCACATGGGGCACGCGAGGAACGCGGTTTTGGGCGACACGATGGCGAGAATAATGAGAAAGCTCGGCTACAAGGTTGAGGTTCAGAACTACATCGACGACCTTGGAGTGCAGTTCGCGCAGGTCCTCTGGGGCTATCTTAACCTGAAAGAGGAGTTCGAGAGGATTGAGGCCGAGTTAAGGGAGAAGGGCCTGAAGGAGGACTTCATAGACCACGTCATGGGCCTGCTCTACGTGGAGGTCAACAAACGCATCGAGGAGAACCCAGAGGTGGATAAGGAGGTTCGCGAGCTCATGAAGAAACTTGAGGAAGGAAACAATGAGATAGCCGAAATCGGCAGGAAGCTTGCCGAGCGCGTCGTTAAAGCTCAGATGCTCACGACCTACCGTATGGGCATCGCCTACGACCTGCTCAGCTGGGAGAGCGACATAATGCGGAGCGGAATCTTCGAGGAGGCCTACGAACTCATCGAGGCCAACGAGAACTTCTTCTGGGGGAAGGATGGCAAGTACAAGGGAGCGTTTGTAATGGACCTCCGGAAGCTCTTCCCTGACATGAAGAACCCCTTCCTCGTCCTCAAGAGGAGCGACGGAACGGCAACCTACACAGGCAAGGACATAGCCTATCACCTCTGGAAGTTCGGCAAGGTGAAGGCGGACATGCTCTACAAGCTCTGGGACGAGATTGAGAACCACGAGACCTGGACGACGGCTCCGGACGGAGAGGAGATGCCCGGCAGGTTCGGCAGGGGGGATATAGTCATAAACGTCATCGGAGCGGAGCAGAGGCACCCCCAGATGGCGATTAAGTACGCCCTCCAGCTCCTCGGCTTTGAGGAAAGCGCGGAGAACTTCCACCACTTAGCTTACGAGCACGTTGTGAGGCCGGAAGGTAAGTTCTCGGGCAGAAAGGGAACCTGGGTCGGCTTCACCGTTGACGAGGTCCTCAACGAGGCCGTTCAGAGGGCGAGGGAACTGGTTGAGGGGAAGAACCCGAACCTGAGCGAGGAGGAGAAGGATAGGATAGCCGAAGCCGTTGGAGTCGGCGCGGTTCGCTTCAACCTCGTCAAGTACAGTCCTGACAAGGTCATAACCTTCCGCTGGGATGACGTGCTCAACTTCGAGGGGGAGAGCGCGCCGTACATACAGTACGCCCACGCCCGCTGTGCATCAATCCTGAGGAAGGCCGGGGAGAGCGGAGTCGAGACCGACTGGAAAGCTCTGCTTGAAAAGGCTGACTTCTCAAAGCTGACCCTCCGCGAAAAGGAGCTCATCAAGCTCCTCGCCAAGTTCCCGGAGGTAATAGAGAGCGCAGGTAGGGATATCAAGCCTCACCTGATTCCGGCTTACCTCAACGAGCTGGCTTCACTCTTCAACAAGTTCTACATGGACCACCCGGTGCTCAAGGCCGAGGAAGGCGTAAAAGAGGAGCGCCTGCTCCTCGTTCTGGCGGTCAAGCAAGTGCTCAGGAACGGGCTGGAGTTGCTTGGCATAGAGGCGCCGGAGAAGATGTGACTAGCCTTTCAATATTTTTTCCACGAGGGGGTCTATTATCCTGTACTCCCCGTTTTCTTTCCTCACCCAGCCCATTTTCTCAAGGTTCTTCAGGAGCGCAGATAGTCTCGCGTTCGTTATAGGTCCGCTTTTTGCTTCCACGTAGTCCTTAACCTCCCTCCAGCGTGAGAGGCCCATTGCTATCGCCCTGAGGATTAGGGAGTACCTTGGAGAGCGCTTTTCGAGTTCAAGGAGCTCTTCCCGTATCATTGCCCGGGCCCTCTCGACAGTTCTCTCCATGGCCCTCTCGAAACTTCCGCTCTTCCAGTAGTTAAACCCAAACTCCACGAGCCAGCCCGGAATGCCGTCGAGCTCATCAACAGCTCTCTTTATCTCCCCCTCCGGAACTTTCAAGCCGACTTCTTCAAATCCTTCCCGCAGGAAAGCCTCCGAGAGTTCCCTCGGGAATGGCTTAACTTCAACCTCCTCATAAACCCTGCCGAATAGTGGACTTGAGTAATCGTCGATGCCTATGAAATCATGGAGGAGGCCGACCTCCGAGCCTGTGAACACGAAGCCAAGGTTCGGCAGGGAGTCGTAAGCGTAGGCCATTCCCGCCAAAAGGTCTTTTCCACCCCTCGGCCCGTAGAATCGAAGGTACTGGGCCTCGTCGAAAGCCAAAACGACCCTCCCAAACTTTTCACCGAGGCCGTTTAAAAGTTCGAAGATGTCTATTATGGTAGTCTCCTTTGGTTTGATTTTTATCCCGGCCAAATTAACGCTCTCAAGCTTTATCCCGCTCAGAAAGCCAAACCTGCCCTTCCCGAGGAGTATCTTTCTAATCTCGTCCACAAGAACGGCGGGGCTTATCATCCCTCCACCGGATGCATAGAGTCTCCTTGCGTCGAGGTAAAGGCCGAGACCGTCAAATTCATTAAGAGTCACCCTCAGGAGGGAACTCTTCCCCACCCTCCGGATTCCGATGAGAACCGTTATCGGGTACTCTTCCATTCCCTTAAGCAGAGAGTTCAGCTCCTTCTCCCTGTCGAAAATTTCCTCCCTCCTGCTCTTCGGCCTCGGGTCAAACAACATAGGTATCGCCCCCGATACTAAGTATCGGTACCGATACTTAAATGTTGCTGAGGCAAACAACAGCAATATATAATGAAGGTGTAAAAAAGAAGCCCGCAAGTAGCTCAGTGAATCTTGTACCTCAGGAACGCGCCGAGGCCTCCAAAGGCCTTGTAGAACTGCTGGCCCTCCTCGGTGTCGAGGGAGATTATCTCCACGTTCGAGCCGGCTTCCTCCGCCATCTTGATGAGCTCCTCCGCGACGTCCCACTTCTCGAAGGTTATGTTCTGACTGCCACACTTTGGACAGTGGGTCAGCTTCTTCTTGTAGACGTGGAACTCCTGCTCGCTCATCGTCTTCTCCTCGCTCCAGCCGCAGTTGTTGCACTTGGCCTTGACGCGAACCTTGTCATAGCCCTCGCTGATGAGGAGCGTGTCAACGGCGCCGAGCTCAAGGGCCTGGCGGACTTCCTTCTCACCGTAGGTTATCATCCCCGTGTCCTTGACGAGGTGCCTGAAGAAGTCCTGGATAAGTTTCCTCTCCTTGACCGCCTCATGGTCTCTGAGTATATCGCTGGCCTTCTCAACGAGCTCCCTTAGGCCGTACTCGCCGTGGTAGCTTATGTCGACGACGCCGATAATCTTCTTCCTCAGCTCGTGGTGGAGGTAATCACCCTCAACGAACTCCTCCTTGGTCGGCCCGGGACCGCCGATGATGATTCCCCTCAGCTCGCCCTTCTCAAGGAGCGGGAGGAAGGCCTTGTTGGCGTGCTCGCCGATGCGCTTCATGAACTCGTGCGTTTCCTGCTCGCGAATCCTCTCGTAACGCCTCGCCGACTGACCACCGGCCCTCGTCTTTCCTGGAACGTTCGAGGTGAGCTCGTCTATAACCTCAATCCTCTTGCCCCTGAGGAGGCCTATCGTTGCCTCGTTCTTCTCGACGGTTATGAGGCCGTACGCATCTTTAACGCGGAGCATCTCCTCAAGCGGTTCGGTAACGAAGGTCTGGTCACAGCGGTAGAGGCGGACCTTGAGGGGCTCGGGCGGAACGATGGCCCAGAGTCTTATGTCGCTGACTCCCTCCTGCTCGCTGACGTTACCGACGAACAGGGCAAGGCCGTTCTCCGGAGTCTTGCGGTAGAGCTTGAGGTGCTGCATCGCCCTTTCGAGGGCTCCTAAAACGTTCTTTCGAGTTGACTTGCTCTTGATGTTCTGGGCCGTTCCGTACTCCTCGCGGAGCTGTTGCATGACCTTGTTGATGTCGTAGCCGGCCGGAATGTAAAGACTGACGAGTTCGGTCGCTCGACCTCGATAGCTCTTGAGTTCTTCAACCTTCTTCTTGAGCTCGTACATTTCCGCTGACTTGTGAGACATGAGCATCACCCCTTCTCTTCCCGTTCCCGGTTAAAAGGGGCCACTTATAAAAGTTGGCCTAGAAGAGGGATAGGATTATGAGTATAAACGCGCCGATGACTCCTCCAATGGCCAGGATTAGCAGTGTCAGCCAGTTTATTGGGACGTGAGTAACGCCAAGGAAGTTCAGGACGCCGATTATAATGAGGCCGGTAATCGCGTTCACCGCGAGCCACTTGAGAATCGCTATGGTAAGGGCTAGGATTGCCCACCCAACGATTGCGAGAAGGAAAAGGAGAACCAGAAGGAGGATAAAATCCGGCATGGTAACACCTCAGAGTTTTTCTAGGGTCTCCCTGGCTATCTGTCCAAGGGGAACCCACTTTTTGCCCTCGAAGGGGAGAACTACCTTGTCTTCCACGCCGGTGAGTTCCTCCACGAGGGGTTTGAGCTCGCTGAGCCCGAGTTCTCCTATGACGACCAGCAGAAAGCCCTTCTCGTCCCTTTTGCCCTCGCGAAGGCCCCGCTTTATCTCCTCAACTATCCAGGAGCGGTACTTTCGGGCCAGTTCAGGATAGGTTCTGATGATGTCGTAGGCGAGCACCATGGCGTTTTCCCTGATGTAGGGATTCCTGTGGTGGATTAGGGACATCAGTTTCTTGAAGTTGCTCTCATCGAGGTACTTTGAGAGAACGCTCCTGTCGGTTTCCAATACCTGGGTCAGGGCTAAGAGAGCATCGCCCACTATTCCGGGGTTTTCGTCGTCAAGAAGTTCAACTATCGCGCTCATGACCTTTTTGTCCTTAATGGCATCCTGAACAAGGAGCTCGAACTGTCCCGATTCAAGCATCTCCTTAACTTTCTTCTTTTTGGAGCCGAAGCTGAAGATAGGCATGTAAATCACCGGATAATTTTTATGTTAATCACTTTTTAGTTTTATTCAAAAACTCATTTAAACTTGAATTAATATTCTGGCTTGTGCCGTTGGAGATATTGCCTATTTTCTTTACCGTTCCTACTCTTGGGTCTAAAAATTTTTTTAGGATAAACACTAATACTACTAACGATAAAGCAATCATGAAGAGGTACTCAATTGCACCCTGGGCCCTTCGATTCATAGACTTCCCCTTTTAAGTTTAATGTAAATTTTTAATGCTAAACTTTAAAGAGAAAATAATAGATGTAAACCAAGAGAATATCTCATAATATTCACTTAGTTCCATTTACACTCATATTGTTGAGTATCTGGCTAGCATTACCACCTGCACTTTGGGCTACATTCTTTGCTGTGTCTCCCTTGTTCTGCAACTGCTTAACAACTATCAGTATAATTACCAGCGCCGCGGCAATCATGAAGAGGTACTCAATTGCACCCTGGGCCTTCCTCATCATGGCAAATCACCTCCAAAGGTTTACTTCAACCTAAACTCGACTAAAAAGGCTTATATATCTTTCTACCCAATACTGAGGAGAGGCATACCCAATATTGCAAGGACTCCAAGAGGTGTGCATTCATGTTGGTGAGCTTTCACTGCGAATCATCGAGCATTGAAGATTGCGTTGAAGAAATCAACAAAAAGTCAGAAAATATCCTACGTGACCTCCCAGGCTTTGTAAATTCTGCAAAGATATTGTTGAGCTTTGGAGCCTTCATGAACCTTGGCGTCGTGCTGGCAGTTGACAAATCCCTCACCGCCCACAAGGTTGTTCGGGCAGATTTTTCTTCCGGCAAAAACAAGGAGGATGCCATCAACAAAACACTCGAGAAGCTCAATGCGATAATCCCAGACCGCGCCAAGATAGTTGATTTTGAAGTGAAAACCTACACCACACCTGTAACGAGGAGAACCTATGCAGTGGGGGTAGTGGTTTACAACGTTTTCGAACAGAAGAAGCCCATTGGAGAGTACACCCTCAAAGAGAGACGAAAACTGATAGCGATGGTTCTGGAGGCCTTCAACTACAACCCAAAGGTTCTCAACATCTCAGAGCTCGCGAGGGTCTTCGGGGTTTCCAGGGACAGCATATACTACGACATCGAGCAGATACTCAAAGAGGCGGGCAAATCTAAGTAGTCCAAATCGGCCTCGGTGTTGCGGTGAGGATGAATAGGATAGCCGCCAGTATCGCAAGGGCTATCCTCTTCTTGGATATTGGCGATACTTCGTCGAGGGCGCCGGGATTCCCAGCGGAGCCAATGAGGAGAACGAGCAGTCCCCAGATGAACCAGCCACTCCAGAGGTAGCTCATCCCGATGAGAACGAAGGCCGTGACGTAAGTCACTATCCTGTGTGTCCTTTCGCTGATGAACGCCCTCAGCACGTGTCCCCCGTCGAGCTGGGCAACCGGAATCAGGTTGAGGAACGTGACGAGCAGTCCGACCCAGCCGGCCATCGCAATGGGATGAAGGAATATCACGTAGTTGTCAGGGATTCCAAGCACTGCCCTGGTTAGGAGCTCGAAGAGCAGGTTCGTACCGAAGTAAACCCCTCCTTCCGTCTGGGGCACCATACTAGGGGGAACCACAATCGAGAGCTTCAGACCTATGGCCGTGACTGGGATGGCCACCAAGAAGCCCGCTATCGGCCCGCTAACGCCAAGGTCTATTGCCGCGTCCCTCGTTGGCAGGGGAGACTTAACCCTTATCACAGCGCCAAGGGTTCCTATCAAACTAAACGGGAATGGTATGAAGTATGGCATCGTTGCACGGACGCCATGGTAGGCAGCGGCTATCTTGTGGCCAAGTTCGTGGGTTCCGAGAATTGCCATGACGCTTACCGAGAAGGAGAGTGCTATAAGGTAGGGGTCCTTCATCCCGGGAAGTCCGTAATAATCGAGGGCAGAGATGTAGTTAAGGGCCAGCATGTAGCCTGCGAATAGGGTCGTCGCTATGGTCGCGAGCAGGAAAACCCAGGGTAGCCACTTGTTGTCTGGCTTGACCTCCCCCGCGGGAAACACAAACAGGAGGACTTTGCCATCGCGTTTCTTCAGGGCGCACCAGTAACCGAGCCTCTCCATCTCACTTAGAACCTTCTCGAAGTTTGGCTCAAGGATGTCCTCAACCTCGAAAACGAAGACCCTCCCGTCGAAGCCAGCAAACCGGAGGTTGTAAAACGTCCTGAGTTTGGCCTCAACCTCCGGCGGAAGGTCCGGAGTCTCGGCAACGTGAATCTCGGGGGTGGGGACGGATTCCAGCGATGGGCTACGTGGTCTTTCGGCATCTTCCCTCGCGTAGCCCACGAGAATCATGTCCCCTCCGCAACGGGGGCACGAGCGCTCAAGAAGGGGCTCGGTGGAATCCCTCTCCTCGCGGTAGCCACAGTTAAGGCACTCGTAGATTCCCCTCGGCATCTTTTACCTCCTGATTAAAATTGGGGGGAGGGTTAAAAAGTTAGTCCTTTTCAGGGCGTCCAGTTAATAGGTATGCACTCTCCAATGGATTTCTTCATGAAAGTTTCAGCTTGTTCCATTATATTCTGTTTTGATGATACAAAACGATAGCTTTTTATCCTATCATGATGAACTACACTTGGTGAGAGTCTTGGAAGAAGGACTCGTGGAAAGCATTGTGAGAAGAACCATTGACACGGCCGAGGCAAGGCTTAGGAAGTACGCGTTCACTTCAACTGGAGAAAAAAGACCCGAAAGGAAACCCCTCGCGAAGCTTAAAGGGGAAGTTGAGATGTTCCTTAAAACCCGGGAGAACAGGCTTCTGGTTCTTTACGGTCTTCGCGGTGTCGGAAAGACCACCATGCTCGCTCAAACCTACTTCAAGCTTCTCCCTCAGATTCCAAGGGAGAGACTTGTCTACGTCTCCCTCGACAAGCTTCGTCCGTTGGGGATAAGTCTGAATGACTTTGTCCGTGCTTACGAGCGTCTTCTCGGTGAGAGAATCGAGGAGTTGAGTCAGCCAACCTTCCTATTCATCGACGAAGCTCACTATGACGAGAACTTCGGGATTACGGTGAAAGACCTTCACGACTCCGCGAGTAACCTCATGATTGTGGTCACTGGCTCCTCTTCACTTCCCCTTAAGCTCGACCCCGACCTGATGAGGAGGGCCAGAAAGCTCAGGGTGCCGCCTTTAACCTTCACAGAATACCTACTTTTAAAGAAGAGAATACAAATCCCCGAGGAACTCAGTGCAGCTTTAAAGAGAGCAGTCCTCAGCTGTGATTTCTCAGGAATTGAAGAGAAGCTTGGAGGGGTACTCCTGAAGTTCACTGAAAAAGACGTTGAGGATTATCTCGTTCAAGGCTCGCTCCCCCTTTACCTCGCTTCGCCAAACCCGCTTGAGGATGCTTATGAGATACTAAGGAAGATTGTCGAGGTTGATTTAATGCGCGAAGGTCTTTCCGAGACGACACGGGAAAAGGCCCTTGGCCTGCTACTCCTTCTTGCTTCCGGTGAAAGCTTGGCCTACGATGACCTGAGCTCGACTCTGGGGCTCGCCAAGGCGACTGTGGAAAAGATGATTGAGAAGCTTGAAGACCTCGAAGTCATCTTTCCGGTGAGGGCCTACGGCTCTTTGGGCAAAGTCGCCCGAAAGACCCCAAAATACAAGTTCTTGGCACCTATGCTTAGGAGCGCGGTGCTTTACGAGTTCGGACTCTTTGAGAGGGATTCAAAAACGCTCGGTATGCTCCTTGAGGACGCGGTTGCGCTCTATCTCCATCTGCTTGCCAGGGAGAAGAAGTTGGGACTTCACTACGATGCCCAGAGGGGCGGTGCGGACTTCATCTTGAAGGGACATGGCGAAGGAGTCGTGGTCGAGGTCGGCTGGGGGAAGAAGGGCGTCCGTCAGGTCCTCAAGACCATGAAGAAGACTGGATTAACCTGCGGCGTCGTGGTTCACAACGGACCGTTGAAAAAGAAAGGAGATGTGTGGTTTGTGCCGAGGGAGCTCTTTTTGCTGACGCTCTAAATCCTTTGATTTCAAGAATGAAAAAACGGCTCAACCTTCCTCGACCTCAACCTCACCCGAGTCGGCGTCAACCTTAACTTTCATTCCGCTCCTCAGCTTTGAAACGTCTATCCCCTGAACCATTGGAATACCGGCTATTATCGCGCCCGTCGCCACTATCGTCTCGGCCTCACCGACGATTATCGCCTTCGGCGCCTTTCCGTTCTTCTTGAGGGCGTAGATTACGTAGGAGCCGACGGTTGAGCCCTTCCCGCGCGGGAAAGCGAGGATTTTGCCCGCTATGCTCTGACCCCTTATGTCGCTCTCCGCGTCGGTGACGATTCCAGTCTCGGGGTCAACCCCACCGAGGAATGAAAGTGGCTTCTGCGAGACTATCAGCTCGCCCTCGGCCTTCCCGCCGACGACCTTCCTTCCCTTCAGCTTCATTCTACCACCTCACGGTGCCTCCTTTATGAGCCTCTCGGCGTCGTCGAGCCTTACGCTAAAGCCGAATGAGCGGAAGTAGAATGCGCTCTTCCCGCTGTTGGTGGCAATGCCGTTATACCAGCCCTTAATCGGCGATACGACGAAGCACGAGTCCGCTATAATCCGCCCGTTGTAGCGCTCTATCGTTTCGGTGTAGCCGAGCGAGTCAGATAAAGCCTTAACGGCCCTGCTCGCGGTTATGAAGAGCGGTATCTTTAGGGGCCTTCCGCGCATTCTCAGAAGTTCGGCTACCTCCTTGATTTCCATGAGGGAAGCGTGAGGACAGCCGATGAGAATCATGTCTATCTCACTCCAATCGTCGGAGAAGCTCTCCCTGACGGCCTTCAGGTCGGCGTCTTCAACCGTTATCGTCTCTATCCCGTCAGAAATCGCGTTTCTGTATTCGGGCGTTTCGCCTTCGACGTGGTAGAGCGCTATCGAGCCCGTCGCCGCCATCGAGGCGCCGAGCTCCTTGAGGTAGTCCAGGCTCTCCGGTTTCAGGCCGGTTATGTAGGGCACGTCGTTTCCGAGGGTCTTTCCGAGGTGGTAGCCGAGGGCTGAGTAGTCAACGAACGTTTTGACTTTAGCTTCTACCTTCACCTTCACGGTCGCCTTCCTGTTCTCGTCGAGGTGGAGTCCGTACTCCGGCGTTTTGCCGACTATGGCTGATGCCAGGCTTGACGGTCCGCCCTCGCGGTTGGTTCTGGCACCTATTATCGAGTTTGCGAAGGAGACCGCCGAGCTCTCGCTCCAAGCCAAGTGGTCGCCGAACTTCGGAAGGTTCGCCCCGTAGTATGGGGTGCAGGTCGAGGTGACCTCTATCCCCATCGCGCGGTAGAGCTCCAAAACTTCCCTCTGCTTCTCCATGAACTCGTCGTCGCCTATTCCCGCCGGGTTGAGGGTCGTGTAGACGCTGACCTTCGCTCCAGCATCCACGAAGTCCCTCAGGAACTCAATGCCGGCCTCGCCGAGGTTTTTGTAGGAAACCCCTGCTATCTGGGCGCTCTTTATGGGAATCAACCGTTCCGCCCCGTAGATGTCACCGAGCGCAACGAGGATTTCCATCGCCTTCTGGAGGGCGTAGCCGTACTCGCCGGCCAAAATCAGCTCCTCTTCCTTCGTCAGGTACATAACACCACCGAACTGAGAACGGCCTTGAAGAATATAAAGCCCGCTCCGAAAGATTTATAAAGTCTCTCAGGATGAGTAACTAACGGGTCGAGCAGCGGGGTGGGGCAGCTAGGAGTGCCCGCCGGGCTCATAACCCGGAGGTCGGAGGTTCAAATCCTCCCCCCGCTACCAGATTTCTCATGCTTTCACGCCAACTTCTCTGGGATTCATTTCGGGCGATGTCCTTTTTAACCCTTCGAGTGATTTCTCAACGGTGATTTCGATGGAGCGCGTAGTTGAGATTCTGAGGGAGATTCTGGAGATTCCGTCTCCAACTGGATACACTAAGGAGGTTCTGGCACACATCGAGAAGAAACTGGATGAGGCCGGCATAAAGACGAGATACACCAACAAGGGAGCGCTTTTGGCCTACAACCACCCGGAGCCCGAACTCGTCATAGCGGGCCACGTGGACACGCTTGGCGCGATGGTGAAGGGAATCCTTCCTGACGGGCATCTGAGCTTTACGAAAATCGGCGGACTTCTCCTCCCGACGTTCGAGGGTGAATACTGCACTATAATAACCCGCTCAGGGAAGCGCTACCGCGGAACGCTCCTCCTCAAGAACCCAAGTGTCCATGTTAACAGAGATGCCGGAAAGAAGGAGCGCAAGGAGGAGAACATGTACATTCGCCTCGATGCAGAGGTCGAGAAGAAGGAGGACACCGAGAAGCTCGGCATAAGGCCAGGCGACTTCATAGCCTTCGACCCGAAGTTCGAGTACGTGAACGGCTTCGTCAAAGCTCACTTCCTCGACGACAAGGCGAGCGTCGCGGTGATGATTGACCTGCTCCTTGAGCTGGCGGACGAGCTTGAAAAGCTCCCCGTGGCGTTCTTCTTCTCGCCCTACGAGGAGGTCGGCCACGGCGGTTCTGCAGGCTACCCATCAACGACCAAAGAGTTGCTCGTCGTTGACATGGGAGTTGTCGGCGAAGGCGTTTACGGCAAAGAAACGGCCGTTTCAATAGCGGCGAAGGATTCGAGCGGGCCCTACGACTACGAGATGACGACAAAACTCATCGAGCTGGCAGAGAAGAACGACATACCGCACGTCGTTGACGTCTTCCCCTACTACGGCTCCGACGGTTCTGCGGCATTGAGGGCCGGCTGGGACTTCAGGGTTGCGCTCATCGGGCCCGGTGTTCACGCGAGCCACGGAATGGAGAGGACGCACGTCAAGGGGCTCCTCGCGACGAAGGAGCTGATAAGGGCCTACATAGGGGATAAGTTTGGGGTTTAATCTTTTTCTCTGGCTCTCATTCCTTCAGAATTCTGACGTCGAGCTTTTCGAAGTCCCTGTCAAATTAGGGAGTGAACAAAACTCAAAATCCAAATTCCCCTGAAAAAGTCGAAATCTAATCATATTTATCGCTTTCCCAAAAGGGCAGAGGGTCTCTTTGCCAGTGTAATAGTTGTATTATGCTGTCCATAATATACCCCTCACTGCTTCGTTTGACGAGACCCACTTTTGTTAGAAGGTCTCTCATACATTTTTTGTGTATGTGGTAAAACGCTATGGGTTCGCCTCTGTGAGAGTTCACGAAATCTTTTAACATCTCTATGCCGTAACCATGCCCTCTGTATTCTGGAGCTACGTATATCTCTGCTAATGTGGGAAATTCTAAGTGTGTGAATTCAGAATAATATCCTACGGCTCTTCCATCTTTCCAAAGAATTTTTGCCCTAATTACATTGTATTATGTATGCTCCGTCTGCATAAGGGGACCCTTCAATCTTAAGTTTATACCTAAGGAGAGCGTGGGTAACTTCATCTCGGGTTCCTGGAATGACTTCATGAAGCCCCTCCTTAGAGGATACTAAGAAGAGGCTTGCGTCTACTAATTTTCCATAGTACTTAACCCGGGAGATACTCCCCCAATCAGAATCATTTATTAACTCAAACCCCGAGTATGTTATATCACCCATAACGCACACCCCTCTTATTCGTTTCATTATTTATTTTAAAATTTTAATTTAAAACCATTAGCAGGAGGAGTCGTCCTGAGAGACCAATAGAATATAGGTTCTAACGTCATGAAACCTGCTGAAGATTGAAAAGGAGAACATTGAGAAGACCGTTAAACCCCCAAGATAAAGGATGAAAAATAAAACTCACTCAATCTTCGCACCGCAGACCGGGCAGAACTTCGCCCCCTCTGGAACTATGTGGCCGTTGGGACAGCGCTTGATTTCATGCCCGCAGTATGGGCAGAAGCGCGCCCCTGGTGGAATCGGTTTGCCACAATAGGGGCATATCTCCTGTTGCGCTGGCTGGGCAGGGGCTGCTTGCTGTGGTTGCTGGGGAGCGGGTGCACCGGCGTAGGGCTGTGCCGGGGCCTGCTGGACGGGCTGAGCCGGCTGGGCCGGTTGCTGGAAGAGCTGGGGAACGAGCACCATTCCGGTTCCCATTCCAGCCCCTGGGCTCTTGCCGAGCTCTGCCGCGACCTGCTTCACCGTGTCCATCTGCATTACAGCTTGAGCGTTGCCCGTCTGCATGAGCCAGAAGAGCCTCTGGCGCCATTCGTCCGTGGTGTTAACACCTTCAATCTTCACATCGACCAGCTCGAGGCCCAACCTGCGGAAGTCCTCCATGAGCTTTATCTTCACCTGAGTGCTGACCATGTCAAGGTTCTGGAAGAGGTCAACTATCGAGTAGGCAGAGAGGTGCTTCATCATGCCCTCGTTGAAGTAAGCCCTGATGAACTTGGTAACGTCGCTCGCGTCGTACAGGCTCTGGCCACCAACAACTTCCGTGATGAAGAGAACCGGGTCCGCGACCTTGAACCAGTAGACGCCGTAGTACTTGACAGGTGCCAGCTCCTTAGTCTGCGTTTCGCCACCGTAGCGCCCCTGGAACTGCTTCATGCTGACGAAGATTATCGTTGCCTTGAAGGGGCTGTTGCTCCCGCCGACGAGCTTGTATAGGAGTGGCAAATTCTGCGTCGTCAGCGTGTGCCTTCCGGGCCCGAGGACGTCGTAGATTTTGCCGTCGCGCATGAAAACTGCCACTTCGTACTCGTGGACTATCAGCTGGGCACCCCACTTTATGACCTCGTTCGGGTACCTCCAGATTATCTCGTCCTCACCTGGGTTGACCCATTCGATTACTTCCACCATTTCACTCACCCACCGCGAAGCTCATCCTCTGGTTAAGAACCTCTTCAAAGTTCACGAGCTTGTCGTCAAGGTTGAGCACCGCCATGCCAAGGGCCTGAGGGTTCGCCACCTGGGCGTTCAGGTTCTTTGCCTCGTTAAGTATCTCCTCAGCGAGCTCAATCATCTTGGCGTCGTACTCGATGAGCCTTTCGAGTTCCTTCTCCTTGAACTTGACCCTGTCGAAGTAGCCGCGGTAGCCGGCCTCGGCGTGGAGAACCCTGCTCTCGAGCATCATGAGCTTCTTCCTCAGGTTTTCAATGCCCATCAATTGCTGACAGTTCACCATGGCGCACCTCTGCAGGGCCCTCTCAAGTTCTCTCTTTGCCTGGGCTAAAAGGTCAGCCACCTTTCCCCTAATCAGCCTGTCGTCTTCCCTGAGGAGTTCCTTCTTCTTGTAGCCGTGGAATCCGGGCACGATAAGTTCAAGCTTCTCCACAATCGAGGTTTCCTTCCCCATCTTATCACCTCAAATCGGCTGGAAGTAGAGGTTTCCGGAGCGACCCTTTATTACACCGCTCACGATTCTCTTCTTCACGGCGCCTTTAGAGCCTATCCCCCACGCGCCGACCGCCCCGGGGATTAGGCCGCCCAGCAGGCCGAAGGGCGTTCCGAAGATTGCCGACGCTATGAACCCGAGAACCGCCCCGGCCCCGATTACGCCCATCGCCATCGCACTGGCTTTCTTTCTGGCACCGCTTTCAAGGGGGTATTCTGCCGAGATAACCCTTCCATCGGTTCCGTCAACGTAGCCCCAGTATTCCTTTCCGGCATACTCATAGCGGAGCTCCCAGAGCGGGTAGTGGACGAGACCGAGGTATCTTACTTCGAGTTCGAGCTCGTCTTCGCTGACGCTCTTGTCTTCCTGCCTCGCCTCTCCAATTAGGGCGTTTATCAGCGCAACCCTCGCGAGCTCTTCGGCCTTCTCCTTCGGAACCTCCGGCTCGTAGTAGTGGCCCTTCTTGACGACGTCCTCGCTGAAGAAGACCTTGCCCCTAATCGGGAACGGGTAGCCCTCAAGGAGGGTCTTGAAGGGCGAACCCGCTGGAATTCCCATGAACTGAACTTCCTCAACGGTCGGCCAGAGCCTGCTCCTTCCGTGCAGGTAGAAGAAGTAAACCGGAACCCAGTGAAGTTCTTTCTTGGTTATCTTCGCCCCAGTTATATCAGCCGGAGCGCCGTACTGCCTTGAGAGGAACTTCAGCAGAACGCCACCGGCGTCCTTCTTCATCGGCGGGAAGAAGAAGTGCTCACCGGTTTCCTTCGTGTGGACGTGGAAGGTCGTCCCGCAGTAGGGGCAGGTGGCGACCTCAACCGTGTCGGGAACCTTAAAGGTCGCGGAGCACGTGGGACAGGTAACCTCCATTTCAACCACCCCTCTCAACGCGCTGGCCCTCGAGGACTTTGAAGCCGAAGTACCCGCTCAGAACCGAGCCGAGCCCTATCGCTATCCCCGTCAGCGCGTAGGCGCTCGCCGCGGCACCGTAGGCCCCGCCTATGGCCCCTATCAGAATCCCGAGAGCGACGCCACCCATGTACTCCGCCCGCCGGAGGGTTGACATGGGTTCCGTCGAGGCAACCCTCTTCCCGTCCCAGCCCGCGAAAACCGAGTGGTATATCGAGTTCTCGAACTTGTAATAAACCGTCCACATCGGCAGAAGAACGAGGCGCACCTTGCTCGGTTCCTCCGCCTTCACGTCAAAGCGGTCTATTCTATCTGCCTTGGCGGAGTAGCGGTTTCTAATGACGTCTATCGCATCTTCGCGCATCATGAGCTTTGCCTGCTCCTCGTCCATCTCCGTGTTGAGTATCTCCAGCTTGAGCTTCTCCCACTGCCCCTCATCGAGGTCGAGCAGGCGCTTTTCTTCCGGCTTCGTCTTGGAGTAGTGCTTTATGATGTCGTCAACGCCGAAGCTCGCCACCTGCCTCCTGGCCGGCCCTATGAGGTGCAGGGTCTCGCTCACGACGTCGTGGTAGTGCCTCTCAACGGTGTGGCACCGCGTTTCCGTGTTCCCCTGGCTGTCAGTGTAGGTTTCGCACTCCTCCTCTCGGACGGTGTAGTCCACTTCGCCGCTAACGTAAACGTCACCGACCCAGTACGGCGCGTAGTGGCCCTCAACACCGACAACCTGAATCGAGTCCTTAATCCGCTTGAGGTCGAAGTCCTTCTCGACCATGCGCCAGAACGCTTCCGCGATTTGGTTCTTGTTGAGCGAAGGAACCAGGAACATGTCCTCCGTCCTGAGGTTCCCGGTCAGGTGGTTAGGGAAACCGCAGTACGGACAGACGGCAACAATCGTTTCCGGGGTCACCTCAAGGGGTGCCCCGCATCGTTCACACTTGAAGGCCTCCATGGGCATCACTCATCTTAGTTATGTCCCAACACCTATTTAAGACTGCCCATGCCCCTTTGCGTTTCGCGGCTCAAACCATTTTATCCTTTGAACTGCTATTATCGAACTCTCTTGCAACAGGCTTCAAAATTCAAAACCATAAGGTTTAAGAAGCAAACTTCATGATTTTGATTATGACTCAACAGGTGCGTTCAGGTGATGGACAATGATGGTAACCGACACCAAATCATCTGGAAGGGGCACGTTCCTATGGAGAATCAACCCCTTTGAGGTTATAGCTTCAATCTGGAAAGACGTCGTCGAGGGCTCCAGGGTCGCGGTTCCCCATGCTGTAGGCACAATGAAGACGAGCCACGGTTCAGTGGTGGAACTCGAACTCAGCGTGGTTCTCTACCCCTCGGAGAAGAGGCTCGTCGTGAAGGACGGTGACGAGGTGTACTTCCTGTTTCCGGTGAGCCCTGCCGACGGCCCGGAGGGACTCTACGTCAAGCTGATAGAGGCGCTGGGGATGGTAGCATGAAGCGCAAGGAAGCCAGCGTTGAGATAAAGTCCGGCATGGACTCCGTTGAGGCCATACTCCACGACCCGGTGCAGTTCATAACAAACTGGCCCTACGTGGTCAAGGTCAGGGGCAGAAACCCGGTCGTGGCCGAGATAATGCTACCCCGCTTCGTCTTCAAGTTCAGGGACACCTACGAGTTCGAGTTCCACGAGGACTACAACAGCCACATCTACGAGGGAAGGGGAAAGAGGGGCAACCTGACGGTCGTGATAACCCTCAAGGAATGGCGGAAGTACGTTTCTGCCAATGTGGAGCTCTCCTACTCGGGCAGGGGCGAGTTCTTCCTCGGGAAGACCCTGGAGATACTTGTCGAGGGGATAGCCAGGAACCTCAAGGAGCTGGCGGAGGCGTCCAAGCCAATCGAAGTTGGCAAGAAGACCGAAAAGGCCATACTCGAAGTGGACTTCTCCGACCCCATGAGCGTCGCCAACTTCCTGGCAAAGGCCAAGATGGTTCACAGCGGTCTACACGTCATCCCCGAGGGTGGCTTCTTCAACGTCCTCAACGAGATTCTCGAAAAGGCGGGCAGTGAGGTTCTCTACCTCTCGGGAATAACGTCCGATGGAACCAGCGGTTTCAAGGTGCTCGTCAGGGGCAGTCAGGTTCTGGCCGTTGAGTTGAGGGACGGAAGCGAGGTTAAGACCCTCAAGGTTGAGGGAGAGGACGGTGTTAGGGAAGCCGTTGAGCTCCTTTCAAAGGTTTCCGGGGCCTATATGGTGAACGCGTGGGTCCCTGCTGGAGGTGTTTGAGATGATTAGGAACATGAACAGCTACCCGCTCTACGACGACGGTAGCCATAAGGTTTACTGGCTTGGAATTGAAGAAAGCGAGGACGAGAAGGGAATACTGACCAACCAGTACCTCGTCATTGACGGAAACGAGGGCGCGCTTATAGAGCCCGGAGGGTTCTTCGTGTTCTCCCGCGTTCTCAAGAACGTCTCCTCCCTGATTCCTCCAACGCAGATTAAGTACCTCATGTACTCGCACCAAGACCCCGACGTAGTTGCGGGCTTGAACCTCTGGTTCGAGTACGCGCCACTGGCGAAGGTCGTCATCTCGGAGCTGTGGGTGCGCTTCATTCCGCACCTGGCCGTAATGAGCGCGGGGAGAACGGTAGGAATCCCCGATAGGGGAGCGGAGTTCAAGCTTGGAAACTCGACCATAAGGGCAGTTCCAGCCCACTACCTCCACAGCCCGGGTAACTTCGCCTTCTACGACGAGAAGAGCGGAATTCTGTTCAGCTCGGACATTGGAGCCGCCGCCTTCTCGAAGGACGAGTGGTACCTCTTCGTTGAGGACTTCGACGAGCACACGAAGCACATGGAAGGCTTCCATAAGAGGTATATGAGCTCAACGAAGGCCCTTAAAGCATGGGTCCGCTCCGTGAGAAAGCTGAAGCCCAAGATGATAGCGCCACAGCACGGGGCGATATTCAGGGACGAGGACGTTGGCAGGTTCCTTGACTGGCTCGATTCGCTTGAGGTTGGAATCGACGCCTTCGAAGAGGAGTTCTACGGGGACTGAGTTCTTCAACCTTTGGTTTTAAATGAAAATTTTTCAAAGTGCTTTTAAATGACGCACGTCATTTAACCCTTGGTGGTCCCATGAACCCGATGGAGAAGGCGTTTGAAGAAGCTATGAAAAACCCCAAACTCCGGAAGAAACTGCGAGTGAAGGCCTTCCTCTCGCTCCTGCTCCTCGTAGGGTTCCTCGGGGTGGTCTTCATAACAATCGGCACGATGATGGCGAGCAAGAACGGAACGTTCCTCGGAATGACTCACCTGGACTTCCTAAAGTTGCGCGCCCGCTACGGTCTCTTCATGATGGCCCTGATAACAATACACATAATCATGAACAGGGGCATAATGCGAAAAGAGCTTGGCCTGCTCTTCGGCTAATTCTTTCGATTTTTACATAGTTCTTCGATTAAAGCTACTGCCCTCGGCACTGCACCCAAAACCTCACCGCTGAGCTCGGTTCCAAGGTCAATCTCCTTCGCAACTATCCCTACGAAGTGAACCTCCGCCCTGGCGAGCCTCTCGTCGAGCTTCATGAGGAGCTTAAGGCCGTCTATCGCCCCCATGAAGTGCGCGCTTCTTATCTCCGCTTTCAGCTTCTCAAAGACATCCTCCCCTTCGAGGTGTATAACTTCTCCCGGCTTGAACTTCTCGCTCAGAATCGCGTCAACGATTATCAGCCTCTCCTCCCCGTTGTAGTGGCTTGAGAGCATGAAGATGTCGGTTCCGACTTCGAGGACGTTGTAGCCCTTCTCGGCGAGGATTCTGCCGACCTTGAGCCCAACTCCGTCGTCCTTCATCAGCTCGTTTCCTAAGGCAAGGATTAGCGTTCTCATTTTGCCTCCCTCACGGAGTTGTCCCGGGGGTTTATGAGCCTTATCGAAACCCTTATATACTTTTTGCAGTAGTCATGACCATCTCAAAGTTTAAAAGGAGGATGTTCCGATGACGTGGAAGATTGCGCCGCTGCTTCTGGTGCTCGTCGTTTTCTCGGCGGGTTGTCTAGTCCAGACGGGAAGCGAGACGACATCCCCTGGCTTTGTCCTCAACGTGACTTACGTCCCCTTCAAAGTGCCCCTCAACGTTACTGCTGTCGCGATTAACGTGAGTGCTAACTTCATCGGCTACAAGAGCCTTGTCATAAACGATGTTTATCCCGCCATACTGATAAAAGCGGGTCCGAATGTAAAGAACATTTCCGCCTTCAGACTCTCGAAGGACGTTTATCTTGTCGTTCCCTCCCTCGACGAAGACTCCTCGGAGAAGTTCTACTCCCTAACGGTATGGCTCAAGAACGGCTCCGTTGCGATAGCGAACATAAAGTTCTCCGGAACCCCCGCGAAAGTCGTTGACATGGTCGTCAACTATGAGGTCGAGAAGAACGGGACGCACTACGTCGTCAGGCCCATGAGCTGGTCTATAGGTGAGGCAACACTCTGGAACGAGACCTTCAACGTAACTGTTGAACTGCCGGAGCCAATTCAAATCGCCAACGCTCCCTCTGTTGAATATAAAAACGGCACCTACGTCCTGCCCGAGGTCTGCAAAACGGCGAGCGGAGGCGTTACCGTCATCTACAGATACTCCATTGGCGACGTTTACGTCGTTGGCCCCATTGGTGAGGGCTTCGTCGGGAAGATATACTTCCCCTGCGAGAAGATGGCGGGAAAGTGATTCAGGAAATCAGCTCAACTTTTTCTTTCTTTGCGGGTTCAAAGAAGTCCTCGTCTAGCGTAGCCAAGGCAAAGCCGTGCTCGATGCAGGTTGAGAGAATTAGTGCATCGTTCGGGAGCATGGCGTACTTTTCTATTAGCTCCATTGCTTTGAAGACCGTTCTCTGAGAGGATTCGATAAATCCAAAACCCTTCAGCGCCTTGAAAACTGCTCTAATCTCCGGCGGCAGTTTGTCCCTTCGTCCTTTGACGGTTCGGGGGGCGAGCTTTGAAAAATAACCGATAAGCAGGTACGTGACCTCACTGAAAATGGTCTCCGTTATGTAAAGGGCAACCTCTTCGTTCTCAAAAGACTCAAAGAGCTTAACCGCCCGTTCGTTGCCTTTGAAGTACTCCACAAGGAGAGAGCTGTCAATCAGCAATTCCCTCATAAATCTCCCTCTTGAGCTCTTTCCAGCTCTTGTCGGTTTTCATGATTCCTTTGAGCTTTTTCATGTTCTCAAACAGTTCGTCTTTGTGGGAAAGATACCAAGCCATGGCCTCGACGTCCTTTTTAAACGTCTCAGCGTACTTTTTGGGAACCTTCACGTGAATAACAACATCCACGATTTCTTCGGCCATGCTAACCCCCGATGAGTTCTATCTTCGACCCCTTATAAAAAATTTGAGAAGAGCTCAGAGCTTCGCTACATGGACAGAACAGGAGATGCATGGGTCGTAAGCCCTTACCACCATCTCGGTGAGGAACTTAATCCTCTCTGGGTCGTCGTTGTAGTGCTTCTCGGCCATCATCCTGACGTGCTCCTCCATCATGGCGAGGTTGAAGGCAGTGGGCGTTATGATGTCCGCGTAGGCGACCTTTCCGTCCTTCACTTCGAGCGCGTAGACGAGGATTCCGCGCGGTGCCTCGGTCGTGCTGACGCCGAAGCCGTCTTTCACAGTTACCTCGTCCCTCGGCCTTATCGGCCACTTCGCGAGGGCCTCGTCGAGCAAATCGATTCCGCGCTCGATGAAGTAGACGAGCTCAAGGGCCTGAGCCAGGTTGTTGGCGAAGGGATTCGTTGGACGGAGAAGCTCCTTATGAGCATCGTAGAGTTCCTTCGCCCTGCCGTAGAGGAGCTTCCAGTTGTTGACGACGCGCGAGATGGCACCGACCATGAAGGGCTTTCCGTGGTAGTGGGAGTGCTTGGCGAAGCTGTGCTCGACTACGAACTCCTTTATGTGCTCCTTATAACTCTCGCTCGGGAACTCGTTTCCGTCGCTGGCCTTTATGTAGTCCCCGTAGATTCCGTAGACGTCGTTCCTCGGCTTCACGGCGAGGTGCGTTATCGGCCCCTCAACCTCCTCGTACTGCTCCAGCTTGGTGAACAGCTCGAAGGTGTATTCAGCCTTCGGAAGGGCTTCTTTAAGCCTCTCCTTCATCCTCTCGAGAGTTTCCCTGCTTGGGAGCTTTCCAAAGCCCCCGAGGACGACGTTCTCTTGGTGTATAGCCCTCGCGCCAAGCTCGTCCATCATCCAGCTTCCGAGGTTCTTGAGGTCGAGCGCTATGCCTATCTCCTTCTTGTACTTATCGACCATGTGGAGCGGTCCGGAGTAGCCGAGGTAGTCTGGTAGAACGAGAAGGTAGAGGTGGAGTGCGTGGCTCTCAATCATGTCGCCGATGTAGAGGACCTCCCTCAGGGCCTGAATCTCCTCGCGCGGGGTGAAGCCTATCGCCTTCTCGGCCGCCTCCACGGCGGTGAGCTTGTGCGCCGCTGAACAGAAGGAGCATATCCTCGGGTAAACCGCGAGGGCCTCGTCGAGCTTCTTGCCGATGGTTATGGCCTCGAAGAACCTCGGCCCCTCTATGATGTTGAGCTTGACCTCCCTGACACCATCGTCGCCGATGACTATCTCGACGCCACCCTTGCCCTCTACCCTTGCTATGTGGTCAACGGTGATTGGCAGGTAAACGTTCTTCATTGGCTCTCCCCTCCAAAGATTTTCTCAACCATCTCCTCAAGCTTCTCGTTGTGGGCGTTGAAAATCTTCATCCTCTCAAGGATTTCCTCCTTGGTCAGGCCCTTCTCCTTGAAGACCCTCGCGAGGGAGTCGAACCAGGCAACGTCGTAGCCTATCGCGCCCCTGCAACCGATGCACGCTATTCCAAAGCTTGGACACCTCGCGTCACAGCCGGCCCTCGTTATCGGACCGAGGCAGGGCTCGCCCCTCTCGAGGAGTACGCACGGGTTGCCCTTCAGCCTGCACTCAAGGCAGACCGGGTAGTCTATGTCCTCCGGCCACGAGCCGACGAGGAACGTTCCGAGGGCGTAGAGGAAGTCCTTCTTCTCCGGCGGACAGCCGTAGATGTTGTAGTCTACCTTGATGTACTTCGAGACGGGCTCGGCCATCTTGGGCTGGAACTTGACCTTTCCGTCGCCGTAAACGGTCTTCCAGAGCTCCTCAAGGGGCTTGTCCTTCTCCCAGCTCTGGACCCCGCCCTGGACAGCACAGGAACCTACAGCCACCACAATTTTCGCGTTCTCGCGGATTTTCTTGACGAGCTCAACCTCTTCCTCAGTCGAGACGCTACCCTCGATGAACGCGATATCGACGGGCTCGTCCTCGACGCTGTTCCTGTCGAGCATGTACCAGCAGACTATCTCGGCCCTGGGAAGGAGCTTGAGCAGTTCGTCCATCATCGCCAGCTGGAGCTGACAGCCGTAACAGCTCGTTAGAGCGTAAAACCCAATCCTGACTTTCTTCTCCTCCATCGCCACCACCTCAGTCCAGCAGGCCGGGCGTTGATATTATGTCGAAGTAGCCGAAGACCGGGCCATCTTTGCAGATGTACTTCCAGCTCGTGCTCGTTCCGGCGACGCAGTGGCCACACTTTCCTATTCCGCACTTCATCTTCCTCTCGAGCGTCACGTAGATGTTCTCAGGGCGGTAGCCATAGTTGATGAGGGCCTCGAAGACCGACTTGTACATCCTCGGCGGACCGCAGATAGCCACTGCCGTCTTCTTCGGGTTGGTGTTGGCCTCGACTATGAACTTTTGGGGCCTTCCGTGCCTTCCGGGCCAGTCGGGGTCTCTGGTTACGCTCTGGATTATCTTGACGTTCTCGGCCTCTGCCAGGTCCTTCATAGCTTCGAGCTCCTTGTAGAAGAGCAGGTCCTTGCCGTAGCGGGCAGTGTTGATGAAGGTTATGTTGCCGTACTTCCAGCGGTTGTCCATCGCGTAGAGGAAGACGCTCCTCAGCGGGGCCGTTCCGAGACCCGCCGCTATAAGAAGTAAGTCCATACCCTCCCAGTCGTCAACGGGGAAGCCGTTGCCATAGGGACCGCGGACGAGAACCGTATCGCCGGGCTGGAGCCTGTGGACGACGGTGGTGACCCTTCCGGCCTTCCTGATGCACAGCTCGAAGAAGCCCTTCCTCATAGGTGAGGAGCAGATGCTTATCGGGACCTCTCCAACTCCCGGAATCGTGAGCTGGACGAACTGGCCGGGCTTGAACGTCCAGGTCTCGGCTATCTCGGGGTCCTCGAAGCGGAAGAGGAAGAGCTTCTCCGTATCGGTGAGCTTGTAAACCCTGAGGACTTTGGCCCTGTGGAGGGCGTAGGGGTTATCATCGGGCATCATAATCTCCTTGGGAACTACCTCGCTCATACGTCCTCACCCCTTATGTTTTCGGCGTAGGCGAAGCCCTTCTTCGGTATCTCCTCGGCTATCTTCGCCGGGCAGGAGCGCTCCTCAAGGCCGAGGATGACGCGCAGGTTGCGAACGAAGCTTATGCCTGCCGGGCAGAAGGCGGTACAGCGACCGCAACCGACGCAGAAGCTTAACCCGAGCTTCTCGTTGTAGGAGTTCTTACAGAGGTAGCGGTTCATGAAGCGGTCCTTTTTGGTGGGTCTGAAGTTGTGGCCTCCGGCAACGAGGCCGTGGCTCCTGAACTGGCAGGAATCCCAGCGCCTCTCGCGGTAGCCGGTTACGCCGTCAAGGTTTACTATGTCCTGCACCTCGTAGCAACGGCAGGTCGGGCAGGTCGTGTTGCAGATTCCGCAGGCGAGGCACTTTTCGCTTTCTTCCTCCCACATCGGGTGCTCCATCTCAAGTTCGAGCAGGTAGCGCAGGTCTCCCCAGTCCTCGTGGTACTTGAAGGCCTCGCTCCTCTTCCTCTCGAACTCCCTGAAGGCGCAGATGTCCTCTGTGGTGACCTCCTCGAAGAGCTTGATGTTCTTGTCAACTATCCTGTGTCCCTTGGGCGAGCCAACGCGGACGAGCCAGCCGTCGGGGAGCTCATGGAAGAACAGGTCGAAGCCGTCATCGGCGAAGTCCGTCTCGCGGAGGTTGCAGAAGCAGTACTCGTCGGGCATACAGCTGATTCCTATTATGATTCCCTTCTCCCTGCGAACCTTGTAGTACTTGTCGGGGAGCTCGTCGAGGTAAACAGTGTCGAGTATCTTGAGGCCGAAGATGTCGCAGGCGTGAACTCCAAAGAGCACGAAGGGCTCGACGTCCTCAATGGTCTCCCTGTACTCCGGCTTGCTGAGGTCGAACTCGAAGAGCTTCTCCCTGGGCTTGAAGAAGAACTTCTTCGGGGGCATTATCGTCCTGTTGTAGTGGAACTCCACCTTCCTGACGTCATCAACTTCGCGGAAGTCGTAGAACTTCTCCGATATCTTGACCGGGGCGTAGAGCTTGCCCCACTCCTTGAGCCTTTCGAGGAACTCATAGGTGTTTTCCCTTGGCAGTTTAACGTATCTCAACCCCACCACCTCCGATGAACATAAACATACATACGACCATTTTTGTTCCCTCAATAGGGACTTATCCGGAGCCTAAAAAAGCGTTTTTAAACCCGAGAATTCTAAACCAAAGGTTTACATCGTTTGTTTAGCCTAACGAGAGAAGAAAACAAAAGTGCTTTAACAAAGGACGGGTGTGTTAGGCTTTCCTAACGTCCCTTGCTGAAGCGCAGGACGAAGAACAGGATTACCATGAAGACGGTTATGTACTCGCTCCAGACGAAGGGGACAATGCCAATAACGCCGAGCGTGAAGATTATCGCAAGGATTATCACGATGACGAGCAGAACCCGGTAGACCGTTTTTCTCTCCATGCCATCACCGGAAAAGAAAAGGGAATGGGACTTAAAAATCAGCCGGTCGCGTTGGCCGTCGTGTTGGTGGAGCAGACGAGGGGCTGTGGCTGGTACTTGAAGAGCTCTGGGTGAAGCAGTTCTGCCATCTCTTTGATTGCCAGCACAATCCTCGGGCTGGGCCTCTGGAAGACGTTGGGGTCGCTCACGGTGTAGACCCTTCCGTCCTTTGCCGCCTTTATCGTCGAGAGCGGGCCTGAGCAGAATATCTTCGGGTCAACGTAGGCCGAGGCTATAATCACCACGTCGGGGTTCCTCGCCACCACCTCTTCCTCGCTCACGGCCTTCCAGCCGGTAACGTCCTCGAAGGCGTTCTTACCGCCGGCAATCCGGATTATGCTGTCGGCGAAGGTGTCCTTTCCGGCTATCCAGTAGCCGTTGTAGGTGCTAACGAGGTACATCACGCTCGGCCTGCTCGCGTTGGCGACGAGGCCCTCGATGTAGCTTATCTGGGCCTTCATCTCCGCCACGACGAGGGAAGCCTGCTCCTCCCTGTCGAGGACCTTCCCAAGGAGTTCAACCTGCTGGTAAATTCCGTCGATGCTCTTCGGGTCGACGATTACCACCGGTGCAATCTTCTCAAGGCTCTCCAGGAAGCCCTGCTTGTAGAAGACCGCGTTGTCGGCTATAATCAGGTCGGGCTTGAGCTTTGCAATCTCTTCAAGGTTCGCGTAGGCTCCGTAGCCACCGACCTTGGTGATGTTCTTAACGGCTGGAGGCCAGTCTGCGTACTTCGTGACACCGACGAGCCTGTCACCGGCTCCGAGGTAGAATATCGTCTCGGTGATGCTCGGGGCGAGTGAGACAATCCTCTGGGGCTCCTTCGGGATTATAACGGTCCTGTTGGCCATGTCCTTAATCGTGAGCGGATAACTTGTCTTGAATGCATCGGGGTGGAGGATTCTTGCCATGGTCTCGATTCCGCGGATTAGCCTCGGGCTCGGGTGAATGAGGTCGTTCTCGTTCTCAATCATGTAAACGTGGCCGTTCTTCACCGCGTTGGTTCCGGCGAAGAGCTTGTAGGCTTCTTCCACTGTCATACCGCAGTGGGGGGTGAGTATTATGACGTCCGGGTTCCTTGCGAGAACCTCCTCAAGGCTGACCTGAGGCCAGTTCTTGGTGTCGTTGAAGATGTTCACACCACCGGCGATGCTGATGACGTCGCTTATGAAGGTGTTTCCGCCGGCGGTCATGAGGGGCTTGTTCCAGATGACGTAGAAGACCTTGACCTTCGGCTGGTCCTTCATGAGCTCCTTCATTGCATCGACCTTGGCGTTGAACTCGTCGATGACCTCTTTGGCCTTATCTTCCCTGTTGAAGACCTTGCCGAGGAGCTCTATCGCCCTGGGTATCTCGTCGAGGCTCTTTGGGGCCACGATTATAACCGGCGCAATCTTTTCAAGGCTCTCAAGGTAGCCCTGTTTGTAGAGAACAGCGTTGTCCGCTATAATCAGGTCGGGCTTGAGGCTCGCTATCTTCTCGAGGCTTGCGTAGGCCCCGTAGCCACCGACGGAAGTTATGTTCTTGACTTCTGGGGGCCAATCCTCGTAACCGGTGTCTCCGACGACCCTATCGAGAAGGCCGAGGTAGTAGAGGTCTTCGGTTACGGCAGGTGCAAGGGAAACGACGCGTTTGGGCTCCTCTTTGATTGTGACCGTCCTGTTCGCGAAGTCCTTGACCGTTATCGGGTAGTAGCTCTTCTCCATCTGGGTCGTGCTGGAACTCGTGGTTGAGCTCGTCGTTGAGGTCGTTGAGCTGGTTGGTGTAGCTGTGGCCGAGGGAGATGAGGTCGAGCTCGTGCTCTCATTTGAGGCGATACAGCCCGTCGCTACAACGGCTCCCAGCAGGAGCAGGACGACGAGGAGTGCGGTTCTCTTCATGGTTATCACCTGGACGTTTTGTCCGGATTAAATGTCCAGGGGTGTTGAGAGGGAAGGGTTTTTAAAGTTGTGGTCGGGGGAGAAAAGTCAGGTTTTGCCGACCCTGAAAAGGTCAACCCGCGTTATGATTCCGACTATCTTGCCCTCCCTGTTCTGGACGAGAACCGCCGGATGGTCCTCCAGGAGGTACTTAACGACCTCCAAATCCTCGTCCTCGTTGACTATCGGGAATGGCTCCTCCATCACCTCCATGACCTTGCGGTCGTAGATGTCCTCGTATTCGAGGCTCTGTCTGACAAGTGTCCGCTCCGTCACCGAGCCAACGACCTTGTTTCCAGAAACGACGGGAATCTGGGAGATGTTGTGCTCGTTCATCAGCTTGATGACCTTCTCAACCTTCTCATAGGGCTTGACGAAGATTACCGGCGAGGACATAACGTCCCTCGCTCGGGGCTGGGCCTTCTTGCACTCGAGAAGGGCCTGGAGGATTCGATTCAGCGTTGAGAGCCTCGGGTCAACTTTGCCGGCCTCAAGCTTCGCTATGTAAGCCTGCGTTACGCCGGCTTTTCTGGCGAGCTCCTCTTGAGTTATGCCGAGCTCCTTTCGAATTCGCTTGATTTCCCTGGGGTCAATCGGCCGGGGGATGACCACCATAAATAACCACCGGTTATTAAACGCGCCCAGGGGTTATAAGCCTTCCTCAGAAGGGCGTCGAATTGTGGGCCGGGCACAGAGGCCCGCGCTCATTCGCTCACGCGGGTGGATGCTCCCGGCCCTGTGGGCTCGGCGTGAGCACGCTCCGCTCATCGAACCCGACTACCTCGCGGAGGCGGGAAAACCGAGCCCGTGCGAGGAGACGAGTTGTCCCCTCGCTGTCGGCGGTTAAGAATAGAACGGGGGACTTAAAAGCTTTAGCCGATGGATATGAGAATCACGCCGAGGACCGCTAAGATGAGTCCCTCGAATATCCTCGCGTTCGGCTTCTCCTTCAGCAGGAGAACCGCGAGCAGGGACGCTATTATCGGGTTTATCGCCGAGACGGGAGCGGCTATCGGCGAGCCGACGAGGGAGACCGAGTAGACGAAGAGATACTGGCCGAGGATTAGGCCGAGAACCGCCGCACCGACGAGAACTAGGGCTTCCCTTTTGCTTATATTCCTCACTTCCTCCCCGTATCTCGGGAGGAAGACCGAGACCCCGAGGGCCGCGAAGACCATTCTAACTCCTGCCAGCTGAAGCGATGGTATGCTCTTCGTCAGGTAGTCCATTATCGTTATGGCGACGCTCCACGAGATTGGTGCTATGAACGCGAAGATGAAGCCGAGTCTGTCGGCGTGCTCCTCTTCCTCGGCCCTCTTGACGATTATTATCGCCAGAACGACGAGAACCGCTCCGATGATTACGTGGGGCTTAACAGTTCTGCCGAGGAAGAGTATCGCCCACAGGATTGCCCACAGCGGATATGTTGAGGTTATGGGCACGGTTCTTGACACGCCCATTCTCTTCAGGGCGTTGAAGTAGAAGTAGTCGCCGATAACGAAGCCGAACTGGGCGGATATGAAGGCCAAGATGAGCAACCTCGCGGGGAGCTTAAAGACGCTCAGGTTTCCGGTGAGCGCGAAGATGAGCAGGAAGAGAGTTGAGGCAACGTAGAGTCTGAATATGTTGGCGCCGATGGGGGAGAGTCTTCTAAGCCCTACCCTGACGAGTATGGTTGATGAAGCCCATGAGAAGGCCGATGCGAGTGCCAGTGCAACTCCGAGGATTAGCGTTTGCATGGTTCCCGCTCCGGGTGAAGCCTTAAAAAATTAGCGCTTTAACGTTTAGATGAAAGTATGAAAAAGGCCTTAATAATCACGCGCCAACTATCGGCGATGATGACCTCGGCAGGGCTGACGTCAGGATGATGACGATCTTGAGTGCTGAAAATGGAAAGGTCAGCGGAGGATTACGTTTATCTTCTTTGGCCTTATTGCAACGCTGTACTCGCTTGAGACGTCGCGGATGATTCTGTTTATCGTTTCCGTGATATCCCTCTTTATCCTCTCGTCCGAAACACCCGAGTACGCACCGAAGAGACCGCCAACGCTCTCCTTGACGAAAGAGGCTTCGATATCAACGTAAACCGTCGAGCCCTGAATCTCGTGGTTGAGCTTGAGCCACTTGAAGGTAACCCTCGGTATAAGCTTGAGCTCGGCGTGGATTCTGTTCTTGAGGGTTTCTATTGCCGGCTCGATTCTGCTCCTCAGCAGGGTCTCCTCGGCTTCTTTCTTCTTTTCCTCGGTGAGCGGGGCGAGCTCCTCTATTCCCGCTTCCTTCAGAAGCCTCTCGACTTCCTTCTCAAGCAGTTCCTTCTTGGCAAGTATCTCCGCCGCTTTTCCGCTCGTTACCGTCTTCTTCGCCGGCGCTGGTCTCTTGAGGGACCTCTCCACGAGCTCAACTTCAACGTTGTGGACGGTTATGTAGCGGTTTATTGAGCTTGAGAGCTCCTTGGCGTGCCTGCTGAGAATCGTTCTGATGGTTTTCTCCGTAGTCGCCTTGTCAAAGGGACCCTCGACGGCAATGGAAAGGTTTATCTCGAGCTCCCTCCTGCCCTTTATGTCAAAGTACGCCTTTGTGACCTTCATTCCGGCCGTTTCAAGCTCTTTGACGACGGTTCTCGCGAAGTTGCTGAAGTACGGCCAGACGTCTTCGAGAACCGAAAGCTGAATCCTTCCGTCCTTCGTTACGGCTCCGGTCTTCTTCTTGTCCTTCTCAACTATCTCCTGGGGTCTAGCCTCCTCGCCGTTGAGAACGACGCTTATGTCCCTGAGTATGGGCTTGTACTCGGCCTCCCTGAGGATTATCGGCGCGTGCTTGCTGACGATGTGGAACAGCCTCTTCTCGGCTATCTCAAGGCTTCTCTTGTCCGTGCTCTCGGAGCTTCCGTAGACGTGAACGTTGAGGTAAACGACTCCCTCACCTACGTTTGCGTCAAACTCTATCCTGTTTATTGAAACGCCCCTTATCCTACTCGCCTCTTTGATGATGTTCTCAGCGTACTTCTTGAAGGCTTCCTCTGGGATTCTTCCTCCGGTGAAGTTAACCACTATCTCTGGCTTTCCTCCAGCGGGTTTCGGAGCGGGTTTGGGGGCCGGTTTGGGGGTGGCGGTTGGAGCAGGTTTTTCCTCAATCGTGGGTTTCTCTTTGGGCTTTTCCTCTGGAATCTGTGTCGGTTGTGGTCTGGGAACCTCAATTTTCGGTGGCTGAACTGGCCCACCGGAGAAGAGCTCCTCCAGAGGTATCTTGGGGGTCTCAGAGTAAACGTCAAGGTTCTCAGCGATTGAAAGCTTCATTTCAATCTCGTCGAGGGAGTAAACGTCAACGACCATTGGCCTGCCGAGCAGAGATTTGAGAAGGTTGACTGCATCCTCTCCAATCAGCGTTTGCTTATTGTCAACTATAAGGCATTCCACCGCCAAAACCTTTGAGCTATCGAAGAGCACCGTTATGTAGTACTTCGCGTTCTTGTCCTTGGCGAATATCTTGAGGAAGGCTCCCTTGCCCTCACTGAGGGCTTTTTTGATGAGTTCATTGAGCTCGCCCGCCGACGTTACCACGACGTTCTCGACGAGCGGTGCCTTGTCCGGTAACTGCATCTCCACCACCATTAGCTATATATATCTCTATCCGCTTAAAGAACTCGGAAGGAATTCACGGCTTAGTATATCAAAGCCCCTATTTAAACATTGTTGTGCAGAAAACGGGTGATGCTGATGAGAATCCTCATCCTCGGTGGAGGGGCCCTCGGACGCTCGATAGCCGAGGCACTCAAGGGAGAGTTTGACATAGTCATCGTTGAGAAGGACGAAATCCGCGCGCGAGCCCTGGAAGAGAGCGGTTTCCACGTCGTCCAGGGCGATTTCTCCTACACCGCTACCCTCCTGAAAGCTGGAGTTGAGAAGTCGGAACTCGTAATAATCACAACCATGGACGTTGATACAATCAAGAAAACTGTCTACGTAATCCGGACCAACAACAAGGAGGTTCCCATTCTCACCGTTCTCCCTGATGAAATCAGCCTTGAGGAGCTCACCGAGAGCATAAAGGAGAGCTTTGAAGCCGACGTCAAAGTTGATTACGCCATCTCCCCGAGAACCGCCCTGAGGGATGCGCTCATCGGTATGGTGAAGCACATCGGCGAGCGGAAGAACGTCAACCTTCTCGTGAAGAAGCTCCGCGAGTTAAAGAACGAGAGCGATTCCCTTCTCATAGTCATGCACGACAACCCCGACCCGGATTCCCTTGCGAGCGCCGCCGCACTGAGCGTCATAGCCCAAACGCTCGGCTTCAAGACAAAGATAGTCCACGGGGGAGAGATAACCCACCACGAGAACCGGGCTTTCGTAAATCTCCTTGGAATCGAAGTTACACGCGTCTCAAGGGGTTCCTACGAGCTGAAGCGCTATCCCTTCATAGCACTCGTTGACTGTCAGCCCAACGGAAACCTAACAATCCTTGAAAGCTCCGACTACGGCAGGATTAAAATCGTCATAGACCACCACCAGGTTCTCCAGCATCTCTCGGACGTCATCCCCGAGGACGCGTTCCTTGACATCAGGCCGGACGTTAACTCCGCTTCGTCCATCCTGGTCGAGTACCTCAGGGGACTCAACATCTCGGTTTCGCCACCGCTCGCAACTGCCCTCTTCTACGGAATCTACATAGACACGAAGAAGTTCTCGAAGCTGAGCCCCGTTGACCTGAAGGCGATAGAGTTCCTGGCCGGTAAAGTTGACTACGAGCTCCTCGACAAGATTGAGCACCCAGACATCAGCACGGAAACTGCCGAAATCCTTGCGAGGGCCATAATGCACAGGAGGATTTACAAGAACGTCATAATAAGCAACGTGGGCTTCATAACGAACCGTGACGCCCTCGCGGAAGCCGCTGACTTCCTTCTTCGCCTTGAGGGGATAACAACGGTTCTCGTCTTCGGCATAGTGGACGACAAGATTGAGATTTCCGCGAGGACGAGGGACGTCAGGGTAAACATCGGTGCGGTGATGAAAGAGGCCTTCGGCGAGATGGGAAGCGGTGGCGGTCACGCCAGGGCCGGCGGTGCGAGGATAAGCCTCGGAATCTTCAAGCTCGCCAAGGACAAGAACTCCCTGCTGAAGCTCGTGGAAGAGGCTGTCACAGAAAGGTTCTTGGAAGCGTTAAAGGTGAAAGAGGGTTAATCCTCCTTCGCTTTCACGAGAACGATGTCGCCGATGGCCGTGACGCGGTCGTAGGGAACTCCGACCTTTTCACCGGGCAGGACGAGCGCGAGAACCTTTCCCCTTCCCTGGTCAATATCGATTAGAACCTCATCAACGTAACCAACGTAGTAGCCCTTTGTGTTGTAAATCTGCTTGCCGTAAAGCTTTGAGAGCCTCATCACCATTTCAATCACCGCCTTAGGTTATCAATGAGCATATTTAAGCGTTGCTACTTGCCTTTCTTGCCGAAGTTCCTGAACTTCTCGAAGCCCCACCTGCCGAGCGCTCCAAAGAAGGTGAGCGCCATCGCACTGCCGGTGACGATGAGTATCGCGGTAACTCCGTGCTCCACCGACTGCAGGGGGCCGTAGTCTTTCAGGAGGAGCAACACCGCAGACGCCCCTCCAAGGTACGTCGCGGGGCTTAAAAGGGCGTCCGTGAAGTTCGTGGGCTTGATGAAGAGGCTCGTTCCGAGGACGATTCCAAGCATTACGTTGGCGAAGGTCGCGTTTATTCCCCTGTTCGCCCACCAGAGGGCGAGGGCGAGCGTCACAACCGCGCCGAGGACGAAAGAAACGGCCGAAGTCCTGAATTCCCATTCTTCGTCGGCCCTCAGGCCGAGAACGGCTCCAATGATGAGACCCACGTAAATTCCGTATGCGAAGAGCTGGTTTTCGTAGGGCCCGTAGGCGAAGACCGCCAGGAGAAAACCGAAGAACGCACCAACCCCTGCAAACGTTAGAGTTGCCCCTACGTTGACCTTCATTCTACCACCTCAATCCTAATCCTGTCGCCGTCGTTGAGGCCGAGCTTTTTCCTCAGGTTTACCGGTGCCACTATCTCGGCAATCTTTGGGGGATGAACCGTTCTCGAGGGTACCACAATCGCCCCCTCAACGCCGTCAATCCTCACGCGGTAAGCCTTGACGTCGCCGAAGGTCCTTCCCTCCTTGGTAAAACCGGGGATTATAACGGGCCTCGCGTTGCAGAGGGCATCGAAGACCGTCTTCGGAAAGAGAACTCGGACGTTCAGCGTTCCGGGATAGGGCTCAAATCCAAGGTACTCCCTAATCAGAGGCGCGTACTGCCTGACGTAGTAGGCACCCTCCCCGAGGCCTGAAACAACCTCCCCGACAATTACGCCGGTCGAAAGGGCCTTTGAAATCTCGTCGCAGAGCCTCTGAAGGAAGCTTGCCCCCTCCGGTGTTACCTCTATGAGTGTCTTTTTACCCTCCACGTTTCTCTCGATTAATCCCTCTTCCTCCATCTCCCTGAGGAGCCTCAAAACGGTTTGAGGTGAGACCTCAAGCTCGTCCGCGAGCTCCCTTACAGTAACCCTTGTCATCTTTCCTACCGCTCCCCTTCTCGCGAGGGAAACGAGGAGTTTTATGTTCTTCATCTTCTCACCTTCGAGAGCTTATCGGCAATCCTGAGCGGTTTTGGATAGCCTTCACCAAGTGCCTTCACGACTTCAACCGCCGACCTCAAATCGACCAGATGTCCGACGCTTACATAAGCTTTTCCTACCCTTTCGTAGAGGTTCTCCGGCACACCGCGGAGCGGTCTCTTCGCCACGCCAATGACGGGCCTTCTGAGGATTAGTCCGATGTGGGAGGCCAGCCCGTAGCCCCTCGGGTGCGCCCTCCCGTGGCCCTCAACAAGAAGAACGTCGAAGTCCGCGTTTTTGACGACCCTCAAAACGGGCATCGTCTCCCTGAGGAAGAAATAAGTGGGGATGTAAGGAAAAGCTACCCTGACCCTAACCGTTCTCGTCTCGATTGGCTCGCACTCTGGAAAGGTGCATATTACGAGGGCCGAGACCGCATCATCTTCCCTGTAGGAGACGTCAACCGCCCCGACGGTCTTCACCCTGCTGAGGTCGAGTGGTCTCTCGACTATCCTTCTTGAGAGCCTCCTCTGGAGCTCGGCTATCTTTTTGAGTTTTTCGGTAATTAGGTAATCCTTTAATTCAGTCATTCTTTAGGGCCTTCTCAAGTTTCTCCTCAAGGCTCCTGTTGAGCTTGGCCCTCGTGAGGTCCTCAAGGGTTCTCTCCAGGGCGTAGCGGGCCTGGTCTTGCTTCTGTCTCACGTTAACAAGCCCCTTTGGATACTCAAGCGTTATGAGGGCGTTGTAAACCCTCTCCATCTCGCGGTAAACCGTCTCCGCGGTGTCGAGGTCTCCCTCAAGGAGCCTGTGGAGGAAGTACCTCCTGAGCTCACCTATGAAGTCCCCAACGCCGAGAACGTAGTCCGCCTCGGGAACACCGAGCTCACCTGGAGTTGGATAGGGCCTTCCGCGAACGTAGCTGAGGAGGAGGGACGCTTCAACGAACTCCTGGTGGGCGGTCTGAACGTAGCCGGAGTAGTAGAGGTCCGGGTGGTTTTTCAGCGTCTCCCTCAGCAAGTTCACCCGCTTTCCGGCTTCGCTCAACCGTTCCTCCGCAAGGTTTAAGTCGTTCCGGTGGACGGCTTTGACGGCGTCCCCGCTGAGTCTCACTATTTCCCTCGTGACCTTGAGCGCCTCTTCCCTCAGGGAATCCTTCTCATCAAGAACCTTTCTAACTGACTCGATTATCGCCTCTATCTCCATGTTCCCACCAGAGGAAGTTGGAGAACGGACTTAAAAATGTGGGCCCGACCCATCCCCCACCATCATCGAAGGCGTCGCCAGTCTCCGGCGGTCCGGAGGAGGCGGGCCCTGTCCGCCCGGCATCGTCCACGGGACTTCATCGAAGGCTCAGCCCACTCCGTCCGGCGGGCCAACCGGGCGGGACCGTCGTAGAAAATTCTTCGGCCAAAATTTTAAGACTTTCGAAGTTAATAACTCTCAGGAATGTTAGTTTTCCTAATTCATGCCGAAAATTATATAAGTAGTTCACCTGACCCGGCTTTGCTAAAAGGAAAGGTGGTGACGCTCATGGCTGAGAAGGTTAGGAACATCGTCGTTGAGGAGCTCGTCAGGACTCCGGTCGAGATGCAGGAGGTCGAGCTCGTCGAGAGGAAGGGCATCGGCCACCCCGACAGCATAGCCGATGGTATAGCCGAGGCCGTCAGCAGGGCCCTCAGCAGGGAGTACATCAAGAGATACGGCATAATCCTCCACCACAACACCGACCAGGTCGAGGTCGTTGGAGGTAGGGCCTACCCGCAGTTCGGCGGCGGTGAGGTCATCAAGCCGATTTACATCCTCCTCTCCGGAAGGGCCGTCGAGATGGTTGACCGTGAGTTCTTCCCGGTTCACGAGATAGCGATAAAGGCCGCGAAGGACTACCTCAAGAAGGCCGTCAGGCACCTCGACGTCGAGAACCACGTCATTATTGACTCCCGCATAGGACAGGGTAGCGTTGACCTCGTTGGAGTCTTCAACAAGGCCAAGGAGAACCCGATTCCGCTCGCCAACGACACCAGCTTCGGTGTCGGCTACGCCCCGCTCAGCGAGACCGAGAAGATAGTCCTCGAGACCGAGAAGGTTCTCAACAGCGACGAGTTCAAGAAGGAGTGGCCGGCCGTCGGCGAGGACATCAAGGTCATGGGCCTTAGGAAGGGCGACGAGATTGACCTCACCATAGCGGCAGCAATAGTTGACAGCGAGGTCGCGAACCCCGACGAGTACATGGCCGTTAAGGAGGCCATCTACCAGAAGGCCAAGGAGATAGTTGAGGCCCACACTGAGAGGAAGGTCAACATCTACGTCAACACCGCCGACGACCCGAAGAACGGAATCTACTACATCACCGTCACCGGAACGAGCGCCGAGGCAGGCGACGACGGTAGCGTTGGTAGAGGAAACCGCGTCAACGGCCTCATCACCCCGAACAGGCACATGAGCATGGAGGCCGCGGCCGGTAAGAATCCCGTCAGCCACGTTGGAAAGATTTACAACCTCCTCTCGATGCTCATAGCCAACGACATCGCCGAGCAGGTCGAGGGCGTCGAGGAGGTCTACGTCAGGATTCTGAGCCAGATAGGAAAGCCCATTGACGAGCCCCTCGTCGCCAGCGTCCAGATAATCCCGAAGAAGGGCTACTCAATTGACGTTCTCCAGAAGCCGGCCTACGAGATTGCCGACGAGTGGCTCGCCAACATAACCAAGATACAGAAGATGATTCTCGACGACAAGCTGAACGTTTTCTGAATTCCTCTTTTCTTCTACTGTTCTGGAGTCCAAAAGTTTAGAAGTCAGTAGGGAGCGCTCTGCTTCAGGGCTCTGAGAAGTCTGGCTTCCTCTTCCATTATGGCGAGCTTCTCGCTCTTAACTTTCGCGAGCTTAACGGCAACGTTCTTCTTCTGTTTGGCCATCCTGACGAGCCTTGCCTCCTCAAGGACGAGGAGCTCCTTCCTCTTCTTAACGACCTCAAGCCTCCTCTGGAGGATTGACTTAACCCTCTCCATGGTATCACCTACTCCATTAGGGGGCCCTAAACCTTATAAGGTTTTCGGTGAACGCCAAAGTTCATTTCGTCAATCAGCGAAGTAAAGCTTAAGCGCATTCAGTCTTCCCGGTTACGGGGGTGAAGGGGATGAGGCTCGTCGCGATAACAGACCTTCACGGCAATGTGAAGATGAGCCGAAAGCTCGCCGAGCTAATTGCAGAGGAGAAGCCGGATATCCTCCTAGTAGCGGGCGACATAACTCACTTTTCGGGAGCCGAAACTGCCAGGAAGGTTCTCCAGCCCCTCCTTGAGACGGGCGTTCCGATACTCTCGGTTCACGGCAACTGCGACGGCAGGGACGTTCCGGAGTTGCTCGACGAACTCGGAATCTGGGTTCACGACAGGAGGAGAGAGCTCAACGGAGTTGGCTTCGTCGGAGTTGGGGGTTCAAACATAACGCCCTTCAACACAATCTGGGAGCTCACTGAGGATGAAATTCGAGAAATCCTGCTGAGGAACTACCGCCCCGGCGATATAATTCTCTCCCACGTTCCGCCGAGGGACACGAAGGCTGACCTCGTCCATTCCGGCCTTCACGTCGGAAGCAGGGCCCTCAGAGAGTTCATCGAGGAGAACCAGCCGCCGCTTGTCATCACGGGCCACATCCACGAGGCGAGGAGCGTTGACCATGTTGGGAAAACGGTAATCGTGAACCCAGGCCCGCTCTTCAGAGGGTACTATGCAGAAATAATCTTGGCCGATAATGTCATTAACGTTGAACTGAAGTCCCTCTGAAGTGTTCGTCATTCTTCCCATTTACTTTGGGTCCTGTTTAGTGGTAATTTGGAAACTACCACTTGATAATCATAAAGTCTGTCGCCCGTTCAACACCTACATAAAGAAAGGTTATAACAAATTACCTCAACCCCCACGCGGTGGTAGTTGTGGAAGCGATGAGGGTGAAGCTGCCCGAGGAGACGGTTAAGCGCCTCAGGGCTGATTTGAGAGAGCTAAGAAGGGACATTCAGCGCCTGATGGTGGTTGATAACTATCCTCTCCTTCAAAGGCTTGAAAAAGGCCCCAGTCCCGCCGATTGGGCAACATTCAGTGCCTACCTGCGGATGATTCACCTCAGTGATGATGTAATTCCCCGTGAGGTCAGGGAGCGGATTTCGAGGCACAGAAAGAAGTTTTTAGATGAAATAAACAAACGTCTTGCTAAGACCGGTGGGGGCTACTGGGTGACGATTGAGAACGGTGATACCTTGCTCAACTATTACGATGAGGGGGGCGGTCTCCAGAAGGTCAAGCTTGGCTACGTTGACGTCATGAACATACTCGGTGCGAGAAACGTTGACAGAGTCGTTGAGATAATAATAAAGAGAAGCAGGGGGATTTTTGGAGATTAAACGAGCTTTTTCTCCCTCAAAACCTTCTCCATCCTGTCCATCGCTTCCTCAAGCTGCTCGTAAGCTGTTGCGTAGCTTATCCTTATGTACCCCTCACCGGCCTTTCCGAAGGCCGAGCCCGGAACGACCGCGACCCTGGCTTCCTTCAGCATCAGCTCGCTGAACTCCTTGTCAGTTAAGCCCGTGTCCCTAATCCTCGGGAATATGTAGAACGCTCCCTTGGGCTTAACCGTCGGAAGGCCCATCTCGTTGAGGCGCTTCCAGACGAGGTTCCTCCTCCTGTCGTACTCCTTCCTCATCTCTTCGACCGCCTTCCAGCTCCTCTCGTCCTCGAGGGCCTTCGCGGCGGCGTACTGGACGAAGGTAACCGGACAGGTGGCGTTGTACATCTGGAAGCGGGTCATCTTCTCGATTATCCAAGCCGGGGCCGCGACGAAGCCGAGGCGCCAGCCGGTCATGGCGAAGGTCTTGGAGAATCCGTTTATGGTTATCGTGCGCTCGAACATGCCGTCGAGAGATGCTATGCTGTGGTTCTTGACGCCGTCGTAGACGAAGTGCTCGTAAACTTCATCGCTGAAGACGATGAGGTCGTGCTCAACCGCGAAGTCTGCAATCTCCTCAACGTCCTTCTTGGTCAGAACCGCGCCGGTCGGGTTGTTGGGGGTGTTTATGATGAGCGCCCTGGTTTTGTCGCTCACGTGCTTCTCAAGGTCGTCAACGGAAAGGCGGAACTCGTTCTCCTCGTAGGTCGGGACCTCAACCGGTTTTCCTCCGGCGAGAATAACGGCCGGAGCGTAGCTGACGAACATGGGACTCGGGATGAGGACTTCTTCCCCGTCCTTGAGGAACGTTGCAAGGCCCATAATAAAAGCCTGGTTCGCCCCAACGAGCACCATTATCTCGCTCTTCGGGTCGGCCTCGATGCCGTTCTGCTCCTTGAGCTTCCTCGCTATAGCCTCGCGGAGCATCGGCAGGCCTGCGTTCGGGCCGTAGTGCGTCATGCCCTTGTCAAGGGCCTCCTTGGCGTACTCCTTTATATGCTCCGGCGTGTCAAAGTCCGGTTCGCCGATTCCAAGTGATATGAGACCCTCAACGCCCTGGGCAAGGTCGAAGAGCTTTCTAATCTCAGAAGGGTTGACGAGTTCGAGTCTGTCGCTCAGCGCCATGAACCTCACCGCTCTTCCTTCTCGCCAATGTTTATAACCTTACCTGGACGAAAAGATGAACATCGAAGTGCTGATATGGACGTTGAGGTATATCTAGGGGGTTGGAGTTTTCTCCTCGCTGGGAAACTTCCAGTTCTTGGTAATCTTCGCGACGTTTCTAACGATTGCTCTCTCCTCGCGGTTTCTCTCGACGAGCTTCTCGAGGAATGAAATTAGGTCGTCGTAGGTTCCCCTCTCGACCGGGAACGGAACGCGGTCCTTTCCGCCAACGGCGTAGGTGAACTTGAAGGGGTCCGGCGGGTGCGTCACCCTGTCCTTCCAGCTCGGGGGCGTCTCGTAGACCAGCTCGACCACGAGCGAAAGTGCCCTCAGCGTGCTCGGCCCGAGCCCCTTGAGGAGAAGAAGTTCCTCGTAGTTCCCGACGCCCAGCTCCCTCGCGAATTCAAGGGCTCTCGCGTTGAGCTCCAGCTTCCCAAGGCTCTCGTAGCGCTTTAAAATGACCCTCTCATCGACGTCCCTCGGGCGGTAGTACACCAGCGGGCGGTAGCCCTTTGCGATGGCCTTTATCGTCTCAACCTCGCGCGCCACCTTCTCCGGCCCCTCGCTCACGAGGTCGAGGAGCGTCTTCTGAAACTCCCTGGAGTCATTTGAAACCGTGTTGAGGGCCAACTCGGCGCGGATTCCCGCTATCGCCTTGTGGGGGTCGAGGGTGAATGTTTCGGCGTCAAACCAGTGGTAGCGCCTCGCGAGTTTGGCTTTCTCGTTCATTCCCTGCTGTACCACCGCCCAGTTGCCCTCTTCATCGAGAAAGAAGGCGTGGTGGTAGAGCTGATAACCTGCCTGAAAGGCAACGGTGTCAACCTTCGCGACGAGCCGGGACGTTCGGATGTAGGGTTCCGGGTCGAGTTCGTAGCGCTCCGCTATGGTTTTCAGCTCCTCCGGCGTTCTTCTGCTTGCTTTCCCTTTGCCACCTGCCACCTTAACGCCAAGCTCCTCCCGCGAGAGGGCCTCCTTTATCATGCCCACCGTCACCGTCGTCGAGCCCGAGGAGTCCCAGTCCATGCCGATGAGGTTGTTGAAGGCCTGGAACCAGACCGGGTCGGAGAGCCTCTCGAGGAGGCCTTTCGTGCCGTACTCGTCAACGGCGAGTATTAGAACTAGTCTCGTCAGCTTCCTCATCCTCTGAGCGAGCCACGCGGGAACATGGCCGCCGTGGAGGGGCAGTTCGGCAACGTTCCGCATTGAAGTTGAATAAGCCTTCGGGGTTTTAACCCTTATCCCGATAGATTTTTCGAGTTTTTCGGATGAGTCCTACGAATCTCCATAAAAGTGTTGGAGTTTTCAACGGAAAGCCTTTTTATTGAGCGGTTCGATTCTCATCTGCATAGTCATGGGGGGTTTGAGAATGGGAGTTGAAAAGGTTCCGAAGTACGACATCCCGACGGTCAAGGTGGACTACGTTTTTATCGAGCTTGACAAGATGAAGCCCCACGAGCAGCTCGTCCAGAAGGAGCTTGAGGCCTTCATCGAGAGCGTCACGGGAAGTGGCCTCTTCTGGAAGCCGATGCTCCTCGCGAAGATTCCGGGAACGGACGAGTACCTTATCGTTGACGGCCACCACCGCTGGGCCGGCCTTCAGAAGCTCGGCGCGAAGAGGGCTCCTTCAGTCATACTCGACTACTTCAGCGACGACGTTAAAGTCTACACCTGGTACCCGGCCTTCAAGGGCGACCTCAATGAGGTCATCGAGAGGCTCAAGAGGGAGGGCCTTGAGGTCGTTGAGGACCCCGAGGCCGAGGAAAAGGCCGAGCGCGGTGAGATTGCCTTCGCCATCGTCGGCGAGAAGGTTTTCGCGATTCCCGGAGGTCTTGAAGAGCAGAAGAAGGTCAGCAAGGTCCTCGATGAGATGAGCGTTGAGGGCAAAATTGAGCTCATCTACTACGGCCTCAAGGAGGACGCAAGGGAAGACATGGCCAAGGGCGAGATTGACTACGTCTTCATCAGGAAGGCCCCGACGAAAGAGGACGTCATGGAGCTCGTCAAACGCGGTGAGGTCTTCTCGCCGAAGACGACCAGGCACGTTCTGCCGTTCAACCCGGACAAGATTGACGTCAAGCTCGAGGAGCTCTTCTGAGTTCCAACAGGTTTTTAAATTTTGCATCTTTTATTCATTAGCTCCGATGACGATGGATTAACCGGCTGACGCGTGATGACATCGGCCTTGACTGAGGGCGCACCTACATAACCACTTACAAAAAAGGGATATAAACTCCAGCTCCCAAAACTGGACGGTGGGAAAATGCTGAAGGCGCTCGCTCCCCTTCTCGCGGGGGCCCTCGTGGACAGGCCCGGAATCGGCCATTTTAAAATAGTCCGCTCCATCAAAGAAGTTCCAGAGGAGAGGGCCGTCGTCGTTGGCAGGGCTGGCTCAAGGGTTCCTCGGGGATGGGAGCTCGTGACCGTGAGCGCCGCGAGGGGCTTCTTTGGCCCAAGGGAGCTCCACAGAATCCTTGAGGGCATCGTGGCAAGCCTTAAAGGTGACCCCGATAAGGCAATTGTCATAGCCTGTCCCGAGTACCTAGCGCTCCACAACGGTTTCAACGCGCTGATAAAGTTCCTAAACGACGTTCGCGACTACGCGATTCTCATGGGGGGCAGGGTTTACCTCGTCACCGACGAGCTCGCCTGGGACCCGAGGGAGTTTGCCCTTCTAAAGAGGCTCGAGGATTAGGCCTTTAAACCCTCTCTTCCAACTTCTCTGGGGGTCGTGATGCTTCGAGGTCTAATCTTTGATGTTGACGAGACTCTCGTCTACTATGAGGGTTACAACCTGAGACGTTGGTATGAGGAGGTCGGAAGACCTGCGATGGAAAAACTCGGCGTGGTTCTCGACTGGGAGACATTCAGGCGGATTGTTAAGGGCGAACTCTCGCGAACCTACGTTGAGCGCTTTGGAATAGGCCACGTCGAGTTCTGGAAGGCCATGGACAGAGCCAACAGGGCTTACCGTGAGAGGCTCCTTCGTGAGGGGAAAATCAAGCCGTTTCCGGACGTTGGGGCCCTTGAGGAGCTGAGAAAACTCGGACTGAAGATGGGGGCGGTCAGCAACGCCTCCCAGGACAACACTGAGCTCGTTCTGAAAGCTTTTGGCCTCGATAAGTATTTCGACGTAATCTTTGGAAAGGATTACCGCTATCTCGACGGCGTTAAGCCCAACCCGTACCTAATCAAAAAGGCCCTCAATGCCCTTGGCCTGAAGCCGGAGGAGGTTCTAATCGTTGGCGACAGCTCCAACGACGTTTTGGCTGGAAAAAACGCGGGTATAAAGACGGTGAACGTCGTCCGCTTTGAAAAAGTCCCGGGAGCGGACTACTACGTAAAAGACCTGTGGGAGCTCGTTGAAATGGTGAAAAATTGGAGCTCACATGCCCCCGCTGACCGCTAGCTCTATTATCTTCCTTATCTCGACGAGGAACTCCATCGGGATGTCCTTGAGCATCGGTTCGAGGAAGCCCTTGACTATGAGCTGTGTCGCCTTCTCCTCGTCGAGTCCCCTGCTCATGAGGTAGAACAGCTCCTCCTCGCGTATCTTGCCTATCGCTGCCTCGTGGCTCAGCTCGGCGTCGTCAACCTTGCTGACCAGCCCGGGATAGGTCTCCATCGTGGCCTTGTCGCTGAGGAGCAGGGCATCACAGCTTATGTGGCCCTTCGTCTTTGGTGCTTCTGCCCTTATAATTCCGCGCGTTATCACCGTGCTCTCGTCCATTATGACGGCCTTGCTCGCGTTTATTCCCCCGGCGCCTTTGCCCTGGAGGTACATCTCGCCCCCAAGGTCCACGAACCAGTCCTTCTGGCCGAGCAAGATACCGTTCAGCTCGACGTAGCCGTTCTCCTCCACCCAGTACTTCGGATTTGCGACGTTGCTCTTGCCGGTTCCGAGGCCGACGGTGGTGTTTATGAAGCGCGCCCCCTTTCCTATCTTTGCCCTCGTCATGGGCCTCGTGTGGACGTACTCCGGCCAGTTCTGCAGAACGGTCAGCTGGCCCTTCGCTCCCTCGTGGAAGTACGCCTCCGTCATGTCGAGGTGGAGCGAGTGCTTGACGAGAATTGGAGCGGTACAGCCCTCTATGAGGTGGAACTCCGTGTTCTTCTCGGCGATTATGATTATGTGCGGTGCCTGGGCCAGTGCGCTCTCCTGAATCAGGAAGAACAGGTGGAGCGGAAACGGAACCTTGAGGCCCTCCTTGACGTAGAGGAAGATTCCACCGTTCCACACGGCAGTGTGATAGGCCGTAAGCTTGCTCTCGTCAACGCGGAAGAGCTTGAGGAAGTGCTCCTTGACGAGGTCGGGATACTTTCTCACCGCCTCCTCGGTCGGAAGGACTATCAAGCCCTTCTTGGCCCACTCCTGGAGGAACTGGTTGTAGATGACCCCGGTGTCGGTCTGAACCGCTAAGCCGGCTATGTACTTCTGCTCGACCTCGCTGATTCCAAGCCTGTCGAGGAGAGCCTTCATCTCCGGTGGTAGGTCGTCGAGGCTCTCGATGTTCTCTGACAGGCCCTCGACTTCCGGTTTTGCTATGAACTGGAGCAGTTCCTCCTCGCTTATGACCGGGTCGTTCAGCGGGGCCCTCTCGAACGCTTCTAACGCCTTGTACCTTATCCTCGTCATCCACTCCGGTTCCCTGTTCCTCTTCGCGAGCTCCTCAATCTGGTTCTCGATTATAGCCTTGGCATCGCTCATGGTTATCGTTTCCGTCATGCTCCCACCTCCTCGAAGATTCCGGCGAAGCCTTCTCTGTCTATCCTGTCAACGAGCTCTCCCCCGCCGGTCCTCACAATCCTGCCGTCCTTCATGACGTGGGCGGTGATTCTGTTTTTGTCGATGTGCTCGAGGATTCTGCCGTAGTGGGTAATCAGGAGTATCGCGGTTCCCCTCTCGTGGAGCTCCTCAATCTTCCTGCTGATTACGCTGAGCGAGTCAACGTCAACACCGCTGTCGGGCTCGTCCAGAATCAGGAGCTTCGGCTCAATGAGAACCGCCTGGAGGAGCTCAAGCCTCTTCCTCTCGCCGCCGGAGAAGCCGACGTTCACGTAGCGGTGCAAATCCTCCTCTTTGAACCACAGCTCCTTCGCCTTCTCAACTATAAGGTCGTAGGCCTCCACCGGGTCGAGTCCCTTGAGCTCAACCAGAACCTGCTGGAGGAAGTCAATTATCCTAACGCCCTCGACCTCGGGCGGAACCTGAAAGGCCAGCAGAATCCCGCGCTTGGCCCTCTCGTCCGGGCCGAGTTCGGTTATGTCCTCGCCCTCGAAGAGAATCCTTCCGTTCCTGACCTCGTACTTTGGGTGACCCGATATCGTCAGGGCGAGAGTTGATTTACCGCTCCCGTTGGGCCCCATTATGACGTGGAATTCGCCGGGTTTGACCTCGAGGTTGACCCCCTTGAGTATCTCCTTGTCCTCAACGTTCACGTGAAGGTTCTCAACTTTGAGCATTAGCTCACCCCCGTGGGTAACGTAGATGGGACGTTTTTTAAGCATTACTGGACACGGATGTGAATTCCAAGAGGGGGAGAAACGAAAAGTAGAAAAGACCGCTCAGTGGGCGAGTGGAAGGGTCTCGCGAATCTTTCTGAGGAGCTCGTCCTTGGCCGGCGAGTCCTCGAGGGCTATCTCAAGCACCTCGTCAATCCGCTCGACCGGGTAAATCTCTATTTTCTCGGCCTTGTCCGGGCTCAGGAAGACGTCCTTCTCGTTGGCCTTGGGGATTATGACCTTCTTTATGCCGGCCTCTATGGCAGCTTCAATCTTCGGCGTCGCACCGCCTATCGGCAGGACCTCACCGCGAACGCTGAGCGAGCCCGTCATTGCAACGTCCTGCCTTATCGGAATGTTCTCAAGGGCCGAGATGACGGCGGTGGCAACGCTTATGCTCGCCGAATCACCTTCGACGCCCTCGTAGGTCTGGAGGAACTGGACGTGAATATCGTACCTGCTGATGTCCTCGCCCTTGTAGCGCTTGATTATGGCCGAGACGTTCTGAACGGCCTCCTTCGCTATCTCTCCGAGCTTTCCTGTGACGATTATCTTTCCTTCTTCCTTGCTCGCGGCGGGAGCAACAACCGCTTCAATCGGCAGGACGATACCGCTCTCCTCGCCGATAACTGCCAAGCCGTTGACGCGACCGATTTCGCTCCCCTCGCTCTTTATGACCTGGTACTCCTTCTTCCTCTCGATGTACCAGTCCGCGAGTTGCTTTTCAAGGGGCTTGGCGAGCTTGAGGGCCTCAAGAACGTCTTCCCGCTCGACAATCTTCTTGCCCTTCTTTATCGCGATGTCTCCGGCGGCCCTCACTATACCGCCGAGGTCGCGGAGGCGTAGCGTTAGGTGGCCCTTCCTGCCGGCCCTCTTCTGAGCTTCGCGAACGATTTCCTCAACGGCCTCGCGGGTGAAGTGCGGAATCTTGCCGTCGCGCTTTACCTCCTGGGCAACGAACTGGACGAGCTTTCTCCTGTTCTCTATCGTGTCCGGCATCGTGGTTCTCATGTAAACCTCGTAACCGTAGCCCCTAATCCTCGAGCGGAGCGCGGGGTGCATCTTCTCTATCGTGTCGAGGTTTCCGGCGGCAACCAGTATGAAGTCACAGGGAACCGGCTCGGTCCTCACCATGGCACCGCTTGAGAGCTCGCTCTGACCAGTAATCGGGAACTTCTTCTCCTGCATCGCGGTGAGAAGGCTCTGCTGCATCTTGAGGGTCAGCGTGGCTATCTCATCTATGAACAGGACGCCCTTGTGGGCGCGGTGTATCATTCCCGGCTCAACGCGCTCGTGGGCCGGGGTTCCAAGGCCTCCGGAGTTCTTGACGAAGAGGCCGTTGGCTATTAGGTTGCCCTTCTCCGTCGTCAGGTTGTAAGTTACCTCAACTTCCTCCCACGTCTCGATGAAGGCCCTCCTCTCGCCCTTCTTCACGCGCTCGAACCATTTCCTGAGCTCGTCGAGCCTGTCGGCGTGTCTCGAATCGCCCGCTTCGTTCAGGTACTTTTCAACTTCGGCGATGAACTTCTCCCTCTTCGCTGGGGAGAGGCTTATCGGAACAAACTCAAGGAACGTGAGAACGTTGTCTATGGACTGCGACAGGATGAGCCTGACCTTGTGCTTGCCCCTTGCTTCATCAACCCTGACCTTGGCGTCTATTCCAAGGAGGCCGAGGTGCCACGCGAGCTCCTCGAAGAACGGCAGCTTGTTGTCGAGCTCCTCCGTAAGCTGTGCCACTTCAAGCGTTCCGTTGAACTTTATGCCGTCCTTGTAGCGGGCGAACCTCGGAACGCTGCCGTCGCCACTGTAAAAGCCGTCGAAGAAGGCCAAAAACAGCGATGGCCTGAGCTTGACCCACCACGGGAGTTCAAGCCTGACCCTTGTCTTGTTGCCGACTGGAGCACCGAGGGCCACGAAGAACCGTATAATCCTTCTGTCCCAAGTCCTGAAGAGAACGCTACTGCCCTTTGCCTCCCTGTTCTCCTTGATTTCGTAGTCGAATTCGCCAAAGAGCTCCTTGAGTGCCCCAACAAACCTCTCAACGGCCTCTTTCTCGCTTGAGATGAAGCTCAACGTATTGAGGTTCCTGTCGATGTTGCCGTCGCTGAAGAGCGCCCCCATCAGGAGGGCGACCTTCTCAAGCCTCTCGTCGTCGCTTCTTAGGGGTAGGAGGCCGAGCCCCTTGAGCTCCTCCGCCATCTTGAGGGATTTTGGCTTTGCCCCCTTCTCCCACCAGCGGAGGGTGCTCGCCTTTATTCCGAGCTCCTTCGAGGCCCTCTTGTAGCCGTGGCCTGTCCTCTCGCGGTGCTCCATCCAGCGGAAGTAGTCCCTCAGCTTGTCCTCCTCACCGTAGGTTCTGGCTATCCCGAACTCGTCGAGCACCACAACAGGAACACTGATGAGCTCGTCCCTTTCTGTGAGCTCCCCGACTTCTTTGAGCCCGCTGGGGGTGTAGACCCTGTGGTCGGGGGTTAGGGCGAGCCAGTAGTCCTTCTCAAGGTTGACTATCCTCCTCAGCCTCTGCTTTCCAACCCTCTTGTTGGCGTAGAGGAGCTTTGTGAAGCCTTCTCTGGTGAGGACTTCAACGTTCTCATCCCTGAAGTCGTGGTAGATTACCCTGACGTCTCCGTCCATTCCTTCACCCGACGGGTTTTTCAGGGCATTCTCGACGAAGTTCCTGAGCTTTACGGCCCTGACCTTGCCGTTTTCCCTGATAACAACGCTCTCATTTCCGCTAAAGCACTGGAACGGGTCATGTCTTACGTCTCCAAGCAGTGCACCTGCGTGCGCTCCCGTTGCGTCTATGAACGGGGCCTTGGTTCTTCCGCAGTTGTCAACGAGGAGCTTGGGAACGAGGACGGTGTTCCTGAAGCGCATGTTCGAGAGCGCCATCATGGTGAGGATTATGACGAAGATTCCCATGAGGAGCGTCGTTGCCGTGAACTGCAGGAAGAGGGCGAACATGACGGTGAACATGACGAAGAGCAGTATGTAGGACTTCATGCTCTCCTGGCTCTTTGCCTTCTCGCGGTACTTCTCGACTATCCTCCTACCCTGGCACGCCGGAACAGTTTTGATTTTGGGCATGTTCTCGTCTTCTGGATTCGGGAAAACGAGAATGTCTTCGAGGTTCTCTGTTGGAAGGAGCTCCGCCATCGCCTGGCCGAGCATGGACTTGCCCGTTCCCGGTTCGCCGATTAGGAGGACATGCCTCCTCTGGGTTGCGGCGGTTTTTATGACCTCAACCGCGTGGTCCTGCCCGATGACCTGGTCTATGAGCTTCTCGGGAACCTTGATTTCCTCGGTCGTCTCAAACTCGACGCCAAGGTCCAGTTTTTCCCCGTACTCGCGCGGGAGGGGTTTTTCCTTAACCATCTCCTCCTCGCCCATCTCCTTTCCCTCTCTCATCTCTAAGACCCAATGAACCGGGCGATTTATAACCTTTTTCGACGGCGGTGGAAAAAGATAAAAGCCTGGACGAGAACTCAACTCAGGTGAGAGTATGAAGGTTGAGGAGCACGTTGCGTTCACGGCCAAACACGGGGACTGGAGCGTCGCCAAAAAGCTGACCGACATGGAGAACGAGGGGATAGCGCACTTTTTGGCCGGAGTTTCAAACACGGTCAACGCGAGGATTGGCGGCTACCTGAGCGATGCAGTAGACGTTGAAGGCATAAGGAAGCTCGCCGAGGAGCTCAGGAAGAGCTCACTGGCCGATACCGTCGTTGCCCTCAAGTCCCCCGGAACCGCGAGGAAGCTCGGCAACCTTGTGAACGAGACCGACAAGAAGCTCAGGAAGCTCCTCGTGGATGTTGCCAAGGCCTACCTCGTCAGGGAAACGCTCAGGCCCCTTGTCCCCATTGATTACCCTGAAGGAATCCTCGAAGGCGTTGACGTGGAGTTCCCCTTCGAGGATGAGCACGTCAACTTTACAGCCAAGCACGGACGCTGGATAGTCGTCAAGAGGCTCATCATAGACGAGAAGACCCCGATGCTCGACGTGGCGAGACTGCTCGCGAGCATAAACGAAACCGTTACCCTCAAGCTCCCCGTTTACGCGGACATAGACGTAGGGGGAATCGAGGAGGAGTTCTCGGCCTTCAAGAAGGTCAAGAAATCGGACATTCCAAAGGTCATAGAGGTTTACGAGGCGTTCGAGCCTTCACTCTACGCGGACGAGCCCTTCGAGGAGCACGCGAGGGTTTACGCCCTCAGGGTGGCGCTCGATAAAATCGGCCTCAACCTTGACGTTCCCGCCAAATCCCTCGAAAAGTACCTCGAAAAGAAAGGATGATGAGGCCGAGGACACCCGAGGAAACGATGAGGAATCTTCGCTTCGCTGACGGAGGTGATTGAGATGGAGAAGAGGGTTGTCTACACGGAGAAGGCCCCCAAGCCGATAGGGCCCTACAGCCAGGCGATACTGGTCGAGGGCGGAAAGTTCCTGTTCGTTTCCGGCCAGATACCGATTGACCCAGAGACCGGAGAGATAGTCGGCGAAACCATCGAGGAGCAGGCCGAGAGGGCCATAAGGAACATGCTGGCGATAGTTGAAGAAGCAGGGGGAAACGCTGAGAACGTGGTCAAGGTTACCGCCTTCCTCAGCGACATCAACGACTATCCAAAGTTCAATGAGGTCTACGAGAGGTTCTTCTCAAAGGCGAAGCCCGCCAGGGCTGTCGTTGAAGTGGCCAACCTGCCCAAGGGCGTTAAGGTCGAGATTGAGTGCATCGCCGTCCTCTGATTCTTTCCCTTTTGAGGTGGAAGCATGAAGGTAAGGATTAGACGCGAGCTCCTCGAGTACCTTCTCCAGCTCGCGAGAAACGCCTACCCAAACGAGTTCGCGGGTTTCCTGAGGGAGAAGGATGGAATCTTCGAGGAGGTCTTGATAGCCCCGAACCCGCATGCTGGGCCGAGGAGCATATTCTTCGACACGTGGATGCTCCCCTACGACGAGAGCATTAAAGGAACGGTTCACTCGCACCCGAGCCCGGCTCCTTGGCCGTCCGAGGGCGATTTGGAATTCTTCTCGAAGTTCGGCGGGGTTCATCTCATAATAGCCTGGCCCTTCACGGAAGATAGTGTAAGGGCCTACTCGAGCGACGGCGTTGAGTTGCCCATTGAGGTTGTGGATTAAGTTTCATATGAAAAGTTTTATTAATCCCCCTGGCGTTATTCTTTCTCGGTGATGCACGTGAAGGTCAGGGAGCTCTTTGAGAGGCTCGACGAAAGGCAGAAGAAGACCGTTATGCGGTGCGTCGAGAGGTGTGGAATCCCGGAACTGGAGGCTGAGATAGAGCCAAAAGTTAACGAGGATGCCGTTAAGTTCCTCAAGGTTCTATCGAACCCGCTCAGGCTTGCGATTCTGAAGCTCCTTCGCGACCAGTGGCTCTGCGTCTGCCTCATCTCCGAGGCGCTTCAGCAGGACCAGACCCTCATAAGCCACCACCTGAGGACGCTCAAGTCCCTCGGACTCGTTGAGGAGCGGAAAGAGGGAAGGATGCGCTTCTACAGGGCGAAGCGTGACGTTATCGAGGAGTACCTTGCCAAGGTCAGGGGGGAGCTCTTGGGTGAATGAATGGCAGAAGCTCGTGGATGAGCTAATCCAGGAGCTCGGCGGATACTGGGGTCCCTTTGAGATGCTCGCGGCCCTAATGGAGGAGCTGGGAGAGCTGGCAGACGCAATGCTTGGCTACGAGGGAATCAAGGGAAAGGCTGACGAGGAAAAACTCCGCGAGGAGCTCGGCGATGTTCTGTTCGCCATCCTCTGCATAGCCAACCACTACGGGATAGACGCGGGGGAAGCCCTCAAGCTGAGCGTTAAGAAATACCGGTTCAGAGATTCCAAATCAGTAGGTTCGAAAACTCGGTAATTACCAGGGAGTAAACGCCCTTCATTTTAACATCCTGTTCTACATTTTTCCTCAGGATTACCCCAGCTTTGGCGCTTTAGAATAACCGAATGACCCGAAAAAGTTTTTGAGAACGAAATATTTTTATAGGTGTTGGCAAACTTTCCCAGTAACTAAAACGGAGGTGAGCGGATGAGCGATAAAATAACCGCTGTTGACCTTCGGATTTTGAAGTTGCTCGCCAAGAACGCCCGTCTCACTTACAAGGAGCTTGCCGAGCTTCTCGGCACGACCAGGCAGAGGATTTCGAGGAGGATGAACAGGCTTGAGCAGAACGGGGTTATACTCAAGTACACCGTCATACCGAACTACGATGCCCTCGGTTACATTCATGTTATCCTTGGTGTTACCGTTAGACCTGACGTGGACGTCGGTGAGCTCATCGCGACCCTCAAGGAGGACGAGAACGTCAAGATAATCCAGCGCGCCCTCGGTTCCCACAACTTGGTTCTGCACATAATCGGCCCGAAGGACATGAGGGAGCTTGAGAAGATTATCGCCGAGGTCACCAAGAAGATACCGGGCATAGAGCACCTCGACATAACCTTTGTCACTGAGACCGTCAAGTTTGAAGCCCTCTGATTTTTCTTCCACTTCGTAAGGGGAAAGCGTAATAAACCCCATCCATAATTCAGCCCAGGTGTCAGGGATGCTCGAAAGGCTCATCACCGACGTTGCAGTCGTTGCAGTGCTCGGCGTTGGTTCCTACAAACTCGGCGCCCTCGACGGAAAGGGTGCCCTTTCAGCTGCACTTCTCGGACTGGCTGTCATTGAACTCGGTGGCATCTACCCGTTCCTCGCGCTCCTGACGTTCGTCGTCCTCGGTGTTTTGGCGACCAAATACCGCTACGATGAAAAGCGGAAGAAGGGCGTTGCCCAGTCCAACGGCGGGGTGAGGAGCTGGGGCAACGTGATTGGCAACGGTCTCGCGGTGGTTCTCTTCCTCGTCCTTGAGAAGCTCTCAATGATGGACACATTCTGGGCAGCGACCTTCTCGGCGATAGCGACCGTTAACGGCGACACACTCGCGAGCGAGCTAGGAAAGGTCTTTGGAAAAAGGCCGAGGCTGATAACTAACCTCAGGCCGGCGAAGCCGGGAACCAACGGCGCAATCTCGCTCGCCGGCGAGCTCTTCGCCCTCCTCGGTTGCCTGGTGATAGTGCTCTTCGCCCTTCCCTTAACCCAGCACAAACTTCAGATGTTCGTGGCGGTTCTTATAGGGGGCTTCATAGGGGTCAACCTCGACAGCCTTATCGGGGCGACGCTTGAGAACCGGGGAATCACCGACAACAACTCGACGAACTTCCTCGCGAGCCTGCTCGGTGGCCTCGCCGGAGCGGGGATATTCTACATCCTTTCGTGAGTTTTAAGAACTTCTTCTCTGAACCCTAGACGGCGGATGATGACTACGGCGGATTCCCGAGCGGTGAGGACGACCTTAGGGTCTGACGCCAGAAAAAAGGAAAGGGGTCACTCCCCCTTCTCGTTCTCCCTCAGAAACTCTTCGTAAACCTCCCAGAGGGAAACGAGCGTCGCCGGAATGCCGTGCTCGGTGGCAAAGGTCATGTACGGGGCCAAGTCGACGACGTAGTCAGCGAACCGGAACAGACCGCGCGGGATTCCCTCACGCGAGCCGATGAAGACAACCACCTCCCTCGCGTGGTGCATGTCCCTGGCGAGCTTATCTTTGACCTCAGCCAGGGTCGGCCCCTTCGGGTCTGTGATTATAAGCAGTCTCTTGTTCCTCCTCTTGTCGCGAATCACCTGGTAGATGTCCCAGAGCGAGACGGGAACCTTCTCAACCTTCCAGGGGTACGCCTCGCGCTGTATCTTGTAGCGGCTCTCCTGGCCGGCCTTGACGCCCCTCAGGAACTCCATCAGCTCAAAGGCGTCCATCTTCTCCTTGGGTGCTATTATGAGCTCCTTGACCTCGAAGGCCTGTGCCGCTCTGCCAATCTTCTCTCCGAACTTCCTGCAGGCCTTGTAGTCGCCCCAGTAGGGCATCTGGACTATCGTCAGCTTCCTGAAGAGCTTCCTCGCGTCAATCTTATCGGGAGTGTACTTCCTGTACTCCTCTCCCGGAAGGACGGAGATGTAGGCTTTGTCGCCAATTATCTCGACCTGAACGACCTTGTCGGGCCAGCTGAGGTTCACGTCGGCGTTGGTGAGCTCCTTGATTTTGGCCCCGAGAACCCGGTTCACGTCTATGCTTGAGAAGTCGTGCTTCCCGCGCCTCTTGGTTTTGACGGCATAAGTTTCATTCTCGCCGATGAGGTGTGCAATCTTCTCGGCGCTCTCGGCTATCCTATCGAGGTCGGCCTCGGTCTCGACCAGAACCGGGATTACCCTCTCGACCTCGGGAATCTCAAGAAGCTTTTCAAGGGCATTTTCATCAGCCTCGACCAGAACCAATCCCGTGTAGCCCATCGGTGCAATCCAGACCTCTGCCTCTGGGATTGCCTCCCTGATGTAGTTGCCGGCAACGGCCTCCATGTCGCGCTGGGTCTTGACGAGGAACTTCATTCTCTCACCCCCTCTGGAGTTGGAAGGGCTTTTAAAAAGGTTCTCGATTTCAAAGCTCCCTGAAAACCCTCTCAAGAACCGGGTCTGGGATTCTATACCCTCCCCCCGTCTTCTCGACGTAGCCGGACTTGACGAGGTTCTCTAGGAGCGCCGAGAAGTTGGAGTCATTTATGTAGCCGAGCTTCATCGTCACGTAGTCCTTGATGTCCCTCCAGCGGGAATAGCCGAGTGCCACCGCCTTCAGAATCACCCGATAGCGCGGGCTGTACGAGAACAGCCTTGAGAGCTCCCTGCCGACTACCGCCTTAGCTTCCTTCAGAACCTCCGCGATGGCATCGTCATGGCCAAGGTTGCGGGTTGTTCTGATGTAGCCGTAGAGGGCAAGCCAGCCGGGTATGCCGTCGAGTTCCCCCACGGCCATTCTGAGCTCGTCGTCTCCCACGGGGACACCTGCTTCCTCAAAGCCCTTTCTGAGGAATTCCTCACTCAGCTCGGGCGAGAACCTCTTGAGCTCGATGTCGTGGTGGTACCTGCCGAAGAGAGGTGCCTCAGGGTCGTGAAACTTCAGAAAGTCGAAGAGCAGACCGACCTCTGAACCGGTAAGTACGAAGGTCAGGTTCTCAAGGTTGTCCACGGCGTAGGCTATTATACCATCGTATCTCGTCGCACCGCCGAACCTGAGGTACTGAGCCTCGTCGAAGGCTATAATCACCCGGCCTTTTCTCTCCCCATACTCGTTAAGGGCCTCGAGCAGTTCCGTGAGCGAGAAACCTTTGGGGGAAACCTCAATCCTCAAGCCCGAAACGGCTATACCGCGAATTCTTGAGAGAAAATCCTTGAGCTCCTCCAGAAGCCGACGTCTGCCTTCCAAAGACGAGACAATCGCCCTTCCTATCGCGTACCTGCTCACGGAAGAATATTCGGAGTACGTCTTCCTCACATCAACCTTCACCGAAGGATAAGGAAGCTCGTTGAGCGCGACGTTAAGGAGCGAGCTCTTGCCAAGCCTCCTGATGCCCAACAGCAGTATAAGCCTTTCCCCGCGCTCAACGGCGTGTTTAATCTCTCTCAACTCTTCATCTCTGTCAAAGAGCTCCTCCCGTTTGGTCTTGGGGTAGGGTGAGAACAGCACAACTTGCACCCCCGCAAGTTACTTGTAGGGGTGCAAGTTAATAAGCCTTTTGGAACGCGTGGGTAATTTGCCAGAGTGGGACCAGAAAAGAGATTTTTCAGGAGGCCATCAGGCCTCCGGCTCGGCGAGGACTTTAATCTTCCTAATCTCGGCGCGCTTAATCGGGTATATCTTCCTCGCTTCCTTGGCAATCTCCTGGGCAATCTGACCGTTGACGGACTGGAGAACGAAGTCGGCGAAGTTGAGCTCCTCGGCCTTCTTGTAGATGATGTCCTGCATTATCTTCCTTATGGCCCTCTCCTGGCTGGTCTGTATGCGCCTGTAGGCTATGACCATGCCCATAACACGGAGCTTGTAGCCGTCCTTGGTGGTGATGTTGAAGATTCCGTCAACGCGAGTGGTTCTCCTCCTGACGAGACTCCTTATGTAGCTCCTCGCGAGGGTGTGGCCCTTGAACTTGGTGTACGCGTTCTGACCCTTAACGTCGTAAACCTGGAAGTAGAGCTTGACGTGGCTCTTGGTGAAGTCGCCGGTGAGGTCCCTAAGGGTGGTCTCGATAACCCTTCCGACGACCTTTTCCGGCTCGTCTGCCGGGGTGAGGCCAATCTCCTTGCTTCCGAAGAACTCCGGAGCGTAAATCACGAACCACTCTTTCATCTTCCACTTATCCTTGGTAGCGGCTGCCCTACGCCTTGGGTTACCCCTTGCCATCTTAACACCTCCAATTCACACCTTTTCGGTCATTTCCTCGGCGACCTTGACCGAAAACACCAAATCATCGAGCGCTTTGATGAGTGTCTCAATCTCACCCGAGTATTTAACCTTTGTTATGACGTCTCCATCAACCCATCGGGTTCGCACATTTAAACTTTTCTTTAGCTCCGCCGGCATGGCCTCGTTGTCGACCTCTATCGCCTCCGCTACTGCCCTTGCCCTGAGCTCATCGCCGTAGTGCCACCGTATCTCAACGTTCGCCTCAATCTTCATTGCTCTTCACCTGCTTCGCCAGAGCTTCATTGAACAGCTTTATGAACTCGTCTATCCTGCCCTTTGGGAATCTAATGCCCGCGGCAATGGCGTGGCCGCCTCCCTCGCCTCCAAGCTTCTCGGCGACCTCCTTCAGGGCCTCACCGAGGTGGTAGCCCTTTTTGAGCGCTTTCTCGGTTGTCCTTGCTGAGGCCTTAACGAGGTTCTCGTCCTCCTCGCTGTCAGCTATGACGACGACGGGCTTCTCGGGGTTGGCCAGGCCAGCGTTGATGGCCATGTTTGCCACTATGCCCACGAGCGTGTCGCGGATGTTCTTGCCGGCGTAGAAGACGTAGGCGTGCTCGCCTTCCTCGGCCATGCTCCAGTTCTGAATCAGGAACTTTCTCGCCTCTATCTGCTCCCTCTTGTAGTCCTCGAGCATCTTCCTGGCCTTCTTGTAGGCGTCTTCATCGCCGAGGCATATTGCCACTCCAAGCGTTCCCGCGTTCAAGCGACCGGTCGCGTTGAGGAGCGTCGCGAATTCCCTCGCCTCGTGCCTGACGTCGCCCTCGGGATAGAGCGGGCTGACGACGACGTCACCGATGAGCCTGTCGATGGCCTCTTTCGGCGCGGAGTGCTTTATCATGTGGACGAGAAGGGCCTCGTGGAGCTTCCGTTTTTCCTCCTCGCGGAGCTGCCAGTAGTGGACTTCCGGGTCGAAGCCCCTCGCGCGGAGCCATTCGATTGCCTTCCTCTCGTCGCCGGTAATCTCCGGTATTTCGGGATTGGTCGCGTAGGCGAGCATCTGGTAGAGTGGTCTGCTCTCCCTGCCGAAGAGCCTTAACTCCTTCCTGACCTCAAGGATGCCGAGCTTCTTGCCGTCCTCGAGGATTTCGAGGTTGAGGCCGTGGAAGGTGCCGTCTATCTCCTGCATGTCGCCGACCGCGCCAACGGTCGCTATGTAGGCCAAATCCCTGTTCTTCTCGTTCATCTCCCTTGCGACGAAGTAGGCGACGCCGGAACCGCTCAAATCGCGGACGCTGTTGGCCCCGAAGGGAACCGGGTTTACGAGGACCTTGGACTCGCTCGAAAAGTCGCCCTCCGGCGGGTGATGGTCGGCAACGACAACCGTTCCGTCGAGCTTCTTCTCAATGAGCTCTATGGAACCGCTTCCGAGGTCGCTGAAGACGTATATCTCCCTGTTCTCCCGCGCGAGCTCGTCGATGAGCTCTTCACTGACCTGCTTGACGATGCTGAGCTGAAAACTTCCGCCTTCCCTCGCCACCGCTTTGGCCAGAATAGCGCCGGCGGTAATCCCGTCCGCGTCGCGGTGCGAGATTAGCCTTATGGTGTGACCTAACTCGATGTGCATCTTAATAAGCTCGGCTCCCTCGCGAACCCTCTCCAGAAAGGCTTCCCTGTCCACGGGGCATCACCAAGGAAGAAGAAGGAGAGGGTCAGCGAACGAGGAGCTTTGCCTGCTCCGGGTCGTAGCGCCACTTCGCCGGAAGTTTTCCGGTTCTCCTGTAGTACTTGACGAGGCGCCTAATCTTGCTCTCGATGAGCTGGAGACCGCGCCTTGAGTGCTTGTCCTTCGGGTGCTGTTCGAGGTGCTTCCTGAGGTTGACCGCGCGCCTGATGAGGAACATCAAGTCCTCGGGAATCTCGGGCGCGAGGCCGTTCTCCTCGAGAATCTTGGTTATCTTCTTGCCGGTGACGAGCTTGACGCTCGGTATGCCGTACTGGTCGCGGAGAATCGTTCCTATCATGGCGGTGCTGTAGCCCTCTTTCCTGAGCTTGACAACGAGAGCCTCAACCTCCTCGGCGGTGTACTCCACCCAGGTCGGCGGAGCGGTCCTCGGAGGCCTCTTTGAGCCTGACTTACCCCTCTTTCTCGCGTGCATCCTTGCCATACAACCACCTCCCGGTGACGGCCAGCTCCCGCCAGCCGCCCCTTCGCGTTGGGAATTGAGGAGGGATTTAAAAACCTTTGCCCGTAAAAGCTCTGTCCGAATCATTCTGAAGAACAATTGAGAGGAGTTCAAAAATTAAAAAGAACCTCTAAAAAATCCAAATCCTCGCCTCGCGGTACTCCCTGAAGGGCAGGGCCTGGAGCGTGGGCTTTATCTTCTCAAACGTCTCCGTGGGGACGTAGAACTTCACCGAGCCGTTGGGGGCTTTAAGCTCGACCGGGGTCTGACCGTTGGCCTCGTTGCCAAGGAAGCCCTTTCCGCGCTTTACGGAGGTCTCTTCAATCCTCGCCACGAAGCTTTTCTCGCTCTCCCTCGCGTAGTCATCGGCGCGCTCTATGAAGTCCGGCGGAAGCTCAAGGGAGGAGAGGTACCTCTCAACGGCCTCCTGGTACTCCTGACCCGCCTGGAAGGCGACGTACATTGAGAGGTTCGCCCCTCCGTACATGAGTCCCCTGTTCAGGGCGTCGCCCCATGTTCCCTCCTTCATTCTGATGTAGTAGACCTTATCCCCCACAACGGCCCATATTCCAAACTTGGGCCTTCCCCTCGCTATCTCCTGAACGGGAACTATCAGCTGTGGCTCCATGGGTCTCACCCTTCACCTCTGTTTGAACGGCGTAAAAAAAGAAAGGACCGCGTCAGTCAACGTCGTAGGCGTAGCCCCTGACGGAGAAGCTGTAAACCCTACAGCCGAAGTCGTTGCAGGCTCTAACAGTCACGTGGTAGGTCGTTTCGTGCCTTCTGGCCTCGAGCTCGCTCTCATCCGCGTATTGCACGGCCTTCTCGGTGACGTAGTCGAAGGTTGCATCGACGAGCTTCTCCTTGACCCAGTCAAGCAGGCCCTCCTTGAAGGCCTTCTTCGAGAACTTCTTGGAGTCGCGCGCGTCGATACCCTCTTCCGCCGGCGCGTCCTCGTCCTCGGGAATGAAGGCCTCAACACCTCCAACGATTGTTTTTACCCCCTTGGCCGTTGCGACCATGCCGTAGACTATCTTCGAGCCTATGCTCCTCGCCTCGACCATCTTCGCCGTCAGGACGCCGATGTCCTTCCCGGTCTTCATTACCTCCACGCTGTCCTCATATTTCGTGTAAACGGTTCCAACGTCGCCCTCACCGGGGACGGTGTAGCGGTGGGGCACTATCCTCGCGTAGAAGAACCGCAGGCTTCCCGTGGTTCCGAAATTGATTGTCCTCTTCTCCTGTCCGTTGACGAGGGCCCCGGGGACGGTTATCGTCACGTTCTTGCAGAACCGGCACTCGAACCGTAGCTTTCCGACGTCGAGGTTTTCGTCCCACGTCGCGTTGAGGAGCTTTACCACGGGCTCTGTCCGGTACTTCGCCTCGATGTTGAAGGTGTAGAAATATCTTTTCCAGTCGCCGTAGTTCAGCTCAACACGGAAGGAAACGAAGGAGAAGCCTATTTCGGTCAGGTTCGTGAAGGTTATCGTGTACGTGCCGTTGGCTCCCTTAACGCGGTCATCGTCGTTGCCGTAAATGCCTATGTAGCTGAGATTGTACCGCTCTTCCCGCCCTTCCGGGTAGATGACCGTAACCGGGGGAGCTTCAATCCGGAACTCCGCCGTGTCGCCGTCAAGAACCACAGTTATGAACTCATTGGGCTCTATCTCTTTTCCGTTCAGCAAGAACTTCACTTCACGCTTCACCCTGGGCTTAGGGGGCTCAGTTAGCTTTTCTTGGACTTCTCCGTACTTCGGCACCTCTATCGCGGGCGGGGCCTTCGGGTGGGACAGCGGGTTGGTCGGGTCCGTTCCTTCCTTCCACTCCACGAAGTCCGAGAACCCGTCTCCGTCGGTGTCTGGTTTCGTTGGGTCCGTTCTTATCGAAATCTCCTCGAAGTCGGTTAATCCATCGCCGTCGGTGTCGGGCTTTCTCATGTCGGTGTGCCACCACGTAACTTCGGCGTTATCGCTTATCCCGTCCCCGTCGCAGTCCTGGAAGTAGGCGCAGGAGTCGCCCTCTATTATGCCGTCGGAGTCAAGGTCCTGCGCGCTCGATGAACCTGTGGAGGACCTGTAAACCTCGGTAACTCCCTCCGGGACTACCGGAACAACGTCAATCGAGTCCAGAAGTCCATCACCGTCCGTGTCCGGGTTTGCAGGGTTTAGATGAGTAATACGCGTCTCCGTGATGTTCGCGAAGAAATAGGCGTATTCAAAGTTCACCTCCTCGCCGTCGCTCAAGCCGTCCCCGTCGGTGTCGGGGGAGAGCGGGTTCGTTGCCGGCGGGATAAAGCAGACCTGGCCTTGGTACTCGAAGTATGAATCGTCCACGATGGGTTTGGGATAGGCTGAGAGCAGGTAGTCATAGTTCTGGGCACAGACCATGCTCCACGTCAGGCTGTAATCGAGTGTCCAGTTGTAGTAATATGCGAGTGCATCGGTTATAACGACCCAGTCTGGAGTTGCGTTGTGGTAGGCGTAATACGCGAGCTCCGGGAGGACTTCCTCAAGGTCGCTCAGTCCATCGCCGTCGGTATCACCTGCCAGCGGATTCGTGCCGAGCCTGACCTCCCAGCCGTCGTAGAGGCCGTCATCGTCGGAGTCTATCTCCACCGGGTTCGTCCCGGCTTCCAGCTCGTCCCTGTCGTTCAGCCCGTCCCCATCGCAGTCCGGGCTCGTGAAGCAGATGTAGAACTTCTGACCGTTGAGGAGGGGGCTCGGGTGAGAATCGCCGTCCCATTCATCTGCCGAATACGGGTAGACCGTTGGGTGATACGAGTCATCGTAGGGCAGAATCTCGTTGCCGTCAACTATTCCGTCGCCGTCCCAGTCGGGATTTAGGTAGAAAGGTCTCTCTTCAGCTCCGTTCCAGCTCAGGGACATTCGAACCTCGAAGTAGTCGTCTATCCCGTCGCCGTCAGTGTCCCAGGAAGTTGGGTCCGACGGGGGCAACTTGACTCCGAAATCGCCGTAGACCTCGAACTTGTCTCTCAGGTGGTCACCGTCTGTGTCCGGGCTCCTCGGGTTCGTCCCGTAGAAGGCCTCGATGGCATCACCCAGGCCATCGAAATCGGTGTCGCTCAGAAACGGACTGCTCCCGAACTTAAGCTCGAAGCCGTCTGAGAGGCCGTCGCCGTCGCTGTCGGGGCTGGCCGGGTTGAGGTGGTAAACTATACCGTAGTGGGTCTCGTTGTAGGCCAGCTCAAAGGCGTCGCTCAGGCCGTCCCCGTCGGTATCGAGGTAGGCCGAATAATCGGCGGTTGCTGGCACCGACCGGGCCAGTGAAGCCAGTAGGAGGAAGATGAGAAGGAGCGCTCTCTTCATTTTCCTTCCTCCGTCCAGACGATTTTGCAGGAGTCACCGGCGAGGAACGTTACGTAGTCCCGCTCTATGGTCTTCTCCTGGCCGTCTTTGACGAGAACGGCGCTGTAATGGTAGGAGCAGGCCACGAGGTTCGTGCTGACGACGGAGCAGTTGGGCTCGCTTACGCTCAGCTCCCTGAAGTCAACCGCCCGGTAGAGGGCCTCGTGGAGCTCGACGAGAGACCCTTCGTCCACGACGCTCAGGTCGAAGAAACCGCTGACGTTCTTCTCGTCCTTAACCGCCGAGTAGTAGGCCTTTATCAACCCGGGTCCCTTCGAGAGGCAGTCGAAGGTTGAATCCGGGACGAGGGAGGCGTTCACGGCGAGTGTTCTGTTGAAGACCTCCGCCGTCACGACCCTGCTGGGCTTTTCCTCGACTCCGGCGGGCGTTCCCCCTGTCTGCGTCTGTCCGCCGGTCTCGGTTGAAATGGAAGAGGTGCTCGATGAGCCCGTTCCAGTCGCGCCCTGCCCCTCGCCGGGGGTTCCGGTTGTCGGGCTCTGACCAGTGCAACCGCTCGCGATGAGAACGCCGGCGACGAGGAGCACGAGCAGAAGCCTTACCGCCCTCACTTCAGAATCTCCCCCTCGCGCTCAAGCATCTTCTCGTAGTTGGCGAGCGTCAGCCGTATTTCCACCTTGTCGTTGGGGTCCTTGTCCATCTTCACGATGTCGCTCTCGCGCCTGTACTCAAACCAACCGCGCTCTTCCTCCTCGTCCTCGTCGTAGTAGTCCTCGTAGCGCTCGATGTACTCGATGAAGACCCTCTTCACCTTCGACCTGCGTATGAGGCCGACCTCTTTCTCCGCCACGTAGACCCTTGAAATCTCCCACCACCAGTCCTGGTTGCCAGTCCGTATCTTAATCTCCGGCCGGTACCTGCTCAGGACGTTCCACTTCTCCGCGAGCTCGCCGGCCCTGAGCTTGAACTCCTTGTGCCGTATGTTTTTCACGATTGTTGATGTTGCCTTCTTCAGGGAATCCATAAATCCCATTTCAGCTCACCTTCCGAGTCTTGAAATTTGAAAAAAGAAAGCTCACCATCTCCTGTGGTTCGGTCCAAGGAGGACGTAGAAGTCGTTTCCGGCCCAGGCGTAGTAGTAGTTCGCGTGAAAGCTGACGTGGCAGTAGCACTCGTCCTCGCCGTAGACGTAGTCTGGCGTGAAGGGAACGCTGAAGGACTGGTCGAGCGTCAGGTTGAGGTAGTACACCCGGTTGTCGTTCTCGTCGTAGTAGTAGCCAGTCGTTACATTGTAGAGAGCTATCCTCCCGTCGAAGCCAACCGCCAGCTGGGTGTCGTAGGTGTTGAACATTATCGAGAACGTTTTGGCCCCTGGAACCGTGACCGTCGCCGGATAAACTCTGGCCACCGGGACGTAGATGTCGTTGGAATCGTATTTCCCAGTCAGCTCAATCCAGGTGAAGCGGTTGCCGTTGTATATCACCGCGTCCTCGGTGTAGTGCTGGTAGGCGAACCTTCCGGGGACGTTGGTGAGCAGAGTGTAGAGCTTTCCGGCCCCGTACTTGTAGTAGCCTGCGACGTCGTAGAGGTAGAGGCCGGTCTCGGTTCTTATCAGCAGACCTTCCCCGTACTTCATCGGGTAGACCGCCACGATGTCCTCGGGGAGCGTTATTGACTTGGGCGTGACCGCGGGCAGGCCGTCATGGCGGGCGTTGTAGAGCTGGTCGCTCGTGTAGGTAATCACGTAGAGCGTTTTACCCTTCCAGGCCGTGTAGTAATAGTTGCCCTTCCTCGCGAGGGCGGTCACGCCGTCGGCGTCTATGTTCCAGCTCACGTAGCCGGTGGTCTCATAATAACGGATTTTGCCCTTCGGCGTGTCCTCGCTCTTCAGTTCGTTGTCGTAAATCAGGTAGAGCTTTCCGTCGGTTCCCGCGAAGAAGGGCTCGTCGGAGTCGTAGATGTTGATGGAGATGTCCTTTGGCGTCGCGGGGAGAACGTAGACGGCACTCAGGCTGTACTTGTTGATGTCCTCACCGCTGTAATACAGGTTCTTTATCTCACCGCCCCTGACCCTGACGAGGTAATTCCCGAAGGAGAAGTAGACGTCGGGAAGCCCCGCCGCCGCGTACGAGGCCCAGCCCATCCAGTCGTGGACGTTCCGGTAGTCGGGGCTCTTCAGCAGGTGAATCCTCACGCCCTTGAGGTCTCCGAAGTTAACCTCCTCGAAGGTGAACGATTCGAGAACGCCCTCAAGGTTCAGCTCCCCAGGCGCGGAGGTAGAGGTGCCCGTCTCGCCTGCCGTCTCCGTTCCCGTGCTCTCGCTCAGCTCCTTTCCAACGCTGAAGGTGTGCTCACCTTTGAGCTCTGAAACGGGAACGACGATGTGGGCGAAGCCCCTGCTCCACGCCACTCCGATTTCAAGCGTGTTGTCGTCGGGCTGAACGAGTTTGACGTCGAGAACGAGGTCGGGGAAGGTTATGGTCCCAACGTAGTGATACGCGCTGTCTTCCCCAAGCTCGTAGAGGTAGAGCTTGTTCCCGTACGCGAGCGCGAGGTAGAACCAGCTGAGCGATGCCGATGACGGCCGTTTCTCGACCTTCAGGGGTTCGCTCACGTAAACCGCGTCGTCGTCCCAGTCGTAGTAGGCTGTGACCACCGAATTGGAGTCGCTTGAGTACAGAACCACGCTTCCAACTTCGTCGTGGTCGTTCGAGACAATCTGCCAGCTGTCATCGCCGAGGCCGGAATCGTGGACGTTGAGGTCGGGGTCAACGTAGTAGAACCCGCAGGTGGTCCCCATGTAGAAGCCCGCGATGGTTCCATCTCCAAAGGCCGGGTGCATCGAGAGGATGGTGCAGTCAAAGGTGTAATCCTCACTCTCGGCGTTGCCACCCTCAAAGGTCGTGACGGTGAGGTTGTCCTCGAAGGACGTCACTATCGCGAGCTTTCCGCCTATCACCGTGGTCGCGTAGGCCAGTACACCCTTCTTTTCGCGGTACTTGTTGAGGGAGCGCAGGTAAACGCGAACGACCCCGTTCTCCCAGCCGATGTACTTGTCATCGTCAAGTCGTATGAAGTCGAAGAGGTCGCCAACCACCCTTCCGGCCTCAGTGTAAACCCCATTGCCCCTGAGCTCGAAGTAGTAGACGTTCTTTCCGACCTGAAAGACCACGTTGTTGGCGGAAACCTCGTCCGGCGATGCCTCCCAGTTGGCGCTCGTCTTCGCGAAGTCCGCGGGCTTGTCAATGACTATGACCTCCACCTCGGCGTTCGTGCCCGACAGCGAACCCGTGTGAAGGGAATAGCCGAGCTCTTCCGTCGGCTCAAGGTTGAGGCTCTGGTATGCCCAGGGCTCCGCCTTTACGCTTTCCTCTGGCGTGGCCGTTGAACTGGTCGTGGGGCTCTCTCCCTGGTTGCCTATCGAGCTTGAGGTAGCGGATTGGCTCTCGGTGGTTGGCGTATTGGTTCCGCCCATACAGCCGGCGGATAGAACCACAAAAACGAGAAGGATTGCAATCAAAACCCTCTTCATGACACCACCCCAAGAAAACGCGGTCCGGAGGGTAATCCCACGGGAAGGTCAGAAGTGGCGGTCTCGGATTGTTGATGTCGTTTATCCCCCGCGCATTTCAGGGAAGCTGGAGGCGATGCGGAGGTATCCGGAGTCGCAAAGACATTGAGAACCGCAGGGTGCCCGGCTGGAAAGCCGGTAACCACTTCCGCCCATCCATCGTCGGGTGGAACCTGCAACGGGTCAGAGGATGGCCTTTCAATGAACTTCAGAAGAACGGATTCGGGGTCAGGACTATCCCCGTCGTTTCTTGGAGCCACCTCACGCCCCGGTTCCCGCGAATATCCGACGTAGACCGTCCCGGCGACGGCCCCGAGAACAATCAAAAGGGCGACCGCCACCACGACTACCTTCCTCATGGGAAGCCCTCCAAAGAACTAAACGGTACCAGCGCCGGTATTAAACTAACTTGGCCGAGGGGATATATTATCCTTTCCTTAGGTTGCCCTAATTCTCAAATCAGAAAGCGCAGGGCGATGAAAAGCCCGATGACGAGGAGCGTGAGCACGAAGGTTACGCTTATCGCTTCCTCAGCCTTTAGCCGGTATTGAGCCAGAATCGCGTTGGCCGCTATTGCCGGGGGCATGCTCGCCTCGACGAGAACCGAGTAGAAGACTTCAGGTCTGGCCCAGCGGAGGGTGAGGAAGACGAAGGCGAAGGGAATCGCAATCCTGAAGGTTCCAACCTCCAGGAGCTTTCTGACGTCGAAGGCCCTCAGCGTTATCCTCGAGCCGAAGTAGATAAGGAGGAGAGGTATACTGAGCCAGCCGATTGTTTTTATCGGCTCAATGATTCCGGCTGGGAGCTTTATCCCTGCGATAACGAGTGCCAGAGCGATTAAATTGGCCAGCGTCGGCGGGAACTTGAGGGCCTTTAGAAAGCTCTCCCTGACGCTCGCGCCCCCGCTGGAGTAGTGTGCCGCTATGAAAGTCACAATCGGTATGACTATCATCGAGTTGGTCGTCGAGTAGAGTATCGCAGGTGTTATGTCGCTGAGGAAGAGGCTCGCTATCGGGAAGCCCAGCGCGGCGGTGTTCGGGTAGATAGAGAGCACCATCAACGCGCCGGCCCAGGGGTCGTCCTTGAGCTTGAAGCGACCGTAGAGGTATGACGTTGACAGGCTTATGCCGATGACGAGGAAGACGTAGAGGAAAACGGTCTTTATGCTGAGGAGATAGGCCAAATCCTTGCTCGAGACGTTGCCGAAGATGAACAGGGCGAGCAGAACGTCGTTGACGAGAATCCGAAGGTAGTCGAAGGGCTTCTCCGATTTAATCAGCCTTTTGAGAACGTAGCCCAGAGCGATGAGCGCGAGCATCTCGGCGATGTTCATGGTTAGAACTAAAGCTCAGCGTTTAAAAGGGTGTCGAAGCCGTAACTTAAAATCCTCCAAGGATTGTGCTGAGCCTGTTTCGAGATTTTCTACAGGGACTGGAGGTATTCAGCGGGTGTGGTTATTCTGCATTTGGGAATCTCGCCGTTTAGCCTAAGGATGTCTGAGTCCCACGTTAAAAGAGCATCAAGTCCCATTTCAATGCAGTTGGCCAGTATTATGGCGTCTCCGGGAAGGAGACCATAACTCTCAATGAGTCCCTCCGCCTCCCACAAAGTGTGTTCGCTTATAGGGGAGTAATTGAGAACCTCAAACAGCCTGAGAGCTGGCTTTAGAGCAGGTGATGATTTAACAACAAGCTCCGGCTTCTTTTTGAGTGTGAACGGCCTTTCACCGGTCTCATTTCGAATGATTAGGTACAAAACCTCGGAATAAACGATGTCGTTGTAATACGGCTCCGTGAGGGCGAGAAGCTCTGAGATATTCCACTCACCGAAAAGATGCTTCAGTATAACGTTAGAATCTATCATCACGCGGTCCATGCCTCATCGGCCTCGGCGATAAGCTCGTCGGCGTTTCTCTTCGGCTTGAGGGTCCCAAAGGTCTCGTTGGCAACCTTCAGCCTCTTTAGTGCTCGTTCTATAGCGAGCTTTGCGAGCCTTTCATCTACTCCGTCAGGTATTTTCACAACTATCTCACTCATATGTGGGAGTAATCTCCAGATGATAATAAACCTTTCGCGTGGAGTCTTGCCAAACGCCTGTTCACGAAACAAAACGAGAAACGGAATGGGCAAAACCAAAAAGAAAAGAAGTGGGGGGGTCACTTCTTTTCCTTTTTCTCGGCCTTGTGAAGTGGCCACCAGGCCTTCTCGCCGAAGAGGCTCATCATGGCCGGGCCGAGGAAGTACACGGCGAGCGTTGCCGTTATGAGCACTCCAGCGGCCAGCGCGAATCCTATCTCCCTCGTTCCCCAGGTCGAACTGGTCATCAGCGCCCCGTAGGTCGTCGCCAGCACCGCCGCGAGACCGATGACGACGAGGTCCATGCTTCCGGCAGCGACTATGAGGGCCTCCTTCGGCGAACGGCGCTCGAACTCATCGCGGGCTTTGACGAGGTAGAAGCTGTTGTAGTCTATGCCGACTCCCATGAGCACTACGAAGACCATCAGTGGCAGGAACCACATTATCTCCTGGCCAAAGACCTTCTGGAAGAGCCACGTGGATATCGCTATGCTGAGGAGCACTCCGGTGCCGATGGTGGCCATCGTCGAGATGACCGCTGGAATGCCCCTGAGCGTCGGTATGAGGGACAGGAACATCAGCACGAGCGCCACTGGGAAGATTCTGTGCCAGAATATGTTGTTGATGAGGTTGCTGAGGTCGAGGTCCAAAGCGGCTCCACCGCCGACCATGCCCTTGGCTATCTTTCCGCTGGATTCGTAGCCCTTCATGAGGTCCCTAATCCCCTCGACCATCTGGTGGGCGGGCTTCGTCGTGGCCTCGTACTTGCTGACGACCTCGATGAGCACCATGTTTCCAGTGGTCGAGATGTACTTGTCCCCGCCGATGGCCTTGAGCTCCTCAAGGCTCGCGTTGACCGGCTTTCCGAAGGGCTGGGTAACGGTGTAGACGTACTTGACACCGTCAATCTTCTCGATGTCCCTGACAATCTGGTTGATGGTCGCGAGGTCCTTATCGGTAACCGGGTGGTTGAACTTGATGAGGACGTAGGTTGCGCCCATGACATCAGCACCAAGCTTGCTCTGGCTCACCTTAAGGAAGTGGTAGGTCTCGCTGTCCTTCGGGAGGAAGAGCTTGACGTCGTGGGTTCCGTTGAAGTTGGCGAAGGCGTAAACGGCCGGCGCGAGCAGGAGCAGGAATATGAGTATGACCGCCTTGGCGTGCTTGATTGACCACTTGGCGATTCTGCTCTCCTCGTGCACGTTGGTCTCCTGAACGTGCCTGATGTGCCTCGGCCACCAGAATATCGGCTTGTCGCCTATGAGTGCCGTAATGGCGGGTATGAAGGTCAGGCTCGCGAGGAGGACGACTATGACCGCTATGGGCGCAATGATACCCATCTGCTTGAATATCGGGAACTCCCAGGCAAGTATGAAGCTCGCGAAGGCTATGATGTCCGTTGACGCGCTCGCGAGGACTGCATCCTTAGCCCTCTTCAAAGCCTCGCTCGCGGCCCTGTCGTGGTCGTAGCCTTCAGCCAGGTACTCCTTGAAGCGGTGCAGGTAGTAGGTCGAGTAGTCTATACCGAGACCTAACGCGGTCGTCACGGTAATCATCTGGGCCCAGCTTCCGACGTTGATGATGTCCCCCTTGGCGAGCAGGTAGAGAATTCCGAGGGCTGTTAGCGTTGCCGTTGCGACGCCGGTGAACGGCAGGAGCGTTGCGAGGAGGGCAACCCCGAGGATTATGAGGAGCACTATCAGCGCACCGATGAAGCTGAACTTGGTCGTCTTGTTGTTGTCCTCCTTACCGTAGTGTATCATCTCGTAGGTCTGAACCGGCGTTCCGCTGATGTAGGCCTTTGCATCTGGGAAGTACTTCTTCATCTCCTTCAGGAGGACTTCCTTCGCCTTGAGGGTGTTCTCGTACTGGAACTTGCTCTGCTCCTCGAGATTGGTCGTGTTGAGGCTCTTCGGAACCATCGTTATCAGCATCGTCGTGTTGTCCGGGCTCTTGAGCATGCCGATGTAGCTTTCAGCGAGGCTGTAGATGGACGGATAAATCTGCTCCTCTATCGGCTTAACGTCCTCCCTGGTTATCTTTTCTGGGTCGTCCCTGAACTGGAAGGCAATATCCACGAGCTCTTTGGCGTCTATGTTGAGCTCAACTCCGAGGTTTATCTCCTTCACGAACTTCTCGACGAGCTTCGCCGTCTTCTCCTTGACGAGGGCCTCGATATCGGAGTCGCTCATCGGATAGTTCTTCGCGACCGCGAGCATTATCTCCTTCAGCGTCTCCTTGACGTCCTCGGGGGCCGTCACGTTGGCGAGCTTCTCGTTGACGCCCTGCTCAAAGAGCTCGTAGGCTATCGTGTAGGCGTCCTTTCCGGCATAAATGTCGTCAACGACCTTTCCAATGTCTATCGGCGCGTTCCCGGCGAGGCTCGTGATAATCTCCTTGACGGCTTCCTTCACGCCGACTCCCCTGGCGAGCTCCTCAGGGTTCTTGACGACGGCGTTGACCATAACCGTGGCTACATTCTCGTTGCGGAGCTTCTCCGCGGTCTTCTGAATTAAGATTTCCTTCGCTATCGGCGCGACGTTTCCGTTTGAGTCGTAGACCTCGCTTATGACGCTCTCCGGAAGCTCAACGCCTTTCTCCTTCACGAGCTCGGTGAGCAGTGAAACCGTTGCCTTTTTCAGCGCCTCAGGGTTCTTCGCCAGAACGCCGGTTGCGTTGGCGTCGAAGGTAACGACCGTCTTCGCTATCGGCTTGGCTAACGGCTTCTGTTCTGCTGGAAGCTTCTCGGCCAGCGCCCCTGCGAGGAGGTTCTCCTCAAGCTCCCTGGTCGGACCGTAGATGAGGAGCGTCCTCAGTACCTCGTCGGCGTTGGGCATCTGGAGGAGCGGACTGCCGGCCATAAGAGCCTTCGCGACCTCGATTGTGGCGTCCTCAACGGCCAGAGCGCTCGGGTCCCTTCCGAGGCTTATCGAGACGTTGACGATGTAGGCGAGAGTCTTCGCGGGAACCTCACCGAAGCCCGGAACGGTGTAGCTACCACCGGCCATCTCGATGACCGCCGGTAGGTTCTTGAGAGCGTTGCTCGCTATCTCCTCAACGGGTTCTACCGCGTTCTCGCCAAGCTGAATGAGGGCGTAATCGCTTCCAGCCTGCTCGTCAAACGCAAGAACTCCCTGGTAGAACGCAACCGAGTAAGCCTCCGCGAGGTTCTTCTGCATCGGGTCGGCTATCTGGGTCAGAACCATAGCCTTCGTGACGTTGGCCAGGAACGCGTCGGTTATGGCCGTCGCCCCGTAAGCAGTGTAGGCAGGATAGGTCGCGTTGTAGACCGCGTAGACGAATTCAACCGGAACGCCGAGCTGAGTCGCTATCGCCTGTGCCGTCATTTCGCTGAGTCCGCTCTGGTAAGCTCCTGCCTGGACGAGGGCCCCGTAGGTTCCGAGGATGCCGAGGTAGGTCTTGGCGTAGCCGTCGCTCAGGTTGTAGAGGCCGAGGTTGAGGCTCGCTATCGTTGCGTTCAGCGTTCTCAACTGCTCGCTTGCATTGGTGAGGTTCTGGTGAAGCTCAACGTAGGCCAAATCCGTCTGGTTAAGCGCCTCCCTGAGGGCGAGGCTCTGGTTGTAGAGGGTCGTCAGGTTGGCTTCGAGCGCGAGATAAGCCCTTGCCAAATCTGGAACGGTTTCGTTGAGAACCTTTACCTGGTTGGTCAGGTTCTCAATCTGGATTAGCGTCATTCTGTAAGCCATGCTGGCGTTGAGGGCCGAGGTGTAGAGAATACCCGTGAGATTTGCGGTTGTCTTCGTGAGGTTGAGGGCTATCTCGTAGGACTTGTTGTGGAGCAGTTCAACGGCATCGTAGTAGGAGGTAAAGTTGCTCCCGTAGGGTTTCGCTTCTGCTTTAAAGCGCTCATAGGCTTCTTTAGCCTGGGGACTGTTAACGTTGATTCCCGTGATGATTATGTACGTCATGTTGTCGTTCTGGGAGAAGCCCGGAAAGTACTCGCTCATGTTGTTCTGAACCTCAACGCTCTCCACGTGCTTGGGCATGAACTGGCTCATGCTGTAGTTGGTGACATCGCTCAGCTTCATCGCCAGCGGCGTTGCGAGCACTATGACCACTATCCACACCGCGACGATGAGCTTTGCGTGCTTCACAATCCAGTCGTTCCACGCCATCGTTCATCACCTATGTTGCCCTTCAACACTTCTCTTTTAAACATGTCTATTTCCGACATGTCGTCACAGGGAATAGTTTATAAAGGTTTTTGGTCATCCACATGTCAGGGGTGGTTGCGACGGAGTTCGAGAGGAAAATCATAAAGGGCCTCTTCACGGTCCCTTTGAAGAACATAATCCTCGTCATCGTCGGATTAAAGGGAGAAACACACGGCTACGAGATACTCAAGGAGCTGGAGAAGTTCACGGTTGGAATCTGGAAACCGAGCCACAGCAACCTCTACACGCTCCTCAACAAGATGGTGGAGGAAGGTCTCCTAGAACCGAGGGAGGAGTACCGCGGTAAGGTGAGGCGCGTAAAGTACAGGCTCACAGACAAGGGGTGGGAGTACCTGAGGACGTCGAACGACTTAGCTTTGCGCTCGCTCTACACCGCGATAAGCTACCATGAGAGGCTCAAGAAAAAGATTGAGGAAATGGGTCGCGAGAGGAAAATTGACAAGGAAACATTGAGAGAGTACCTTGAGCTCCTCAGGCAGATTAGGGACCTTCTTGACGACGAAATTAAGGCCATAGAATCCAGGCTCGGATGAATCCAGATATCTTTGGCTTTTTGGCCTTTTCTGACTTTGTTACTCCGTACCTCTTCAGTTTCTTCGATTCATAATTGAGCCGACAAACCGATAAACTTTTATATACCTTCAGCACCAGTTAAGTACAGAAAATTGTACTACAAAAGTCTGTACCTGGTGGTAGCATGGACGAGCTAAAGGCCCAGCTTGAGGAACTGAGGAGGAAGCTGGCCCTGCTTGAGGAGAGCGTTGACCCCGTTGACGAGGTCATGCTCTCCATAAAGGAGAGGCTCAGGAAGAAGCTGAGCGACGGCCAGCTCCCGGAACTCGACGAGGAGAAGGCCGCGAGGACCCTCAAAGCTCTGGCAAACCCGGACAGGATTAGAATCCTCAAAATGCTATCCAAACGGCCGATGGGCTTCAAGGAGATTAAAGAGGCCCTCGGCGTTGAAAGTCCAACCGTTTCTCACCATCTCAAGCTCCTTCTCAAGACGAGAATGGTCAGGAAGGGCGACAAGTACGAAATCTCGCCCGACGGACGTTTGTTTTTGCGCCTGCTTGAAATCATAACCGCACTTGAGGAGGTGGAAGAATGAGCTATCCGTTTTATACTGAAGAAAGCCCGCGCTTCAAGGTCGCGGAGTACCTGAAGAAGATAACGGCCGTTCTGCTGATAGTCTGGCTCTTCAAAGGTTATCTCGGCCTTGAGCCCTACAACCGCTACCTCGTTTACTCGATAATCGCGCTGATATTCGCCTTCGAGCTGCTGAGCGTTGGCAAATGGGTTGGGGTGACCGTTACGGGAATCGTCTTCGCGCTCGCCAAGGGCTTCCTGTGGACGAGCGTTTTTCTCTACTTCGGCGGCTGGCTCGGTATGCCGGATGACCTGCACGACTTAGCTGGAAGGGCCTTTGCCTACGCCGTCGTCCTCTCAATAGCGGGACTGCTCATCGGAAAGGGCGAAGAAAAGCGGTTCACTTGGAAGGTCGAGAAGAAGACTTACGAGTTCAGCGGTGCTGAGTTCGGGGACGTGAGGCTGAAGGGACGCGGGAAGGCATATCCCATCAAGTTCGGGAACAGGCGGGTTGGCTGGGCCATAGACGGCGAGGTGGAGGTTAAGGCCGAGACACCCCTCGGGACTATAAAAAAGGCCCTCTCAAGCCCCGTCGTGGTCTGGGGTGAGCTGACCGTCGGGAAGAAGACGAAGGCGGATGAGGGCTTTGTCGCTGAAGTGAGCAGGCTAATCAACCCGGACAGGCTCTACAAGAACAAAAAGGGCTCAACGGCCGTGGACCTCGGCATCGTCAAGGTCTACGAGGGCGAGGACTTTGAGTATGTCAAGGTTCCCTTCGTGGAGGTCATCGAGACACCCCACGGAGAAGAAGTGAAGATAGGACCCTTCAGAATCCGCGATGGGAACCCTAGAAAGCCGAAGGAAATGCTCACCATCAGGGAGCTCCGCAACGGCTTCCAGCTCACCAAGGTCGGCGACCGGCTGAAGATAGAGACGGAGGAGTTCTCGATTGAGGTCGAAGGGGGTAGAGTCGTTTACAGGAGCGGAAACGAAACGCTCAGCCTCGGCGATGCCGTCTCGCTCCGCTCCGGAGATATCTCCGTCACCGTCGGCAAGGGGCGGGCGAAGATACGCATCGAGGACGTTGTAATCTCCGCCAGGGACGGGGTCGTCAAGATTAGGGCGGGCGGAAGGACCCACACCATAGAGAACGAGGAAGCCTACCGCCTCGTGGTTAGGAAGGCGAAGGAAATCGTTGAGGAGCAGAGCGCGGGCCTCATCGAGGGCTTCGGCGTTGACAGGACCATGCTCACGCGGCGCGTTAAGGAGCTCCTAGACGAGCTGATGAACTACGTGGGGTGAGGGTATGGAGCCGGAGAAGCGTCTCAATGGTGCCGAGGAGGCCCTCTTCGACTTCCAGCCCGGGCCTCTGGAGGGATGGCTGTGAGGTTTGAGAACGTCGAAAGGGTCTGGATGAAGCTCGTCGATGCAGATGTGGAGATACTACCTTCGCCCAACGGAGCGGTTCACATTGAAGCCGCCCCGGAATCGGCGTTTTCCCTGAAGGAACGCTCCGGGAAGCTCAGCATCCTTACATCCACGGAATGGAAGCTCAAAAATCTTCCAAGGAAAGACAAAGAGCGCGCCCGGCTAGTCATGAGGGTCCCAAAGGGCGTAGAAATAGCAGGGGGAATGAAGCGGACCTCTCTGCACGCTGAGGCGGTGAGCTTCGACTCCCTCGCGATTGGAGAAGCCACCGCGGAGCTCTCGGAATGTTCCGTCAGAGACCTCGCGGTCGGTCCTGCAAGGCTTAATGGCTCTCTCTACGTTTGGAAGAAGACGAAGATAGCTCTCTCCATGGGGAGCCTTGAGCTCAAGGTGCTTGAACTGGAGGCACCAATCGACGCCTCGGTCGTCATGGGCTCCCTCAGACTGTCCCTGCCCGAGGACTGCGATGCAACTGTGGAGGTCGCGGGAAACGCTGACGGGGTCATCCTGAATTCGGGACGGCTCCTCGGGAGTGGCGAGCACAGGATTCGGCTCTCAAGCGCGAAAGGTGTCGTTGTGGTTGATACTTGGGGTGAGTTCGATGATGTTTGAAAACGTCCGGGAAGTTGACCTGAAGGCCACGAACGGCCGGGTTGAGATTGAGGGCTGGGAAAACGACTACGTTGAGGTTAACTACACGACACACGGCGAGGTGGAGGTGATAATCGAGAACGAAAACGGGAAGCTCGTCATAAGGGAGGAGCCGAAGAGAAGGTTCCGGTTCGCGGGCGTCCTCAAAGCGGAGGAAGGCTGGGCCGAGATAGAGCTTAAAGTGCCAAAGGGCGTCCCGGTGAAGGCCAAAAACGTGAACGGGGAGATTATAGCTGAAGGCGTCCGCTTCACCGGCGTGACCACGGTGAACGGTGAGATAACGCTCAGAAACTGCGAGGCCGAGCTGATAAAGAGCGTGAACGGCGAGATAGAGGCTCACCTTCCCGTTGCCGGCCCTCTAGAGGTTTCCACTGTGAACGGGGACATAGAGGTGACCCTCGAAGAGCTCGACGGTGACGTCTCGGTGAGCTGTGTCAACGGCGACATAACGCTCCGCCTCACCGAGTTCTGCGACGCGAGGGTTGAGGCAAGGAAAGTGAACGGGGACGTGAAGCTCATCGGAATCCAGGACAGGGTCATCGGCACCGGGGACTTCATAATCCGGGTGAAGACCGTGAACGGCGACGTTCGGGTTGAGCTGATTTGATTCTTTAATTCCATAATTATCTAATCCTGCAATTCAATGATTGTTGATGGCAAGGGGGTTAGCGGACATGCTCGACTCGAGAATGGGCCGGAACTTCTGGCTCTACGCGGTGGGCAGGTGGATTTCGCGGGCCGGATGGGTGGTTCAGGATGTCGCGGTCCCACTCTACGTGCTCGATAAGACGGGAAGCGGGGCAATGATGAGCCTCTTCGTGATGGCCGAGCTGATTCCGGGTCTTGTAGTCAACCCGATTGCGGGCGTTGTGGGCGACCGCTACGACAGGAAGAAGCTCATGTACGGTCTCGATATAGCTAGGGGGATTCTGCTCTTCGCCGTTATCGCCTTCAACCTTCTCGGCATCTATCAGCTCCTCGCGGTTCAGGTGGTCATGAGCGTCATGGGGGCCTTCTTCTCGGCGGGCATAGTGGGAATGTTCCCGGATTTGGTGGAGAGGGAGCAGCTGGCGAGAGCGAACTCGATACTGCAGAGCGGGGGACAGGTCATCAGGATACTCGGCCCGATTCTTGGAGGTCTAATCTACGCCCTCGGCGGAATTAAGCTTGCAATCCTGATAAACGCGGTCAGCTTCTTCGGCTCCGGCCTCTTCGAAGTTCTAATTGACTACCGCCGGGAGACGCGGGAGCTTTCAAGCCTGCGCGAGGTCTGGTCGGAGATGCTTGACGGCTTCCGCTTCATAAAGGGCTCAAAGAACCTGATGGTCTTCGTGAGCTTTGGCGTCCTTCTCAACACGCTCCTCAACCCTGTCCTCGTCGTGGTCATTCCCTACCTCACGAGGGTCGAGCTCGGCCTCTCCTCCGTTCAGTTCGGGAGCGTCGAGACGGTTGCAACGCTCGGCGCCCTCGCTGGGAACCTGCTCATCGCTTTGAAGCTCGGCCAGCGGTCGGAGGGTATGCTCTTCAGGGCCCTGTTTACAGAGCTCGCCTGTCTCACCGCCCTCGCCTTCGTGACGCGCTCCATACTTGGTGAACTTGCGTATCCGGCCCTCCTCGTGACTATCTGCCTCATAGGGTTCTTCAACACCCTTGTGAACGTTCCGCTGTTCACAAAGCTCCAGAAGGCGGTCCCGGACGATTTTCGCTCCCGCTTTTTCACGGCCCTTGAGACTGTCATGATGGCGACTACGCCGCTCGGCATGGCCCTCGTCGGTCCCCTGCTCGACGCCGCGGGAGTAACGCCGGTGGTCCTCGCGCTCACGATTCCGAGCGTGCTCATAGCGTTATACTACTACCTCCGCTTCGGGAGAATCGTTATAAGCATCGGTTCGGAAAAGCTGGAGGTGGTACCGTGAGCCTCGGCAGGAACTTCTGGCTCTTCGCCATCGGCCGCTTTATTTCCCAGCTCGGCTGGGCAGTTCAGGACGTCGCTCTGCCGCTCTACGTGCTGGACAAAACGCACAGCGGCTCAATGATGACGCTCTTCATCTTGGCGGAGATAATCCCCTCAATAATTGTCATGCCCTTCGCCGGCGTCGTCGGCGACAGGTATAACAGAAAGTGGCTCATGGTCGGCTTCGACCTGCTCAGGGGAGTTCTTCTCTTCGGCGTCATAGCCTTCAACTTCCTCGGAATCTACCAGCTCCTGGCGGTTCAAATCGTGATGGCAATCCTCGGTTCCTTCTTCTCCGCGGGAACCGGGGCGATGTTCCCGGATTTGGTTGATAAGGAGCTCCTTGAAAAGGCCAACTCGACGGTCGCCTCTCTGACCATAATAGCGCGCCTCCTTGGGCCGGCCCTTGGCGGTTTAATCTATGGAATCGGCGGGATTAAGCTCGCGATGCTGATAAACGCGGTCAGTTTCTTCGGCTCGGGCCTGTTTGAGATGCTAATTCGCTATGAGTGGAAGGCGAAGCCGATTGAGGGGCTCGGCCAGGTATTGAGCGACATAAAGGAAGGCGTCCGCTTCATTTTCAGACACAGCTACCTTAAGACTCTGATGACCTTCGCGATATTCATGGGAATCTTCGGTGCGCCCTTCGGTGCCGTCTTGCTCCCCTACGCGATGAGGGAAGTGCTCAAGTTCACGAGCGTCCAGTTTGGCCTCATGGAGAGCTTCTTCATGGGCGGGGCCCTGCTCGGAAACATCCTCATAGCAGTTAAGTTCGGTAAGAACGCCGGAAGGTTCCTGTTCAGGGCGATGTTCATAAACGGCTTCGTCATGGTGGTCTTCATTTGGCTCATATCCCCTGCTTCTGGCCTGGGAAGGAACGAAGCCTTCGCCCTTTTGATGGCCGTTTCAATCATCATGGGAGTGGCCGAGGCCTTCATAGACATTCCGATACAGTCGAAGATTCAGCGTGCCGTCCCGAGCGAGGTTCGCGGCAGGGTCTTCTCTGCCCTCGGAATCCTCACGAGGATTGCCACGCCCCTCGGTCTCGTCCTCGTCGGTCCCCTCCTGAACATCTACCCCGCGTGGCTCGTGGCGTTTGGGATGTGGTTTGGCATGGCAGTCGTGGTGGTCTACTACTGGGTGAAATACCGGGATGTCCTTCTAAAAGACGTTGACGGGCCACCAGCGGCAGAAGTGGAGAATCCGAGGCCGTAAAACTTTTAAATACTTTTTGTAACTTTTGTTGACGAGCTCGTGGGGGTGGTAAAATGAGCGCGGTGGACCTCGTGATGGGTAAAATACTCACGGACATGCTGGAAATAGACGGGGTCATAGGGACGATAGTGGTCGACAAGGACGGCCTCGTCATCGAGTCGGCGATGAAGAAGAACCTCGACCGCGAGGCCATCGCCGGGGTCCTCCACGAGCTCGTTTCTGCCATAAAGCTGATGGGCGACCAGTTCGGGGCAGGAGAACTCAAGGAGGCCATTCTTGAGTTCAAGAACGCCAGGATGTTCACCAACCCGATAGGAAGCGACTACTACCTGATAGTCATCGGCGACGCCGACCTCAACCTCGGCAGGATGAAGCTTGAGCTCAGGAAGGTCCTCCCGAAGCTCGAGGAGATGCTCTACTGAGGTGGTCGCCATGCCCATCCGTCTCCTTTCCTTTTTGTGGAGGGAGAAACCGGAAATCTACGAGATGGTCATCACCCAGGACGGCCTCAGCCTTGAGGGCAACGAGAGGCTCGGGGCGCACATAGAGGACGTTCTCCACTACATCGAGAAGAAGGCTGGAGAGCTGGGCCTTGAGGGGAGCGTAGAGGTCTTCATCCGCAACGGGAAGAAGGTGATAGCGATAAAGCGAATCGGCGGGCTCGGAGTTGCCGTCGTCAGCCCGAGCCTTGAAGAGGCCGAGAAGGCATTGAAAGACGTGGAAAGCAGGGCAAACGAACTCCTCAGCGACCGCTACGAGGAGGCAATGGAGGAGTACCGGCGCTCTATTTGACCTCCTTCAGCTTCCCCTCGCGCTTTTCTATGAGCCTCGCCATCACGAAGAGCAGGTCACTGAGCCTGTTGAGGTAGACGAGTGCCTTCTCCCCTATGCCGACCTCAAGGTAGAGCTTCGCGACCTTCCGCTCTGCCCTTCGCGCTATAGTCCTGCAGACGTCGAGCTTCGCACTTGCAATCGTTGAGCCCGGCAGGACGAAGGCCCTGAGCTGGAGCTCGTCCTCGTACTTCCTCGTTAGCTCCTCAAGCCAGCGAATCTCATTATCCCCGACCTTCACGTACTTTCCCTTGCTCGCGAGTTCTGCCATCAGGTCGTAGAGCTGGACTTGAACCCTCTCAAGAATTCCGGCCATTTCGTCCGGCACGTAGTGCTTTGCCTCGCCGATGAAGCTGTCGAGTTCGTCAATCGTTCCGTTGGCTTCCATTATCGGGGAGTTTTTGGCGACTCTTTCGCCCGTGAAGAGGCCGGTTAAACCTTTATCGCCAGTCTTGGTGGTTATCGGCATTCGCATCACCAGCGTTTTTAACATCTCCATGTTTATTAGGCTTCCGGAAAGCTTTTTAGGGTGACCGTGAAAGAACTGCGGGTGATGCTATGAAGCGCCTGGCGGTTGCAATCGTATTACTATTCTTGGTAGGGCTGATTCCGACGTCGTTTTCTGTCGGGGCAAGCACTACCCACGTTACAAAGACCGTTTCAATAGAACCGACCGATGATACGTGGATAGCGGAAAGCGGTTACGTGGACTACAAAACTTACAGACTCGCCGTCGGTACCTATTATGGCAAGGAGGAGAGAGCCTACCTTAAGTTCAACCTCAACGGGGTCATCCCCAAGGGCGCCGTTATAGTCAGCGCAACCCTCTGGTTGCACGCTTATAACCACTACGGTTACCGCACCCATAACATCTCTGTCTACGGCGTCCTCGATGACAACTGGAGCGAGGATACCCTTAGGTGGTACAATCAGCCCACCGATGCCGTCGGTCCCCTCGACTGGAGAGTCATCTCGCTTCCGGACGGCAACGTCAACGCCGATTTCACCTGGAACGTTACCGAGTTCGTCAGGGAGCAGTTTGAGACCGATGGCGTCGTCAGCTTCTACCTCCACTCGAACCTCAGCCACGTGGACGTCAAGGACTACATATACTTCACCTCCAAGGACAGCAAGTACATTGACGAGCACCCCAAGCTTATAATCGAGTACTACGTTCCCGTCGCCGTTAAGTCCCTCGAAATAAACGAGCCCCTCTACTCTGGAATCCCGGGCAAGGTTTATGTCAGCATTACCAACAGCGGAGACGCGGAGACCAACGTCACCTTCTACCTCAAGATAAACGGCGTTCCGCTCTACACCGAGAACATAACCCTCGGACCCAAGAGCACCGAGACCCTTGAGAAGACCTGGATTCCGATGGCCAAAGGAGAATACAACGTCACCGCAGAGGTCGTCGGCGATGGAATCAACGACTTCATCACCAAGCAGGTTCAGGTTTACGTTAACCCCTACAGGCTGTTCTACGGCCTCACATACCTCTACGAGAACGGCTACAACAGGATTGCACCCCAGCTCGATGAGCTCTACGAGAACCTGACCGCCACCGTTCAGGAGCTCCAGAAGTGCGGTGTGAACCTCGGCGACCTCTCCGACGACGTCAAGTGGATTGAGACCAACTACAACCTCACCAAGGCCGAGTACGCTAAGTTCCTTGAGATGAAGAACAGAACGGCGCTCTTCCTTTCGGGGAACAGGCTTTACACGTACTCCGTCATGGTTCACATAAGGAAGGCCCGCTTCCTTGCGCAGGACGTTGTTGAGAGAATCGAAAAGGTTCTCCCAATACTCCAAGAGACGCTCGTCAAGGTCGAGCCCCTCTGCCACCCGCCGGTGAACGAGACCAACCAGACCCAGACGAACCAGACGGCCGGAAACGTGACCGCGCCCTCGAACGGAACCGTGACAAACCAGACGATGGCCAACTACACGATTCACATCACCAAGGCCCTCATAGACCTCTCGCACGGCCAGTACTACTTCACCAAATACGGCTTCACCGGCCTCCAGGAGAACATCGAGAACCTCGGCTGGGAGGTTAACGTCACTTACGCCCCGCTCACCTACGACGAGCTGAAGAAGTACGACGTCGTCATACTCACCAACCCCAAGACGAAGCTGAGCGACGAGGAGATAAGCGCCCTCAGAAAGTACGTTGAGGAGGGAGGAGCACTCTTCGTGGCCGGTGACTGGTACAAGTACCTCAGCGAGGGCCTCAACGTACTCCTCGAAGGCACCGGCGTCCAGTTCGAGAAGACCGAACTCATGGACGATGACAGGAACAGTGGAAAGCCCTACTATCCGTTCATCGGAATCTACAACAGGAACTGCGCCATCACCAAGTACATCCCCGAGAACTGGACGATGTACTACAACGGCGACACCCTCAAGATTACCGGCGACGCGAAGTGGGTAATTAGGGGCTACGAGAGCGCCTACGCAGTTGACGCCGAGGGCAACACCGTCTACGAGAAGGGAAGCGAGCCCGTCGTTGCCGCGGCGGTAACCTTCGGAAAGGGCAGGATAGTCGTCTACGGCTCAAGCAAGGCCCTGAGTGACGCCTACTACAGCAAGTACATCAAGAGCAACTGGCCCTTCATCAAGGGCGCTCTCCTCTGGCTCGTCGGTGAGGAGAGCTGATTTCCTTCCTTTTCTTAAATTTCCCTCGGCGGGACGAGAATCCCGAGTTCCGTTATTATGCCCCGGATGTATTTCCAGGGCGTGATGTCGAAGAGGAAGTTCCTCACGCGGTAGCCCTGCCTTGCGTAAGGTCTCTCGAGTATTTCAACCTCGTCGCTCTTGAGTTCTGGGTGGAGCTTGAAGCTCTCGGTTGCAACGTAGAAGGGAACGCCGTTGTCGTGGCACGCAAGAGCGAGGAGGTAGGTGCCGGCTTTGTTCACAACCGCCCCATCGCGCGTTACGTTGTCCGCTCCCACAAGGGCTATCGTGGCGTTCCGGGCGAAGAGGCCGAGCTGAGCATCGGTTATGACCTCGAAGCGGATTCCTTCCCGTTCGAGGGCGCTCGCCAGCGCTATTCCCTCATAGTCCGGGGCGCTCTCGGTGAGGATTACCTTGAAGTTCGCCCCCTTGGCCTTTGCTGTCCTGAGTATCTCAAAGACCGCCGACGAGAAGGAGTGTGTTATAACCGTGTCGCCGTCCTCTATGAGCTCGCTTCCGATGTTGCCGATTGTCTTCTTCGCCTCGTCAATCAGACGGAGGAACTCTTCCGCCCGGGACTTGACGAGAAGGGGGTTGTCCGTTACGGGAATGAAGCGCGAGAGGTTGTAGAGCGAAGCCATCGTTGGGTTTATCCTTGGAAGCTCGTGCCTGAGCTCGATGAGGGCCTTCCTCAGCTCGTCGCCCTCAAGAAGGTCTGCCAGAATCAGGTAAGCTTCCGCTCCCCGTCTGGCCATCCAGCTTGCACCGCGTATCCTCTCGGCGCGGAGTTCTTCAAGAACGGATTTGACCTCGGGGGGAAGCATTTCGAACCCTCACGGCACGGTTCTGTCGGGGTGAACCACCATGCCGGTCTCGGTTATCTCGTAGGGTCTTATGACGTTGTCGAAGCCGCTTCCGCGGAACTTGGTGACCTTGATGGCCCTCATCAGCTTTCCATCGCGCTCGAGGAGTTTCATCTCGATGACACCGCTCACAAGGTACTCCTCGATGTCGGTCCTCTCGAGTTCAGACGTTATGAGAACCGTTACCTTGAGACGCATCATGCTCTTGACGAACGTCAGAAACGCCCTGCGGTAGTCAATCTCGTCCTTTGTGGCCAGCTTGAGCATCGTTATCGGGTCAACGACCACCCTCGAGTAGCGCCTGACCCTGAACTGCTCCTTTATTGATTCGGTGAGCTTGTTGAGGTTCTTGGCGAAGGTCTCGAAGAAGTCTTCAACCAAAACGTAGTGCTCGGTTGTTGGGGTAGCGTCAATTAGGGTGAAATCCTCGTGGTAAACGTCGAAGCCCATCCTCCCGAAGTCCTCTCTTATGTTCTCGGCGGGCTCTTCAAGGGTTATATACAGTACACTCTCCCCGTTTGCAACCCCCGCCATCGCAAAGTGCATGGCCAGGGTCGTCTTTCCGGTTCCGGGCGAACCCTTGACGAGGTAAACCCTTCCGGGAATCAATCCACCGTGAAGCATTACGTCAAGCCCAGGGACCCCGGTTGAAATCCTTCCTGCGACCATCGCCTCTCAGCCATAACTTTTAACGACGTTCCCAATATAAGCTTATCTCTTCCCGTGGACACCGAATACCCTTCGAAAGAACTTTGAAAAAGGGAAGGGACGGGAAAGTCCCAACTAACCTCGGTGGGAATCACGAAAGCGCCTTTAGGACGAAGGCGAGCAAATCGGCAAGCTCCCTCGCCCTCGTCTCAGGTGAAGCACCCATGTGCCCGCTCTTTGTCTCGACGCGGAGATAAACCGGTGCTCCTACCTCTTTCAGCTTCAGGAAGAACTTTATTGCATGGGCCGGGTGCACGCGGTCGTCGTGGAGGCCAGTGTAGATGAGCGTCGGCGGGTATTCTGCCGGCCTGACGTTGTGGTATGGAGAGTATCTCAGCAGGAACTCCCTGTCCCTCGGGTCGTCGGGGTTGCCGTACTCCGGAATCCAGACGCTACCGATGTAGAGTTTGTGGAAGCGCATCATGTCTATGACGGGGTAGCCTATCAGCGCCGAGTCCATTACGTCCGGCCTCTGGACGAGGGTTGCCGAGACCAGAAGACCGCCGTTGCTCCTGCCCCACGCCGCTACCCTGTATCCTTCGCCCTTCAGCTTCTCAAGGACGGCTATGAAGTCGTCGAAGACGTTCTGCTTATTTTCTCTCATCCCAGCCCTGTGCCACTCCTCGCCGTACTCGCTTCCGCCGCGCAGGTTGGCCATTCCGAAGGTTCCCCCGCGCTTTATGAAGGGAATCGCCTGCGGGAAAAAGCGTGGCGTCAGCGAGATGTTGAAGCCACCGTATCCGAAGACCCAGGCTTTCTTCTCGTCCCTCTCGCCCTTAACAAGGAAGTAGTGAACCCTCGTCCCATCCTTCGAGACCGCGAAGTCCTCTTCGACCCTGAAGTTCCCCTCGATTTCTTGTCCCTCGACGAGCTTGAGCTCTCCGTCGAACTCGTAGAGCCTGTAGGGAACGGTGAAGCTCTCGTAGCGGAGCAAAACCTTCTTTCCGTCGGCGTCGAGCGGGTAAACGCTCCCAGGGAGGTCGAAGGTCATCTCGTCGAGCTTTTCTCCGTCGAGCGAGTAAACCTCAAGCCTGTGGCTCGCGTGCACGAGCCTGCCCGCGAGGATTTTGTCCCCAACTAAGACGGCCCACTCAAGGGGGAACTCGCCCTCGGGAATTACCTCCTCGACTTTTCCGTCCTTGACCGCGATGAGCTTTCCCAATCCTTTCCCTTCCCTCGTCAGGAGGTAGAGCTTTCCGTTGATTACGTCAATCGGTTCAACCGGAACGTCCGCCGAGTAAACCTTCTCCCACTTCTCGGGCTCGTCTATCGGGCCGGCGTAGATTTCCGCACTGTTCCAGCCGAAGGTAACGGTAACCATCGCCCACTTTCCGTCGGTGCTCTTCCTCAGCGAAATGAAGTAGCCGGAGCCGAGGCCCTCTCCAAAGACCATCTTCTCCCCGTTTGCATCCTTTCGGAAGAACCTCTCGGCCGGCGCTTTAACTCCGTCAGGCGTTTCCCCGTGCCTGTAGAAGCGGGCGAAGTAGTAGCCGTCTTCAAGGAAGGTGACGTTCCACACCGACGGCCTGAACTCCTCGATTAGCTCGCCGGTTTCGAGGTCGACGATTCTCGTTATTCCCTCGTCGGCACCGCCTATCGAGAAGCTGTAGGCCAGAAACCTGCCCTTTCCGTCCGCAGTGAATCCCTGAAGGAGAACCTCATCGTTAAGCTCCTTTTCAAGCTCCTTCGAGTCAACTATATCCTCTCCGCCGAGCCACCTGATAATTTGCCTGTCCCTCTCGCGGTACATCGCTATAACGCCCTTCTCCGTCAGCTTCGCACCTGTTAAGACTGGAATCGAGTAGTACTCCCAGACCTCGGGAAAGAGTTCGTCGCTCAGCTCTCCTATGAACTCTCTAAACCTCCTGTTCTCCTCCTCGACGAGCTTTAGAACGCGCTCGTCCTTCAGGTTCTCGGCCCAGATGTAGGGGTCTTCCATGAAAATCACCGTCTTAACGTTCGGCCCGGGCCATAAAAATCTTTCGTTGTTCCAAGTAAGGAACAAAAAATTTAAAATTTTGGAACAAATGTCCAACCATGAGCAGTGAAGATGAGAGATTCATGCGCTTGGCACTCGAGCTGGCGAAGCACGGTGAGGGCTGGGTCAATCCAAACCCAATGGTAGGGGCAGTTATCGTCAAGGACGGGAAGATAATAGGCGTCGGCTGGCACCGGCGCTTCGGCGAGAAGCACGCGGAGATCAATGCCATAGAGGACGCGAAGAGCAAGGGGCACGACGTGCGGGACGCAACTATGTACGTGACCCTCGAGCCCTGCTCCCACTGGGGGAAGCAGCCGCCTTGCGCCGACAGGATAATCAGGGAAGGCCTCAGGCGCGTCGTCGTCGCGATGATGGACCCCAATCCGCTCGTCTCCGGAAGGGGAATCGAGAAGATGAGAAAGGCTGGAATCGAGGTCGAGGTTGGCGTTCTCGAAGACGATGCAAGAAGGCTCAACGAGATTTTCATCAAGTATGTGACTACCAAGATGCCCTTCGTTTCAATCAAGCTCGCCCTGACCCTTGACGGCTTCATCGCGACGGAGACAGGTTCCTCCCAGTGGATTACCGGCGAGAGGGCGAGGCTCAAAGTTCAGGAGCTCAGGAGGAGGCACATGGCGATAATGGTCGGCGCGGGGACCGTCTTAGCTGACAACCCGAGGCTCAACTGCAGGCTGGAGAACTGCCCCGAGAAGGTCAAGGTAGTCCTCGACCGCTCTGGCAGAGTCGCTGGGGCGGTGAAATCATGGAAGAAGTTCAGACTGTTTGAGGACGGCAGGGTCATCTTCTTCACCGAGAGGCCCGAGCTCTTCGAGGGAATAGCGGAAGCCTACCCTATAACCGAGCCCGGGGAAATCCTCAGGAAGCTCGGAGAACTTGGCATCGACAGCGTCCTGATTGAGGGTGGGAGGATAGCCTGCCAGTTTTTAAGCTACGCGGACAAGTTCTACCTCTTCTACGGCCCCAAGCTCTTTGGGAGGGGAATAAAGCCCTTCGAGTGCCTGAATGTTGAGAACGCGAACGAGGTGCCGCTACTGAGGATTGACTCAATCGAGAGGCTCGGTGAGAGCTTCCTCGTAACGGCTTACCCCGGTGGTGGAGATGTTCAGCGGAATCGTTGAGGGAACAGGCAAAGCCCGCTACTCGGCGGGAAAGCTATATGTTGAGCTCCCGTTCGAGGTCAAACCGGGCGACAGCGTCGCGGTGAACGGGGCCTGTTTAACCGTCGTCGAGTTCGATGGAAAAACGGCCGTCTTCGACGTCGGCGAGGAGACCCTGAGGAGGACCAACCTGCGCGAGGCAAAGCTAGTGAACCTCGAGAGGGCCTTAAAGCTCGGGGACAGGCTCGACGGCCACATAGTTACCGGCCACGTGGACGGGACGGTTCGCTTCATCACCGCGCGGAGGAGCGGGAACACGACCTGGATGGCCTTCGAGATGCCCAGCGAGAGGTGGGGAATAGCTGAGAAGGGCTCGATAGCGCTCAACGGCGTTTCTCTAACCGTCGCGAGGGTCGAGGCGAACCGCTTCTGGATTCAGGTTATCCCCTACACGCTCGAGGTGACGAACCTCGGCTCCCTGAGGCCCGGAGACAGGGTGAACTACGAGATTGACGTTTTGGCAAGGTACGTAAAGCGCATCATGGAGGCGGGAGTATGAACCTTGAAGAAATCCGGAGGGCGATCCTTGAGGGAAAACCCGTCGTGCTGATAGATGACAGAAGGGAATTCGAGGCCGATTTGATTTACCCGGCCGAGATTGCCTCTGCCGAGGTTGTGAACTTCATGCTCTCGGCCAAAGGCCTCCTCTGCCTCACGATGGATATGGATGAGGCCTCAAAGAAGGGCTTCTTCCGCCTGCCGAGCAAGGAAGGGGAGACGAACTTCCTCGTCCCCGTTGATTACCAAGAAACCTTCACGGGAATAACCGCGGAGGAGAGGGCTTTAACAGCTAAAAAGCTCGCCGAGGGGCTGGGGGTTGAAGCCTTCCGCTACCCCGGGCATCTGCACCTCCTCGGCGGGATAGGGCTCAACAGGCGCCGCGGCCACACGGAGAGCTCGCTCGAGCTCATGGAGTTCCTTGGATTCAGGCGCTACGCCCTGATAATCGAGATTCTCGACAAGAAAGGCGACTCCCACAACCGCGAGTACGCCCTCAAGTTCGCCGAGGAGCACGGCCTGCCGGTTATCACGACAGACGACGTCTGGAAGGAGTTCGTGAAGAGGAAGCAGCTCATTAGAGTTTACGTCAACGCGAGACTGCCGACAAGGTACGGGGAGTTCAGGATAATAGCCTTCGAGAACGAGCTGGACTTCAAGGAGCATGTCGCGATAGTCAAGGAACCATACGGCGACGTTCCTCTCGTCAGGGTGCACTCGAAGTGCCTAACCGGAGACACTCTTGCTTCCCTCAAGTGCGACTGCGGCAGTCAGCTGGCCAATTCGCTGAGGATGATAGCGCAGGAGGGCGGAATACTGCTCTACATGGACCAGGAGGGTAGGGGAATTGGCTTAAAGGAGAAGATTAAGGCCTACGAGCTCCAGGATAAGGGCTTAGATACCGTTGAGGCCAACGAAGCCTTGGGCTTTAAGGCCGACGAAAGGACCTACGAGGCGGCCTTCCAGATGCTTCGCGCCTTAGGCATTTCCAAAATCAGGCTCATAACGAACAACCCGGCGAAGGCCAAAGCCCTGGCGGAGTTCGGGGTTGAGGTGGTTGAGGTTATCCCCGCTCCGGGGGAGGTCACCGAGCACAACAGGCCCTATCTTAGGGTCAAGGCCAAAAAGCTCGGCCACAAGCTTCCCTTCGAGGTTTAGGGGGTGTGGTGATGGAGGTAAGAACAGTTGAGGGCGGTTTTATCGGAACCGGCCTGAGGATGGGAATAGTGGTTGCCCGCTTCAACGATTTGCTCACGGAGGGGCTCCTGAAGGGGGCACTCGACTGCTTCGAGAGGCACGGCGTTGAGAGGGTTGACGTCGTCAGGGTTCCCGGTTCCTTTGAGATTCCGCTGGTAGCCAAGAAAATGGCCGAGAGTGGAAACTACGACGCGGTTTTAGCCCTGGGAGCTGTCGTGAGGGGAGAAACCAAGCACTTCGACCTGGTCGCCGGTGAGGTTGCCAAGGGCGTTGCGAAGGTCTCGCTCGACACGGGCGTTCCAGTCATCTTCGGCGTCATAACCGTCGAGGACGAACTCCAGGGCTTCAACAGGGCGGGAGTGAAGAGCAACAAGGGCTTCGAGTACGCGATGGCCGCGCTCGAGATGGCGAACCTTATGAAAAAGTTATAAACCGCTTGTTTTTCGAAATATATTCAAATTTTTTCAAACATTTTTAGACAAATAGAAAAATTTAAGAGTTTGAATCCGAAAAAAAACGGTGAGATAATGAATTATTCCCCATTAAAGTTGTATCTTGAGGTAGTCAAGCTAGTTGCCGTTACGCTTATGTTGGGCCTAGTTGTTAAGAGGCATGAAGCTTTTACTTATTTGGTGCCCAAAAAGGTCGTGAAAAAAGCATTTTTCTTTCTTACTGTGTTTTGGCTTGGATTCGTGGCAGATGTTTCTAACGATATTTATCCCACTGAGTTTACAAAAGTTCTTGATGACATAATTATTTCTGTAGCACTCGTTTTCGGAGCATACTTAATGTGGTCAGCATCCTCACCGCTCAGAGAATCAGTTACGCCCAAGAAGCTTGGAACTCTAAATGGCGAGCCCAGAATTCAGAGGGGTGCCTATTTAGTTTATGCATCAACTTTAAAGGACGTGCTGGATATAGTTCGCGGTAGGAAAGTGCTTTTTGTTACACGACATCCAGAATTGTTGCAAGGTTCAAACTTGCCATATATATGGGTAAGCAAAATTCCGAGCAGGTACTCAGTGAATCCAACAAACTTACACATTCTCCTCCATGAAATCAGTAAGAGCGTTGACAGGAACACAGTTATTGTTTTAGATGCACTGGAATATCTGATATTAGAAAATGGCTTCAAATCAGTAATGAAATTTTTGACAACACTTAAGGACATCGTTATTGAGAAAAACGCGACATTGTTGCTTGTTGTTGAGAAAAATGCTCTTGACGAAAAAGAGAGAGCAATGCTGGAGAGCGAGTTTCAAGTTCTAGTTCTTTAAGGTCTATTAGATATTGCATAAAGCTAACTTCCACTTTTTATCGCTCATAACCCCAATGGCGAGCACCTTCTTTTCGAAGGGAAGCTCCAAAGCCTTTCTCGCGAGTTCTTCAGCACTCTCGAAAGCCGGGAACTCAAGCTCGGTGAAGCCAAGGTTGTACGTTGCCGTGACGAAGGCCTTTCCTTCCCTCAGTTCCAGCTCTCTCACCCAGAACTCCTCTTTTCCGGCGAAGCCGAGCCAGCCTTTACCGTCGGTTCCGATTATCCCGGCTATCCTTGGCGTGCTGTATTCATCTCTCTCGTAGTCAAGGGCATCAAGAACGTGGATTAGGGCCTTCTTCGGGCTTTCCCACTCGAGGGCCTGAGCTATGAAGTCCGTCTGGAGGCCGTTCGTGATTACGGCGTATTCGCTGAGGAGCCTCACCACCGGGTAGCTCACGTAGGGGTTGTCCGTCTTCGTTAGGTTCTCGATGTAGACGGCGTTTCCCCTTACGATTGCCCTCCTCCTCGGAAAGGAGCGGGAGCAGAGGAGGTAGAAGGCGAAGGGCTTCCCCCTCATCAGCCCGACCCCAAGGGTTCTGCCAGTGTAGGTCACGTTACCACCTCCCCGAGCCGGTCTTCATCGATTGCCAGCCTGATTTCCCTCGCTATCCTCCTTCCGACGCTCATGGGCTCGTTCCAGTAGAGCCTTCCGTACCAGTGGAGGGCGTTCGAACCGCCGTCGATGCGCGAGGCGAAGCCTATCGCCCTAAAGCTACCGTCGTAGGCGAAGTGGAGCGCGAAGGGGCCGATGATTCCGGGCGGTTCGAGCTTCTTCATGGCTTCCACGAATGCCAGACCGTAGTCGTAGAGCCTCGGAAGGAGCGACTCCCTCAAAGCGACGCCAACGTTCCCCGCTATCGTGTAGGGGAGCGGTTTCACCGGCCAGCGGGCGTTTCCATCGGCGATAACTACCCTCTCGTCGACGCCGAGGAGCTCGAGCCTTCCCAGAATCGGCGAGTAGAAGAAGTGGACGTAGAGGTAAACGCCTGGGATGAACTCCTCTATCCTGTGGGGTTCCTTAAGCTCCCCTAACTTCTCATCAAGCTCCTCCCCGCGCGCTATGAAGTGCCCGCTCCCTCCTCTCGGCCCCTCAAGGCGGACGAAGTAGAGCTTCTCCGGCTCAACCTCATCGGGCTCGATGACCCGAATCCTCGGAATTCCTGCCCCGTCGAGGGCTTTATCCTGGAGTTCAAAGGTAGTTTCCCACTTGAGGAAGCGCCTGTTGCCGAAGAACTTTGCTTTAGCTCTCTCTATCCCCTCAAGGCCGAGGTAGGCCACGAAGGAGCCGTGGGGGATTACTATTCCTTCGTCTTCGAGAATCGCGCCCATGTCTTCCGTGACGACAAGCTCGTCCGCGAGCCTCGTGGAGGCGTAGAATGCCTTCCTCTCGGGCTTCACGTAGAGTCTCGTCCTGAACACCTCGTCTTTGGCCCCGAGGAGAATCTGAAGGGAGGAATGAGACGCTATCGTCGAGATTATCATCCAACCACCTCCGAGAGTTCCTCGAGCGTCAGAATCTTCCCGTCCCTCGCGACGCGCATGGTATCTCCGCTCAGCTCGTCTATGACGATTAGCTCGCCGTCAAGCCTGCCGAACTCCAGCTTAAAATCAACGAGCTGAAGGCCCTTCGAGGAAAAGAACTCCCGCAGGATTCCCGCGACCTTTCTGGTGGTTTTCTTCATCGCCTCGACCTCTTCTCTGTTCGAGATTCCGAGGGCAATAACGGCTTCCTCCGCTATGAGGGGGTCGTCGAGCGAGTCGTCCTTCAGGGTGAATTCCACTATCCCGAGCCTCTGGAACGGCCTCACCCAGCCTTTGTAGCGCCGAAGGAAGCTCCCGTAGGCCAGCTCGCGGTAGATGACCTCCAGCGGAATCCTCTCTGCCTTCAGAAAACGGGCTTTTCTATCGTCAATCCTCTCCACAAAGTGCGTCTTCACGCCGTTTTCCTCAAGCAACCTGAAGAAGAACTCGGTCTGCTTCAAAACGAGGCTTCCCTTTCCTGCTTTCTCGCCGATTACCTCGTTGCCCCCGCTGTCTTCCCTGCCTTCCCTCCCGAGAACGTTGTCCTTGAAGTGGAAGACGAGATAGGGGCCGTCCTCGTAAACGTCCTTCGTCTTGCCGGAGTAGACGAGCCTCAAGCTCTCACCCCTTCCTCAGCATGTCGTTGATGAGCTTTATCGCGCATAAATCACCGCACATCGAGCAGGCCTCGGTTTTCGTCGGCCTCTCCTTCCGTATCTCGATGAACTTCTCCCTGTCCTGGCTCAGCTCGTACTGCTTCGCCCAGTCGAGTTTACCGCGCGCGAGGCTCATGAGGTAGTCCTTTTTAAAGTCGGCCTCGAAGCGGGTCAAATTGACCGCGTGGGCGGCTATCTTCGCCGCTATAACTCCCTCGCGGACGTGCTCAACAGTCGGCAGTCCGAGGTGCTCGGCTGGAGTAACGTAGCACAGGAAGTCCGCGCCGTTCAAAGCCGCTATCGCTCCCCCTATGGCAGACGTGATGTGGTCGTAGCCCGGAAAGATGTCCGTGACGATTGGGCCGAGGACGTAGAAGGGCGCGTTGTCAGTTGCAACCTTCGCGAGCTTTATCTGGGCCGGAATCTGGTCGATGGGCACGTGGCCTGGACCCTCGACCATCGTCTGGACTCCGGCTTCCCTCGCCCTCCTGACGAGCCTCCCGAGGGTGTAAAGCTCGGCTATCTGAAGCTCGTCGCCAGCATCTGGAAGGCCGCCGGGCCTAAGTCCATCGCCGAGGCTCAGAACAACGTCGTACTCCCTGGCGAGTTCAAGCAGGTAGTCGTAGTCCCTGTAGAACGGGTTCTCCTCGCCCCAGTGGAGTATCCACGCCGCGAGGAAGGTTCCTCCGCGCGAGACCATGCCAACGACTCTTTTCACCCTCTTCATCTTCTCGACGACTTCTTTAGTAACTCCGACGTGAATCGTCGTGTAGTCAACGCCGTCCCTGAAGTGCTTCTCAACGGCCTTCCACATGTCGTCCTCGGTCATCTCGATGATGGCCTTTCCCTTAGCCAGCATCTCCTCGGCGGCCTGGTAGATTGGAACTGTGCCAATGGGCACGTCAACGGCGTGCATGATGGCCTTCCTTATTGAATCGAGGTCACCCCCTGTGGAGAGGTCCATTATCGTGTCGGCGCCGTACTTGACGGCGACCTTCGCCTTCTCTATCTCCGCCTTAACGTCCACTATGTCGCGCGACGTTCCAATGTTGGCGTTGACCTTAACGCGGACGACGTTGCCCACCGCGACCGGCTTAACCCAGTCGTGGCGGACGTTCCTGAATATCACCGTGTGCCCCTTTGCCACGCTCCTCCTGAGCTTTTCGGCGCTTATCCCCTCTCGCTCGGCGATAAACTTCATCTCCTCGGTGATTACCCCGCGCCTTGCCTCTTCCAGCTGGGTCATTCCAATCACCCGGTTTTAAAACCTGCTTATAACAAAGTTTTTAAATTTCAAAACTCAGTTTTGAGCGGGACTTAAAAGGTTTTGGGTGGTCGTGATGCTGAGGGAGATAGAGATAAGCAGGGCGATAATAGAGGCCTACACCGCCGAGCTTCTCGAAAGCCTGAGCCTCGACGTCGCTATTGTAGGTGCCGGCCCCTCGGGGATGGTAGCAGGCTACTACCTCGCGAAGAACGGTGCGAAGGTGGTAATCTTCGAGAAGAAGCTCTCAACCGGGGGCGGAATCTGGGGCGGTGCGATGGGCTTCAATAAAATCGTCGTTCAGGAGGAAGCTAGAGAAATTCTCGACGAGTTCGGAATAAACTACAGACCCTTCAAGAACGGCCTCTACGTTGCCGACGCCATCGAGACGGCAACGACGATAGCGAGCAGGGCCGTAAAGACCGGCGTGAGGTTCTTCAACATGGTTGAGGTTGAGGATTTGGTTCTCAAGGAGAACCGCGTCGCAGGAATCGTAATCAACTGGACGCCGGTGATGATGACGGGCCTTCACGTGGACCCGCTCACGGTCGAGGCGCGCTTTGTTGTTGATTCAACGGGTCACGGGGCGCAGGTTACGCAACACCTTGTCAGGCGCGGTCTCCTCCAGGTTCCGGGGGAGGGGCCGATGTGGGCCGAGAGAGGCGAGGAGCTCACCGTAAAGCACACGAAAGAAATCTTTCCGGGCCTCTACGTTACGGGAATGGCCGCCAATGCCATCGCTGGAGCGCCGAGGATGGGGCCTATATTCGGCGGGATGTTCCTGAGCGGAAGGAAAGCGGCCCTCGAAATCCTTGAGAAGCTGAGGTGATGGGATGGCCGTCCTGATTGTGGCGGGCCTCGACACTGGTGGCGGGGCCGGTTTAAAGGCCGACATCGAGACGGTCTCTGCTCTGGGCGAGCACCCGCTCCCGGTTCTGACGGCGGTAACCTACCAGAACCCCTCGGAGGTGAGGGGCTACCACACCCTTCCGCCCGAGGTTGTAAGGGAGCAGATACGGGCCGTTAAGGACGGCTTTGAGGTTAAAGCTGTCAAAATTGGGATGCTCGGGAGCGGTGGGGTCGCCCGGGTCGTGAGGGAAGAGACGGAAGGCTTTACCCGGGTTTTCGACCCGGTGATTGCCTCAAGCACCGGAAAAAAGCTCATTGACGACGGCAAAATTCTCAAGACCCTCGTTCCCGGCTCGATAGTCACTCCCAACGTCCCGGAGGCCGAAGCGCTCACTGGAGTTAAAATTCGCTCGGTTGAGGATATGGGAAAAGCCGCGAAGGCCCTCGTGGAGGACCTCGGCGCCGAGGGTGCGGTCGTAACTGGGGGACACCTTAACCTCACCGACGTCCTCTACTGGCGCGGGAGATTCTACGAGTTCCCTGGAGAGAAGGCCGAGGGTTTCACCCACGGAACCGGCTGTGCCTTCTCCTCGGCTCTGGCGACGTTCCTCGCCAAGGGGCTTGAGCTTCCCGAGGCAGTTGAGAAAGCAAAACGCTTCGTTGAAAACTCCATCAGGTTTTCGAAGGAGGAAGCTAAGGCAGTTAATCCACTCTGGGAGCTGGAGAGGGACTTTTATCGCTGGAAAGCTGAGAAAGAGCTTGAAGGGGCCATTGAAGAGCTGGTAGCCTTTGGAGAAAGGCTCAACCCGCACGTTCCGGAGGTGGGAACAAACTTCGTCCTCGCGACGCCCTTTGGAGAAGTCTTCGCCGTCAAGGGCAGAATCGTCCGCTATGGGGAGACCGTAAAGCCCGTCGGTCCCGTTGAGCTCAACGCCAGCGACCACCTGAGAAGGGCCCTCCTCAGGATGCGCGAGTTCTATCCGGAGATTAAAGCGGTTCTGAACCTCCGCTACTCGGAGGAGCTGATAGAGAAGGCGAAGGAACTCGGCCTCGTCGTTTCGTTCTACGACCGCAGGGAAGAGCCTGAAGAGGTGAAGAGGGCAGAGAGGGGGACTATGGAGTGGGGCATCGAGAGGGCGGTGAAAAGGGCCGGAAAAAGGCCCGACGTGGTTTACCACCTCGGCGACTGGGGCAAGGAGCCGATGGTTCTGGTCTTCGGGAGGGACGCGGGGGAGGTCGTGGAGAGGGTGCGGAAGCTCTTGGGCTAACGTTTTAACTCCCTCTTCCCTATTTATCCCGGTGATTCTATGCTCATAAGGGGAAAGGTTACGGGTAGCGAAATCCCGCGCTTCAAGCACCGCTGGTTCGGAATCCTCGAAGTTGAAGCTGATGGCGAAAAGTATCGCCTCTACATGACGGGCAACGTTGCCCAGTGGTTTCTGAACGGCGATGAGGTTGAGGTTGAAATCCTCCACAAGCCAAAGGAGAAGGACGGCGTCAAGGTTCTCGACTTCGACGATTATAGGCTGTGGAAGTTCTACGAGGGCGATAGAATTCCAGTGTGGCCCCTCTTCGAGAAGGAAGTCGAGGCCAAGCGCTACTCGCCTTTGACCGGCGAGCTCCTCTACACCTACAAAATCAGGGCGAGGGAGGCGAAATACGAGTCCGACTTCGAGGCGATAGCAGAGCTGGAGCAGTACCACTACGCGAGCCAGAAGGAGAAAGTGGCGTTATGGCGCTGTGAGAACGGCCACATCTTCGAGGCCAACACCAAGCAGAAGTGCCCAATCTGCGGGGCTGAAAGCCACATACTCGAGATAAAGGGCTCAACTCCAGCGTCGCGCTTCCTTATCTTCGAGCTCGTCGAGAGGGAAGAATACGAGCCGAGGATTCTCAGCTACGTCCGCGTTGACCCGCCGATACCGCTCATGCACCGTCGCTTGCCGAACGGCGAGGTTGAGAAGAACATCCGCGAGAAGGTCTTTCCCGAGGACTGGTTCCATCCGGCCTTCTGGCCGGAGCGCATAATGAAGGAGCTCTACGAGGAGCTGAAGAGGAAGTACGGGAAGAGGAGAATAGCCCGCTCCTACCTCTGGGAGCAGGCCAAGTGGAAAGCTTTAGCGGAGACCAACACCGCTGGAGCGAGGATTGCGAGGGTTGTGGTTCACCCCGACTACCGCTCCGACGGGCTGGGGCAGTTGAGTGTCAAGTCGGCCCTCGAGTGGATAGCCGAGCGTAGGATTCCCGAGATGCGGAAGAGGAAGCACATAGTGGAAACCATAGCGCAGATGGCCCGTTACAACCCGTTCTTCGAGAAAGTTGGCTTCAAGTTCCTCTGGGAGACCGCGAGCGGAAGGCCGGTCCTCTTCTACCCTCTGACCGAGGAGGCAAAAGAGTACATCGAGCGCTTTTTGAATGAAGACCCCTATGCTCCAAAGGACGGAAGGCTCTGGAAGCCGAGCTACGGAAAGGTTGAGCCCTTAGCCGGGCCGATAGTCTTCAAGAACGTCAGCAAGGTCTTCGAGAGCGAGCTCGACATCAAGGGCCTGCCCGAGGAGATTCAGGAACTGCTCAAGGCCTTTGGAGTGAGACACCGCGTTATCCAGAGGCCCGTTTTACGGAATTTGAACTTCGAAATCCAGCCGGGCGAGCTCATAGCTGTTGTCGGCGCGAGCGGGGCGGGGAAGACGACACTGCTGAGGCTCATCCTCGGCTCTGCCAACGGCTGGTGGGAGGAGCGCTTCAGGCCGACGGAGGGTGAGATTGAGGTTCCGGACAACGCCAAGGTCTCGGTGATGATTCCCGGTGAGTTCGAGCCGACCTTTGGAACCGAGAGCATCTTGGAGCACGTTTACAGGAAGATAGGCGACCTCAACGCCGCCGTGGAGATACTCAACAAGGCGGGTTTGAGCGACGCCGTCCTCTACAGGGCGAAGTACGGCGAGCTGAGCACGGGCCAGAAGGAGAGGGCGAGGATAGCGTCCCTTTTGGCAGAGAAGCCCAACCTGCTCCTCATTGACGAGTTCGCGGCTCACCTCGACACGCTGACGGCGATGCGCGTCGCCAAGAAGGTCGCCCAGATAATCCGCGAGGCGGGGATAACGGCCCTGATAATTACCCACAGGCCCGAAGTGCTGAAGGCCCTCGACCCAGACAGGGTGCTCTTCGTGGGCTACGGAACGGCGAGGCTAAAGAACGCAAAGGATGTCGAAAAACGCTGAGCCGAGCCAGTGAAGGAGGAAGCTTGGGGCAAAGCTCTCCCCTTCCAAATCCATTTTTGCAAAGATGATTCCGGCCACCAACGCGTAGGGCACCTCTATTCCGGGCTTCCCTATGTGAACGAGCGTGTAGGGGATGTCCTGGAGGACTATTGCCAGCCACTCGTTCTTTCTGGCGAGGGGGAAGAGGAGGAAGCCCCTGTAAAAGGCCTCGTGGGCGAGCATTATCAACCCCATGCCGAGCTCCCCGAGGAGGAAGCTTCCCGGGCCGGAGTAGGGAAAGACCGGGTAGTAGTTTCGCATCGAGGGAATCGTAGCCCCGTAGAGGCTGAGCGGAATTGAGAGGGCGAAGAGCAGGAGGAACAGCTTGACGCCCTTACGGTTTGGGGGTTTGAGTCCCAGCTCCTCCGGCCTGAAGCCGAGGGCCATCGAGATTGCCAGGGGAACGAGCAGGTAGGCAACGAGAACAATCAGAACGTGCCCCCAGAAAGAGGCAGGGATTAGCCAGGGGACGAAGCTCAGGGGAAAGAGAAGGACGTAAAGAAGCGAAGCTCTGTCCATTCTTCACACCATAAAGCTTATCTGGACGGTGTTGGCATAGCGCCTGACCTCGATTCCGCGGTTTGTGAAGGCTATGCCTATCTCAAGGGGCCTCTTGGGGTTCGCCCTCCTGATGACGCGGATTCCGACCTCGTCGCCGATTCTGTCCTTGTTGAGCCTGTTGATGTGGTCGTAGAGCAGTCTAAGGAAGTTCCGGTAATCCTGCATCTCCTCCAGGAACTCCCTCTGTTCCGGGTTTAGTTTGGGGTATAGGTAGCGGTGGAAGAACCAGTCGAAGGAGCTGTAGGTCTCGGAGGCGTGGGCGAAGAGGAGCTTGTAAAAGTCTATGTTCTTGTTGCCGAATGCAGAGTCCATGTACTCAATGGCCTTGCCGAGGTAGTTCGCGGCCTCGCTGAGCTTCATCCTTATGAGCCTCACGTCAAGGTCGTTGCCCCTGAGGAGGAGCTGGATGTACCTTCCTCCACCGTAGTCCATGTAAATCGTGTTGTAGAACAGCACGAGCCTTGACGGGCGAACCGTCATGTACTGGGCGAGCCTCCGTATGACGTCCGAGAGCCTGTTAAGCCCACGCGGGTCCCCGATTAGGAGGGCCTCCATTCCGTAGAGGTTTTCCTGGATGACCACGTCGTTGTCGAGCCAGAACTCCACTTCCCTCCTCCAGCCCGGCATGTTGTAGCGGTTCAGGATTCTGAGGTCGAGTATCGAAACGGGAACCTCCTTCTGAACCCTGCCAAAGCGCTTCTTGAAGATGACGACGGGATGATAACCGCTTGAGGGGTTGAGGTACGATACTGGAATCTCCATAACGCGCCTGAGGGCTAAAAGGGCATCCTTAATCTTGGGTATGTCATCCTGAGTGAACCTGCTTCCCAAGTCCTGAAGGAGAATTTCAAAGCGACTCGCCATGCGCACCCCCTAAGAAAAAAGATGAGAGTTGGGGGTTAAAAACTTCACTCAGACTTCTCTTCCTTCTCCTCTGCGGCCTTGGTCTTCTTCTTGCTGGTGGTCTTCTTGGTGGTCGTTCTCCTGGTCTTCCTGCCCTTAGTGCTCTTCCTGGTTCTCTTCTTGGGCTTCTCTTCCTCCTCGGCCTTCCCGGCTTCTTCCTTTGGCTCCTCAGTCTCATTAGTTTCCTCGTCCTCTGCCTTCTCCTCGGCAGGCTTCTCCTCCTGAGTGGTCTCGGTGGTCTCCTCGGTGGCTTCGGCAGTCTCAGCAGGCTCGGCCTCTTCAACCTTTTCCTCAATGACCTCTTCCTCGGCTTCGGCCTCTTCCTCCGGAGGCTTGAGGAGCTCCTCCACGTTCGGCTTGAAGGTTATCTCCTCGTAGCCAAGGAACTTGAGGTCGCTCTCAAGGAGTATCTCACCGAGGGCAAGGGTTCCCCTGTCAACCTCGTCGAGAACCGGGGTGAAGTCAACTACGACGTCCTTCTCTCCGACCTCGATGATGACCTTGTTGGCGTCGACCCTTGGAAGGCGGAGCTCAATCATGCCCTTGACCTTCTCTATTGGGTCCTCGACCTTCTCGACTATCTCGACCTCATAGATAAGGTGCTTGCCGGCGTAGGGGTGGTTGAAGTCGACCCTGACGCGACCTCCGCTGACGGTGAGGACCCTTCCCTTTAGCTTCCTTCCGCCCTCGGTCTCAATCTCGACCGGCATTCCTGGGAACGGGATTATGCCCTGCCTCCTGAACTGGCCGAGGGTGAAGGTCTTGATGAGCTTCCTGTCGCGCTTTCCAAAGCCCTTCTCGGGCGGAATCTCAATCTCGTACTTCTTACCGACCTCAAGGCCCTCAAGGGCTTCGTCGAGACCCTGAAGGACGTGGCCTGCCCCAACCGCTATCGGAACGGGGCCATAAACGCCGTTTTCCTTGTAAATACCAGCCTGCTTGGCTATCTCCTCATCGGTAGTGTCGAAAATCTCGCCGGTTTCCTTAATCTTTCCGGTGTAGCGGAGCTTTATGACGTCTCCCTTCTCAACCTTGACCATCTTTACAACCCCCTTTTTCAGGCTCTAACCGGAGTTGTGGAGTTGGTTTTTAAGCTTTCCCGCAACGATAAGCTAATAAAAAGGCCCTCCCAAAAGGCCCCGGTGGTGGGAATGGCGATTAGGATATACAACACCCTCACGAGGCAGAAGGAGGAGTTCAAGCCCCTTCGCGAAGGCGAGGTTAGAATGTACGTCTGCGGTCCGACGGTTTACGATTACCCGCACCTCGGCCACGCGAGGACTTACATTGCCTTCGACGTCATAAGGCGCTACTTCGAGCACAGGGGTTACACCGTTCTCATGGTGATGAACTTCACCGACATAGACGACAAAATCATCAAGCGTGCCAACGAGACCGGCGAGGACCCGAAGGAACTGGCGGAGCGCTTTTTGAGGATTTTCCTTGAGGACATGAAGGCCCTGAAGGTCAAGCCGGCCGACGTCTACCCGCGCGTCACCGAGCACATGGAGGACATAATTAACTTCGTGAAGAAGCTCCAGGAGAAGGGCTACGCCTACGAAGGTAGCGACGGCGTTTACTTTGAGGTCAGAAAGTTCAAGGACTACGGAAAGCTGAGCAAGATAAAGCTCGAGGACCTCGTTAAAGGCGCGCGCGTCGAGCCCGGTGAAGGCAAGAGGAACCCCGAGGACTTCGCGCTCTGGAAGAAGGCGAAACCCGGCGAACCGAAGTGGGAAAGTCCCTGGGGCGAGGGAAGGCCCGGCTGGCACATAGAGTGCTCCACGATGAGCAGTAAGTACCTCGGTGAGAGCTTCGACATCCACGGCGGAGGAAACGACCTCATCTTCCCGCACCACGAGAACGAGATAGCCCAGAGCGAGGCCTGCTTCGGCCACGAGTGGGTTCACTACTGGATGCACACGGGTTTTCTGATGGTGAACGGCGAGAAGATGAGCAAGAGCCTCGGCAACTTCGTAACCGTTAGAGAGCTCCTCAAGCGCTACGACCCGGAGGTTATAAGGCTCTTCGTCCTCCAGAGGCACTACCGCTCGCCCCTCGACTACAGCGAAGAGGGCATAGAGCACGCCAAGAACAACCTCGAGAGGCTCTACAACACCCTTGAGAACATCCGCGTGGCGATGGAGAGGGCGGAGATTTCCTTCCGCTGGGACGAGCCCGAGTTCAGGGCCTACGAAGCCATAAGGGATGCGAGGAGAAAGTTCTACGAGGCCATGGACGACGACTTCAACACGGCCGAGGCCTTGAAGGCGGTCTTCGAGGTCAGCAACGCTATCAATAGATACCTCACCGAGGTGGAAAAGCCGAAGGAGAGCATCCTCAGGAAGGCCTGGGAGTTCTTCAAGGACGTCGGCGAGGTCTTCGGCCTGTTTGAGGACTACTTCAAGGAGCAGAAGGCCGGAAACGAGGAGGAACTCATAAACCTGCTCGTTGAGGTAAGGAGCCAGCTCAGGAAGGAGAGGAAGTTCGATTTGGCCGACAAAATCAGGGACGAGCTGAGAAAGCTTGGAATCCAGCTGGAGGACACACCGCAGGGAACGGTCTGGAAGAGAATTAAGGTTTGAGGGTTCCTTCTCCTTGAATGTCCTATTTTTTGTTCTGAGAACCCTTTGGTCTTATTGTAGCGTTTAACTTGATACCGCAAGCGAGGAATTCAAACTTCTTTCAATTCTCTTCGAGTCTTATTGCAACGTGAGCGCCATGGGTACAGGAGCCAGCCTGGTAATAGCTTTCAATTCTCTTCGAGTCTTATTGCAACCTTCTATTTACCGGCACCACCAAGACCAAGACAGAAACTTTCAATTCTCTTCGAGTCTTATTGCAACGCTCCTCTCTTAGCCAAGTGCTCTATCCTGCTCCTCCACTTTCAATTCTCTTCGAGTCTTATTGCAACTATAGGACGACGGTAACACTATCAGAGGTCCACGTGCTTTCAATTCTCTTCGAGTCTTATTGCAACTTCCCTGGCGGACGTGGCCATCGAGCTTGAGCTTCTCTTTCAATTCTCTTCGAGTCTTATTGCAACATACACGCCAACAAGTGTTGATACAACTTCAAACACTCTTTCAATTCTCTTCGAGTCTTATTGCAACGCTGGCGACAGGCTCTGAGGACGTTGAGAAGGTTTCTTTCAATTCTCTTCGAGTCTTATTGCAACAAGAAAAGTGGGGTCGTGAAGGGTAAGGAGTGGCTTACTTTCAATTCTCTTCGAGTCTTATTGCAACCCAGCTGTGGAGCTTCGCCCTCCAACCGCCTTTCTTGCTTTCAATTCTCTTCGAGTCTTATTGCAACGCGGACAACGCGCCTTCCAAGGCGCGCCTTGAGATACCTTTCAATTCTCTTCGAGTCTTATTGCAACAAAGGCGAGGTCTGGCTGGCTGAGCGTTTAGGCCCTGCTTTCAATTCTCTTCGAGTCTTATTGCAACCTATTTTCTTTGATTCTCCACCCTTGAGGTAGATGCCTTTCAATTCTCTTCGAGTCTTATTGCAACTTGTTCGCCGGGCATCCGCCTGACACTGACGGGACGACTTTCAATTCTCTTCGAGTCTTATTGCAACACTCAGTTCTGTTTTTATAGTATCCCTTCTCGACGACTCTTTCAATTCTCTTCGAGTCTTATTGCAACGTTATTTCAAGGACTTCGCCATGAACTTGCCCTACATTCCTTTCAATTCTCTTCGAGTCTTATTGCAACAGGCACATGTTTCGGTATTTTGTGAAGGCTCAACAACCTTTCAATTCTCTTCGAGTCTTATTGCAACACGCCACCACCATAACCGTAACTCTCTCAGATAACGACTTTCAATTCTCTTCGAGTCTTATTGCAACATAGCTCCCTCACCCGAGTAGGACCATCAGCACCTGCTTTCAATTCTCTTCGAGTCTTATTGCAACCTCTTTCAAGAAGTCAAGGACTGGGGAGCGGATCCCCCTTTCAATTCTCTTCGAGTCTTATTGCAACACCTCGGGAGGCTTCATAGACCTTAAGAAGTATTTCGCTTTCAATTCTCTTCGAGTCTTATTGCAACCCTCGACCGCGAGGCGCGAGAGATTGTTGATAAGGTGCTTTCAATTCTCTTCGAGTCTTATTGCAACGGATGGCCACCGCTCCCATGCCCAGAGCATCCTCCGCTTTCAATTCTCTTCGAGTCTTATTGCAACTCTGCATTGTGAGCGCTGATAGTGCTCCAGGTTTTTGCTTTCAATTCTCTTCGAGTCTTATTGCAACCTGTATGAGGGTGCTCATACACTCACTTTCGAGAAAAGCTTTCAATTCTCTTCGAGTCTTATTGCAACCCAGAGACTTAGAGCGGATCCTGATAATGTAGCTCCCTTTCAATTCTCTTCGAGTCTTATTGCAACTGGGTTTTGCTGGGTTCTCCTACGTGGACAGAAAAACCTTTCAATTCTCTTCGAGTCTTATTGCAACGTGGAGTGGCTGGTGGATATATAGGTGGAGCGATCCTCTTTCAATTCTCTTCGAGTCTTATTGCAACCATCACAATACGCTCGTTCGGCAAAACTGAGACCTTCTTTCAATTCTCTTCGAGTCTTATTGCAACCAGAGAAGGCCGTTCCAATTGGGTGAACATCATCAGCTTTCAATTCTCTTCGAGTCTTATTGCAACGCACAGCTGAAAGAGAAGCTGAGGAGTCAGCAGGACATCTTTCAATTCTCTTCGAGTCTTATTGCAACCTACTGAAGTCATTGCGTCGCTGAAATGGAAAATGCAGCTTTCAATTCTCTTCGAGTCTTATTGCAACTTTACGAGCCGAAGCAGAGGGTCATCATCTGGTTCAACTTTCAATTCTCTTCGAGTCTTATTGCAACTGCAATAAGCCCGTACTCTAATAACACCCGCTCTGCCACTTTCAATTCTCTTCGAGTCTTATTGCAACCGCGGTAATCAGCTTCCTGTTCAGTTTTGCTTTAGGGAGCTTTCAATTCTCTTCGAGTCTTATTGCAACATTTTCTCATTCAGCCCCTCCACAATCGTTTGAATATCTTTCAATTCTCTTCGAGTCTTATTGCAACCACTTTCAGCGCAGGGTATGCTTCGGCCTGGAGCCTCTTTCAATTCTCTTCGAGTCTTATTGCAACTTTTTCTCCCACTCGTAGCCGAAGCGTTCAAGCTCGTCTTTCAATTCTCTTCGAGTCTTATTGCAACCTCATTGATGAGGTTCAGAACCTCCTCCAGCACCCCGACTTTCAATTCTCTTCGAGTCTTATTGCAACACGCATGGCGTTGGAGATAGAAGGGGAAGCGAAACGCCTTTCAATTCTCTTCGAGTCTTATTGCAACAATCAACCGTGTAATACCTCAATCCCACGAAATGGACTTTCAATTCTCTTCGAGTCTTATTGCAACCAGGCCAAGGGACGAAAGCCTTGGGGTGAGTTCGTTCTTTCAATTCTCTTCGAGTCTTATTGCAACCCAGTTCTCGCTCTATGACGTTGACTCAGTCATCTTCCTTTCAATTCTCTTCGAGTCTTATTGCAACTCGAAGTCATCAACTTCATACAGGGCAGAGCAGAACGCTTTCAATTCTCTTCGAGTCTTATTGCAACTGGTCTCGTTAAAGAGAGTCGCCACGTTGCCGCTACTTTCAATTCTCTTCGAGTCTTATTGCAACTCTCCACATTGAGGCAAAGAAGTTAGATAATACGCCTTTCAATTCTCTTCGAGTCTTATTGCAACACGAACCTTCCTACTCCTGGCCTCCTGATAATAGAAGCTTTCAATTCTCTTCGAGTCTTATTGCAACAAAGGTTAAGGCCCTGGTCGAAAAGGGCCTCTTAATCCTTTCAATTCTCTTCGAGTCTTATTGCAACGGTAGCAATATTGCATTTTTCACTGCAAATGAGCACTTTCAATTCTCTTCGAGTCTTATTGCAACGCGGTTAAGGTGGGGTTGAGATGGGCGACATAACGCTTTCAATTCTCTTCGAGTCTTATTGCAACGAGGTTAAGGTAGGCTCGATGAGTCAGGAGAACATGACTTTCAATTCTCTTCGAGTCTTATTGCAACACGGGTCAGGGACGAGATGAAGGCTTTTTGCGTTGCTCTTTCAATTCTCTTCGAGTCTTATTGCAACTATTAGAATTTCCTTATCCTGTGCTGTGGCGTTGAACCTTTCAATTCTCTTCGAGTCTTATTGCAACGAGCGTTAAGGAGCTGGAGATAAACAGGGAACTAAACCTTTCAATTCTCTTCGAGTCTTATTGCAACAGGGGGTGGTTTGTTTGGTTAAGGTGCGTAACATCTTCTTTCAATTCTCTTCGAGTCTTATTGCAACAGGGCGCAAAACTCGTCCTTCCGCCCAACGAAGAGAAGAGAACACCAGAACATTTAAGCCTTTCTGGAAACCTGCGTTTACCCGGGGTCGGTCGTGCTGACCGTCACGTTGTCTCTCGCGGGGATTGGGTATCGTTCTCATGCCTGGCCCGGGGCACCGGTGGGATTTCTAGACTCACGAGAGCGTTTTAATGTCGGTTTTGAGGCAGTTTTGGTTTTGTCTGGCGGAATAATCGAACCTCATCAGGGTTCCAGTGGAAAGCTCCCCGCTCGTATCCAATCTGTTCGCTTCGAAAAAAACTTCGTAACATTCCACCTGGAATCTGGAACACTATGTCGCATTTAAGGATTTGTAAAATCCGATTTCCAACCGCCTCTTCCGCCCGCTTGTTTTGAATTTTCCTCTCTACCGGGGCCCTTCTGGTCTCGGCCCTTTCTCACCGTGATACTCCCCTGAGAAAAGTGCCGGCTGATTTTATATCAAACCATGCATATTTAGTGGACAACTTAATAACCCACCGTAATGTTTAAAACCCGCAGGTCTTATAAGCGCCAGAAACAACGGCCAACGGTGGTTGAAATGGTGCGCTACATGGTAACCTCGGCACTCCCTTACGCGAACGGGCCGATTCACGCGGGCCACCTGGCGGGAGCGTATCTCCCGGCAGATATATTCGTTCGCTATCTCAGACTGAAGGGCGAGGAAGTGCTCTTCATCTGCGGAACCGACGAGCACGGGACGCCGATAACCTTCCGCGCGCTCAAGGAAGGCAGAAGCCCGAGGGAAATCGTCGACGAGTTCCACGAGCACATAAAAACGACCTTCGAGAGGGCTAAAATCAGCTTCGACTACTTCGGGAGAACAGAGCTACCGGTGCACTACAGGATAAGTCAGGAGTTCTTCCTCAAGGCCCTTGAAAACGGCCACCTCGTCAAGAAGGTCACCAAGCAGGCCTACTGCGAGCACGACAAGATGTTTCTGCCGGACCGCTACGTCATCGGAACCTGCCCCTACTGTGGCGCCGAAAACCAGCGCGGAGACCAGTGTGAGGTCTGCGGGAGGCCCTTAACTCCGGAAATCCTAATCAACCCGCGCTGTAACATCTGCGGAAACCCGATAACATTCAAGGATTCAGCTCATTACTACATCAAAATGCAGGACTTCGAGGAGAGGCTCAAGAAGTGGGTCGAAAGCCAGCACTGGAAGCCCAACGTCAAGAACACCGTCCTCGGCTGGATTAACGAGGGCCTGGAGGAGAGAGCCATAACGCGCGACCTCGACTGGGGAATCCCGGTTCCGCTCGACGACGAGGACGTCAAGGGCAAGGTCCTCTACGTCTGGTTTGAGGCACCGATAGGCTACATCTCCATCACCATCGAGGCCCTCAAGCGCGCCGGAAAGGAGAAGGAGTGGAAGAAGTTCTGGCTCAACCTCGACGGCGAGACGAAGGTTATACACTTCATCGGCAAGGACAACATACCCTTCCACGCGATATTCTGGCCGGCGTTCCTGATGGCCTACGGCAAGTATAAGGACGAAGAAGTCGAAGCCGAGTGGAACCTCCCATATGACATTCCCGCCAACGAGTACCTCAATCTGGAAGGCAAGAAGTTCTCCACCAGCAGGAACTGGGCCATCTGGGTTCACGAGTTCTTAGATGCATTCCCGGCCGACTACCTGAGGTATTACCTCACCGCGATAATGCCCGAAACTCGCGACAGCGACTTCAGCTTCGCCGACTTCAAGGTGAAGATAAACGAGGAGCTGGTGAACAACCTCGGCAACTTCGTTCACCGCGCGCTTACCTTCGTGAACCGCTACTTCGATGGAATTGTCCCTGAGAGGGGCGAGCTAAACGAGCTGGACAAGGAAGCCTTTGAGGAAATCCAGAAGGCCTTCGAGGAGGTCGGCGAGCTTATAAGCCAGTACCGCTTCAAGGACGCGCTCAGAAGGGTAATGGAGCTGGCCATCTTCGGCAACCGCTACTTCGACCACCAGAGGCCCTGGAAGACGGCAAAGACCGACCGCGAGAGGACAGCCACCACTGTAAACGTCTCGCTCCAGATAGTCAAGGCCCTTGGAATCCTCCTTGAGCCGTTCTTACCGGATGCCAGCGAGAAGATATGGCACCTGCTCAACCTCGAGGAGCTCAAGCGCTGGGAGTTCACCGAGATTCCAGCTGGCCATCGCGTCAGGAAAGCAACGCCGATGTTCAGGAAGGTCACCGACGAGGACATCATCTACTTCATCCTCAACTACATCGCCAGAGGAAACCCGGAGAGCGCGAGGGTGCTCCTCGACAAGTACTACAAGCGCGACGATGTTGTGAAGGTCGCCCTGGAGCGCTTCAAGAACAAAGAGGAGGCGAGGGCAATACTTAAGAGCGTCTACGGCGAGGAACTCGAGGTCAAGTCCGAAAAGCCTGGAAAGGCCTCGAAGAAGGAGAAGGTGAAGAAAAAGGAGGGTGGAAAGATGGACTACGTCAGCTTTGACGACTTCGCGAAGCTCGACCTCCGCGTTGGAAAGATAATCGAGGTCAAGGACCACCCGAACGCCGACAGGCTCTACGTGGTCAAGGTTGATTTGGGCGACGAGGTCAGACAGCTGGTGGCTGGCCTTAAGAAGTACTACAAGCCGGAAGAGCTCCTCAACAAGACCGTCGTCATCATAGCGAACCTCGAGCCCAAGAAGCTCCGCGGTGTCGAGAGCCAGGGAATGCTTCTGGCCGCTGATGACGGAGAGAACGTCGCCCTGCTCATGCCCGACAAGGAGGTAAAGCTCGGCGCGAGGATTAGGTGAGGCCCTTTTCGAAACCCTTTTCTCTTCCTCCGTTCCTGTACGTGGGGCGTGGTGTTCCCTAAGGGAAGAAAAGCCAAAGAGGTTTCTCTCCAGACTCGGTCGAGAGACTAAGGGAGCTATAGGGCGAACAGGTCATCGAGTTCAAAGACTAAGAAACCATCCTCCCTGAGCTTTTCCGCGTTTTCCACTCTTTTACCAACGAGACCCAGCTTAATCTCTTCCGCCTTGAGCTTAACGAGGCCGCTCTTCCGCTCCAGCTCGGCCAGTATCCTCTCGGCGTCGCGTTTCCTCAAATCGCTCCACTTGACCTCGAAGAAGTATGCCCTGCCCCTTTTCAGCCCCACGAAGTCTATCTCTTCGCTCTTACTCCACCACCTCCCGCCCCTCTCGAAGGCAAACTTCCTCCAGAGAAAATCGGCAACGGCCCTCTCAAAGACCCGCCCCATGTGGTGGTCGAAGTTTGCTTTGACCTCCTCAAGAACCTCGCCGTAGAGCTCCCGCTCAATCCTCTCCCTGTTCGGATAGACGAAGCGGAACCAGAAGCGGAAGTAGTTATCGGCGAACTCGTAGCGGGTGTTTCTCCTCTTCTCTGGCTCAAAGGCTGGGTGAACCTTGGCTATCACCCTTATCCTCGCGAGGTTGTCGAGGTAGCGCGAGACGGTTCCCCTGTCGAAGCCGGTGAAGTTCACTATCTCCCCGAAGCTCGTCTTCCCGAAGGCTATCGCCTTTAGTATCGCGAAGTAGCGCGCCGGCTCCCGGAATTCCTGCCTGAGAAGGAACTCCGCCTCGGTGTAGAGGGGGCTCTCCTTCCGAAGGAAGAGCCTTTCAACGTTCTCCCAGAATGATAACTTTCCATCAAACTGCCTCAGATATGCCGGAATCCCGTCGGCCACTCCATAGACCCTCAGCCAGTCCTCCGGAGAGTAGCCCGGAAGGAACTCCCTAACGTGCCAATACATCAGCGGCTTCACGTCGAGCTGCATAGTTCTTCTCCCGTAGAGCGGGCTCTTATGACCAAGGAGTCTCTCCATCATGCCTATCGATGAACCCACGAGCACGAGCTTGACCTTTGAGTTCTGAATGTGTAAATCCCAGGCCTTCTGCAGGAGCGAGGGAAATGCTGGGTTCGAGGAGACAAGATAGGGAAGCTCGTCAATCGTTACGACGACTTTTTCTCCCCTCCTGGCTATGTACTCAAAGAGCTCGACCCAGCCGAGGTCGGAGCGGGCGAGGGGGAAGTCATCGAAGAACTCCCCGACCTTTCGTCTGAACTCCGCGAGGTTCTCCCGCTCGCTCCTCTCGTCGGCGAGGAAGTAAATCAGGGGAACGTTTTGGAATGCCTTAAGAACGAGTGCTGTTTTCCCAACTCTTCTCCTCCCATAAACTACTATCAACTCCGCTTTCTCACTCTCAAAGGCTCCCTTCAACGCCTCAATCTCGTGCTCCCTGTTCACAAATTGTTGTATCATGATTAGACTAATCACGTTGCAACTATTTAAGAGTTTCGATGGGTTGTCCCGTTTGCGGGGTCAGGTTTGTCAGAAAGTCGGCTCAAGCGCCGTTGAGAGTGAATGTCAATTAAGGAGAAGTTCTCACTATCTCGTCCACTATGTACTAGAACTCTCTGAGAACCTTTTATCCGACTGAATAAGGCAGGGAAACTCGTCTATCATAACAACGACCTTTCCCTTCTCGGCAAGATACCTGAAAACATCGGAAAAGCTTGAGAAAGAAGCCTCGCTGAGGAAAGCCGGGCTTGTGGGTCTTGACAGCTGGGGGAAGAGTTACGGCCTCATCGCCAAGAGTGTTAATGGAAAAGAAGGGCTGAGAAACGAGGGTTGCCTCGTCTGGGACTTGAGAGACTTCAATATCCCAACTAAGGGCCTCTAAAACACCAGCTCCACCCAGTTCTCCTTTCCCCTCTTATAGACACGCACGAGTCCCTTCTCCTCAAGGCGCTTGAACATCCTCCAGGCGGTCGTCTTCGGAATCCCGAGGGCTTTCCTGACGTCGGCCTGCTTGGCCCTTCCGCCCTGGTCGTAGACGTAGAGGAGCGCGTTGATTTCCTCGTCGGTGAGACCCATCGCTTCAAGCTTTTCCTTGAATTCCTCCCTTGAGAGGGGCAGGTTCCCAGGGTTTCCTCTCTTCTTGGCCCAGTATGCGACTGCTGGGATGCCAATGACCGCCAGAATGCCGAGTATGGGGAACAAGTCTCTCCCGCCGGACGCTGCTGAGGTGCCCGGTTCCTGGGGTGAGGTGTTTTCAGGGATTGTTGCCGGGGAAGTTGACGTGGATGCGGTTGAAACCGTGCTGGATGTTGTGGACTGCGTGTTTGAGATTGAGGTTGTCGTAGTGGAAGTTGTGGTGGTTGAGGGGGGCGAAGTAGTGGTGGTTGGGAGGGGCAGGATGTAGGAAACGCTCTGGTTTCCCGGCGGCATGGTTATCGTGTCGGAGGTTATTTTGAGGGGAACGTCGCTCAAATCAACGACCACCGCTCCGGGGGGGAGCTTTATCGTCACGGGGTATGGGAAGCTGTAGGTTAGGTTCCAGACTTCCCCTTCCTTTGATGTCAACGAAGCCGTAAAGTACGTGACAGTGATTTTAGTCGTCGAATTGAGGACGTAAACAGTTAGAACGCTCCCGTTCTTCTCGAAGAGGAGAGGGTTTCCGTTCTCGTCAAGCACAGCGAGGCCGGTGATGTCTTCGCTCAAAAGGGGAATTTCAACTGCCACTGAGTAGTTCGAGGGAACCACTACCTCAGTCACCTTAACGTATCCGCTGCCGTAAACTTCGACCGAGACGCTCTCAAAGGTACCCTGACCGAGGATTGGGGGTAGGGTTAAGAGCAGGAGCACTACTGCCAGGGCTTTTTTCACGGCTCTCCCTCCGGAGTTTATCTTTTATCCCCTGAGCCCTCTCCTGGAGTCTTCTTTGGGGGTGTACTTGGAGAGCCTTCAGTGGAACTTCCGGGGAACGAGGGATGTCCAGGGGTTGTGTGGGTGATTCCCCGTATCTTGCCCCTTCTTTCCAGTTCCACCAGAATCCTGGGAATTTCTTTGAGCAGTCTAAGAACCTCCTCGCTGTTTCCGCTCTTGATGGCGTTCTCAAGTTCTGCCCTTATGGTAAGGAGTTCGGTTGCGTTGGCCCCGCCTTTGATGAGCGCATCAATTCTGCGGAGCTGGGCCTGCCCCATAAGTCTAGCCTTCATCGTAACCGAGTTACGAACCGCCAAGTTCAGGGCCTCCTCAAGCTTCAGCCTAGATGTCTGGAGGAACGCCACCTTGTGAACTATGTCCTGGGTATCGTTCTCCTCAAGGGATTTTTTCAGTCCCTCGTAGACCCATAGCGTTTGGTTGTACTCGGCTTCGAGCTCCCTCAGCTCCTCTCCGCTCAGCTCGCCCGATTCAATTAGCTTCCTAGCATATTCCAGAACGTTCCCAGCGATGGCCACTTCTGTTTTGGCAATTGAAATCCAGTCGGTTTTCTCCGTCAATTCTTCCCCTCCAAACCGGCAGAACGTTATGGCCGAGTGATAAAGGTTCATCGCCTTTAGGGCCTCCTTAACGCTCTCGTTGTATTTTCCGTCCCTGTACAGCCCCCAGGCCTTTTCGCGAAGGGCGTCAGCCTGCTCGGAGGTGCAGTTGACGGAATGGGTGTAGTTGGCAAGCCTGTCCAGTGCAAGGAGCAGTCCGTTTGCTCTCGTTGACGCAGAGACGGTCTCGGAACTAACCCCGCCGACTGCCGGAACAAGTGAGACGAGGAGTATCCCGATAATCATGAACGCGATTTCCCTCACGGTTATCACCGCTTTAAGTTACGGCTCATCCCTAATTAGGGAAGCGGTGGAACAAAGGACTTAAAACGTTTCCGCAAGTTCCTTTCGATTTCAGGCGGATAGAATTAGGGGCGAGGGGGATATAACGTTTTCTCTAACGCTTCAACTCCACCCAGTTCTCTTTCCTCCCCCGGATGATTCTCACGAGTCCCTTCTCCTCAAGGCGCTTGAACATCCTCCACGCGGTCGTCTTCGGAATGCCAAGCGCGTCCCTTATCTCGGCCTGACTGGCCCGTCCGCCGTGCTCCAGCAGGTATTTCAGCGCAAGCTTTTCCTCCTCCCTCAGCTCGTCGCTTTTAAGGGCATCTTCAATGGGGTCAGCTTTGGTCTCACCGCCATCGTTTCCGGACCGTTTCCTCCACCATATGAAAAACACTCCTCCGACGAGAACAGCCCCGCCAAAGGCCAGGAGAACTTCAAGGGCACCGCTTTTCTGGTTCTTGCCCGTTGGGGGGTTTTCAATGATGTATGAGACGCTCTGGTTGCCCGGAGGCATCGTTATGGAGGTTCCGTTTATTCGAAGGGGGATATCGCTCAAATCAACGATGACGGCACCATCGGGGAGGACAACCTCAAAGGGGACCTCGGAGGAGAAGTTAACCGTCCAGACTATTCCCCTCTTGGAGGTGAGGTCGGGGGTGTAGTAGGAAATCCTAACGAGCTCGGCGCTTCCGGGGTAAATCAAGAGAGACCCGTTGGTTTCCTGGAAATCGATGGGGTTTCCCCGGGAGTCCTCAACGATGATGTCTTGGGCGTGTTCGGTAACCGGCACGATTAGCGGTTCGGTGTAGTTATCGGGCACTATCGAAATTTCCACCTTGACGTAACCGTCCTCGTAAACGAAGAGCTTTACTGTCTCCTGGGCGAGGACCGGGGAAGCCAGCAGAAGCAGTGCAAAGACGAGCGCCGTGCATCGGAGCCTTCTCATTCCTCCACCTCCAAAATGAAAGGGTCAGGAGTGCGCGTTGATGAAGGCCTCCACCTCCTTCAGGAGGGTGACGGCGGCCTCGAAGTGTTCTTTCGCCTTCTCAGGCTGTCCGGTGCGGAGCAGGCGGATTCCGAGCTTGTATTCGTTCATGGCGCTCTTAAGCTGGACTTCCGCCTTCGAGACGTCAACGCCCTCGCGCTTGAGCTTCATGAGCTCCCTGCCGTCGCGGACTATTCTCTCGCGGAGCTCCTTGAGCTTCTCGAAGTTTCCGTCCCACTTGAAGTGGCCCCTTGCCATGGTCCTTCCCCTTGTGAGCGTCATCTGGAACTCCTTGACCACGTCCCTCTTCTCGATTATGAGGTTAAGGGCTTCGTCCCACTTGCCCTCGTCCGCGAGGGTCTTGACGCTCGTGTAGAGCTCAAGGAACGCGGTGTAGGTCTCGTTCAGCTCCGGGTTCGGGTTCTCGCTCAGGGTCCTGTTGGCGAGCTGGATTGCCCTCTCGCCCTTTGCAAGGAAGCGCTCAACCACTTGCTCCGCATTCTGGTGGAGCATCTGGAGCCTCAGTTCCTTCAACGCGGAGTCGAGCTCGGCCTTCTTCTGGAGGGCAACCTCGTAGTCCCCCCTTGCCTTCGTCATGTTTCCAGAGCGTACGTCCTCCATCACGAGCTTGAACGCCTCAAGGGTCTCGTTGTAGAGTTCCCTCGCTTCGGTGACGTTTAGTCCCTTCTCACCGGCAACGTTGATGAGCCTCTCAGCGTAGCGCAGGTAGGCCCTGGTTCTCTCAACCTGTGCCCTGAACTGGGCTTCCACGTTGGCACCGGCTCCCTTCATCGGTGCCCTAATCTCCGACAGCACGAGCCGGTAGTAGTGCATCGCCATCAGCGCGTCCACCATGGAGGCGTTGTAGTTCCCCTCCTGGAACTCGCTCAGGGCTTTGTTGTAGTGTTCCTCAGCTAAGGCGAGGTACGTCGAGTTCGTCATGTTCTCAGGAACCTTCGCCTCGGTGAACTCGGCGAGCCTCTTGAGGTTGTCTATCAGCTTTTCAGCAACTACCTTCTCCTGCGGAACCTCGTTTGTCCCGGTGGAGTTCTCTGACCCGCTCGCGAGGGCGAAGGGCACCAAGCTCCCCACGAGCAGGGCCGTCAATATTACCACGAGCAACTTCCTCACGGCCATCACCGTTCCCCTCTTGGGGCCCAAATATTTTAGGGTCGCGGTGGAACGCGCGTTTCAAATCGTTCCTTTTTCCTCAAGCTCCTTAGCCAGGAGCGCAACTGTCAAGATGCCCTCAAAGATGCTCCCAAAGTTCGGGACCTCCCCGAACTGGGCAAAGAGAGTTCCGTAGCGCGGGTGCCACGCATCGACCTGCTTCCTGTTTTTGGCGGTTATGATGTAGACAACCCACTCCCTCTCCTCGAGCCACTCAACGAGCTTCCAAGCGTCGGCCATGTCTTTGACCTCAAGGCCAAACTTCTCGCGGACCTTCCCGGTGAGCTCCTCCATAGTCTCCACCGATTGAGCTTTGCATTGTGATTAATAAACCTTCACAGGAGCATCTTGAGCGCGACGAGGATTAAAACCCCAGCAAATGCCCTTCTAAGGGTCTCTGGATGGGCCCTGTGGGCCGCTAAAGCGCCGAGCCTGCCGCCGATTATGAGCCCCGGAGCAAGGAGGAGGGCCATGTGTAAATCAACCTGCCCAAGGCGGTAGTGCTCGAAGGCTCCAGCCAAGGCCGTGAAAAAGAGGGCAAAGCTCGAGGTTCCAACGGCGTACCTCATAGGTATGCCCACGAAGGTGTGAAAGAGCGGGACGTTGAGAACGCCGCCGCTTATGCCCAAAAGCCCGCTCACGAGGCCCGAGAGGATGCCCACAAGGGGAACGCGGGAGTAGTGGACGGTGCCGTCTTCGTCGTGCGGGTTGCCCTTTCCGCTCGCCATCGTGTAGGCAAGGTAAAAGAGGAGCAGCGCAAAGGCCAGTTTGAGTTCCTTTCCAGGGAGTTTAGAAGATAAGTAGGCGCCGATAACTGCGAATGGGACGGAAAAGACCTCCTTCAGGAGAACGACGCGGTAAAGGACCGCCCCCCTTCGAATGTGGGTCAGCGAGGCGGAGAGCGAGCTGAGGACTATGCATGTCAAACTCGTGCCGATGGCGAGGTGTATCGGCTCTCCGAGGAGGACGAGGGTCGGCACTATCAGAAAACCGCCGCCGACACCGAGGAGGCCCGCTATAAACCCAATGCCGAGGCCGATGATGAAGTCGAGGAGATACTGAAGCATGGAAACCCTTTTTAGGAGTCCGTTAAAAACCCTGTGGTGGTTTCGTGAAGACGTCGGAGTTGAAGTTCCTGCTCCTCGTACTTCTTGTACCCATCGTGACGTTCCCTGGCTCCATAACGTTTGCCAACTGGGACGCTCCCTACGGTTTTTACAAGGACGTATCTGCTTGGCTCGGCTCTATAGTGGGGGGCTGGCTTTTTCTCATCGTTTATGGAGCGTGGAACTGGAGAAAGGGGAGAATACGGGCGCTATGTCCTGTTGTCCTGGCCCTCCTCATCGTTGCGGCCTCAATTGTCGGCTACCGGGCGGAGCTCTCACTCCATGGAGAGAAAGGGTTTGGAAGCGAAAGCATTGTCAGTTACGTAGCGGGTGGAATCCTCGGCTTCCTCCTGTCTCTGATGCTTTTGCCTTCAATTGTCCACGTAATAGCGGGGGACATCTATCCCTACGATAGACCCCTGCTCTTTGTCTGGCTGGCAATGATAGTTGCAACGCTCCTCCTTGGGGCGGTGTATATGAAGGAAAGAAGAAAAGGGCTCAAGGAACCGCGAAGCCGAGGCCCTTGAGAATCATTCTCAGGGCCAGGAGGAACATCACAACGGCGAATGCCTTTTTCAGGGAGGAAGCCTTAGTTCTCTTGGCTATTCTGGCCCCCATCTGCGCCCCCAGTATGAGGCCCGGCACGAGGAGAACGAGCCACTGCGTTTCCACGTTTCCCATCATGTAGTGCTTGAGCGCTCCGGCCGTTGCGGTGAAGACTATGGCAAAGCTTGAGGTTGCGACAGCGTAATGAATCGGCAGTCCAAGGTAGGTCAGGAAGGGCACGTTGATGATTCCTCCGCCGACGCCGAGCAGACCGCTCGCGATTCCCGCGAAGAAGCCGCCGACCGGGACGAGCTTGTAGTTCACCTTAACGTCCTCAAGCCTGACCTCGCCCGGCTCTGCCGTTTTCTTTCTGTATATCCTCACTGCAACGACGATTAGCGCCAACCCGAAGATGACCTTCAGTCCGGAGGCGCTGATGAACGATGTGAGCCATGCCCCTATGTAGGCGCCTATAACGGCAGTTGAGGCCAGCAGAAGTCCGACCCTGTAGTGTATCCTCCTCTGCCTTGAGTAGGCTATCGCCGAGCTGAGCGACGTGAAAACCACAGCGGCGCTCGAAGTTCCGACCGCGTGGTGCATCTCGACGCCGAGTAAATTGAGGACGGGCACTATCAGGAAGCCTCCTCCGAGGCCAAACAGTGCCGCGAGGACTCCGATGAAGACACCGACCGCGAAGTAGCCGAGGTATTTCAGCATTAATCATCCCTCAAAATGCGTCGTATGGCGTCGCTTATGCTCCATACTTCAATAATACCCGCACGGGAAACCTTCTCAAAGTGCCTGTCGTTGGTCACGAGGATTGCCCCGCTTTTCAGGCACGTCGCCGCGTGGACGGCATCCGCAAGCTGGGTTTCAGGGAAATACGGAAGAACGCGGAGCACTTCCTCCCTGCTTGGGTTCACAATCGTAACCCTCCTTCTAATGAACTCATAGAAGTCCAGCGCGTTGAGCTTTTCGGCGTATTTTCGGTATTCGGCCATCAAGACGTCGTTTGCCACCAGAACGTAGCGTTTGCTGGTTAAAAAATAGAGTAAAAGCTCGGTAGTGTCAGTCCAGCCCCGTTTAACCGCCGCTATGAAGACGTTCGTGTCGAGCAGAAATTTACAGTCTGTAGAGCTCCTTCGCAACTCTGTTCCCCTCTTCCCTGGTTTCAGCCTCAAGCTCCTCTAAATTCACTTCTCTTGAGTTCCTGACGAGTTTTTCGAGCATTTTCTTGACGTTGAAGCGCCTCAAGACTATCGTATCGCCGTCTATCTCCGTAACGAGGAACTCTTCACCGGGCTTGATGTTAAGCTTTCTCCGAACGTCCTTTGGGATTACGACCCTGCCTTTGGAGTCTATCTTCGTTACTCCCACTTTTCCCACCATTCCCATGTTAAGCCGACGGTATTTAAAGGTTTACCACTCGAAGGCAACGGCCTCCACGAGCTTTACCAGGGCCTCAAAGTCCTCCTCCGTGAAGTCCTTCGGAAGGCCAAGCCCTTCCCCCTCTCCCCGCTGATACCTGAGTCCGTTGCGCTCCGCTATCTTCACGACCTTTTCGGGAACGTCCCCGATTACCGGCCCCTCTCCAGGTCTTCCGTCGAAGAGGCGGAGCCTGATGAGCGTTCCCTCAAAGTCCGGCCCGAAGCCGAAGGCAAAGACGTTTCTCCCCGGGACGTCGTGGTCGGTTAAATCGGCTATCGCTTTTACCGCAACTTCCACTAATGGCCACTCCTCGGGCTCCTCGATGACGAAGGAAAGCCTGTCAGAGAAGTCCCCCTCGTCATCGCCGAACTCGAAGATTAACCTCTTCCCGGTCTCAATAACTTCGCCGTAAGGTTCGAGAAGGCCCTTCAGCCTTTCCCTCCACTCCATTCAAACCACCTCAGAGCATCTTTACCTCCTCGGGCGGACGAACCTTAAGGACTTCGCGGTTCACAAGCGTCTCCGGAACCTCACCGCGCAGAACTGCTAAGAGGTTTCTAACCGCCTGAAAGCCCATGTCCTCCATAGCCTCCTTTGAGAGGCCGGCGTAGTGGGGCGTTAAAACAGTCTCCCACTCGTAGTCGAAAAGCTCGTGCTCCTGAACCGGCTCGTTCTCGAAGACGTCGCTCGCGTAGCCCTTCAGTTTATCCTCTTTGAGGGCTTTAACGAGGGCCTCTTCATCGACAAGGGTTCCGCGTCCGATGTTGACTAAATATTTGCCCTCAAGGAGCTTCAATCGCTCTTCGTTGATGATGTGATAGGTTTCCCTCGTCGCCGGGAGGGCGAGGATTACGATGTCGCTCTCCCTCAGCACGTCGTCGAGGGGAAGGTACCTCGCGCCAACTTCCTCCTCGATATCGGGCTTCCGCGAGCGAGACCAGTAGAGTATCTCCGTCCCCATCGCCTTCATTCTCCGCGCTATTGCCTTTCCTATCGCCCCCATGCCGAGGATTCCAACCTTTTTGCCGTAAACCGTCTCGATGCCCTTGAAACCGCTCCAGACCGTCCTGTGGGAGTCCCACTTTCCAGAGCGAATGAACCTGTCGGCGTAGGCGATTTTTCTCAGAAGAGCTACCGTTAAGCCGACGGCGAACTCCGCCACCGCCTCGCTGAGAACGCCTGCCACTTTGGTGACGTAGATTCCCTTCTTGGTTGCGGTCTCGATGTCAACGTGGTCGTAGCCTGCTGAATGACAGCTTATAACCTTCAGCCTTTCAGCTTTCTCAAGGACTTCACCTGAAACCGGATTGAGAGGGGAAACTATCAGCCCGTCGTACTTCCCGATGACCTCTTTAAGCTCCTCAACGCTCGGATAGAGGATAACGTCAACGTCCGCCCATTTCTTGAGTTCCTCAAGGGGTTTGCTCTTCATCTTGAAGAGGACGGCCACCTTCGGTCTCATGCTACCACCTTAAGACCCCTATCGAAACGAACCTAATAAGGTTTCTCCCGACGAAGTGGCGAATCTCACCTGAGAAAGCTTAAAAACTCCTTCCAGTTCTCCCTTTAGGTGGTGCAGATGGGGAAGGTAAAGCGTGAGAAGTGGAGCAACGAGTTCAGCGAGTGGTACAACGAACTCCTCGAAACGGCTGGAATTATCGACAAGCGCTACCCGGTCAAGGGAATGAACGTCTGGCTTCCGTACGGGCTGAAAATCATGCGCAACATCGAGGCCTTCATAAGGGCCGAGATGGACAGGACCGGTCACGAGGAAGTTCTGTTTCCGGCGCTCATCCCTGAAACCGAGTTCCAGAAGGAGGCCGAACACATAAAGGGCTTTGAGGACGAGGTTTACTGGGTAACGCATGCAGGTCTCGACCCCCTCGACGTCAGGCTCATTCTGAGGCCCACGAGCGAAACTGCCATGTATTCCATGTTCTCCCTCTGGATTCGCTCCCACGCGGATTTACCCTTCAAGGTCTACCAGATAGTCAACGTCTACCGCTACGAAACCAAGCACACGAGGCCCCTCATTCGCGTTAGGGAAATCAGCAGGTTCTTCGAGGCCCACACGGCTCATGCCGACTTCGAAGATGCCGAGAGGCAGATAAAGGAGGACCTTGAGATATTCGACCGCCTCGCGAAGTTCTTAGCTTTGCCCTACATAATCTCAAAGAGACCCGATTGGGACAAGTTCCCCGGCGCCTTTTACTCGCTCGGCGCCGAGATAATGATGCCCGACGGGAGGACGCTCCAGATAGGCACGATGCACAACTACAAGCAGAACTTCGCCAAGGCCTACAACATCCAGTACGAGACCGAGACGGGCGACCACGAGTTCGTTCACCAGACGACCTTTGGAATGAGCGAGCGCCTTTTAGCGGCGGTAATAGCGGTTCACGGCGACGACAGCGGAATGGTTCTCCCGCCGACGATAGCGCCGATTCAGGTCGTTATCGTGCCCATTCCGAAGAAAGACGCAAACGTTGACGTCTTCGCCTACGCGAGGGAGATAGCCGAGGAGCTGAGGAAGGCCGGCTTCAGGGTGCATGTGGACGAGCGCGACATAAGGCCGGGCAGGAAGTACTACGACTGGGAGCTGAAGGGCGTTCCCCTCCGCATAGAGGTCGGCCCGAGGGACGTCGAAGGAAGGAAAGCCGTCCTCGCGAGGCGCGACACCTTCGAGAAGGTAACCGTCGAGCGCGATGCCATCGTCGAGGAGGTGAAGAAGACCCTCGACGCGATTCACGAAAACCTCTACAACCGCGCCAAGGAGTTCCTTGAGAGCCACATCAAGCGCGTTGACACGATTGAGGAAGCCAAGGCCGTCTTCGAGGACAGACGTGGCATAGTCGAGATTCCCTGGTGCGGTGACGAGGAGTGCGGGCTTAAAATGGAAGAGGAGCTTGACGCGAAGATGCTCGGAACGCCCTACCCGGAGGAGAAGGCCAGAGAGGGCATCGAAGGCAAGAAGTGCCCGGTCTGCGGCAGGGAGGCGAAGTTCGTGGCGAGGTTTGCGAGGACCTACTGATTCTTTTTCCCTCCGCTATCCTTTTAAACAATTTACTGCAAAGTAAATTACTGGTGGGTAAATTGTCTCACAGGTTCATAGACAGGGAGCGGGAAATCGGGCTCCTTGAGAAGAGGCTTGAGAGCGGGAGTACGGAGTTCGTGGTAATCTACGGAAGGAGAAGGGTCGGGAAGACCGCCTTAATAACTGAGTTTTTAAGGAGACACGGGGGGATATACCTCCTTGCGAGGGAAACGAGCGAGCTTGAGAACCTCAGGCGGTTCTCGGAGAGGATTGCCTCTTACTTCAGGGACGACGTCCTTCTCAAAAATCCCTTCCGCAACTGGGATGCCCTATTTGAGTACCTCCATCAAAAAAGCAGGAAAGAAAGGCTAATCGTGGCAATAGACGAGTTCCCATACCTCGTCCTTTCGAACAAAAGCCTTCCATCTGTTCTTCAGGACTACTGGGATACCAAGTTCTCGGAGGGAAAGCTTTACCTTATAATAAGCGGCTCAAGCGTTTCGATGATGGAAGGCCTTTTAGGATACAAGAGCCCGCTTTACGGCAGGAGAACCGGCCAGCTGAGGGTAAAACCCCTCGACTTCTTCAGCGCGAGGGACTTCCTCCCCCGTTTTTCGATGGAGGACTTTGTGAGAGTTTATTCCATTCTCGGCGGGACCCCCGCGTACCTTCTTGAGTTCGACGACGGGCTCAGCGTTGAGGAGAACCTCACCGAGAACTACTTCAGACAGGACAGTCTCCTCTACGGAGATGCTGAGTTCGTCCTGAGGGAGGAGCTTGAGAGGCCAAGGCTCTACTTTGCCGTTCTTGAAGCGATTGCGCGGGGAAGAACGACCCTTGGCGAGATAATGAACGAGACCGGCCTCGAGAGGGGAACCGTCGGGAAGTACCTGTCGGTTCTTATGAACCTCGGAATAGTGAGGCGGGAAATTCCGGTAACGGAGAGCAAAAAGAGCAGAAAGGGACGGTACTACATCGACGACCCCTACTTTTCGTTCTGGTTCAGGTACGTTCACCCCAACGCCGATTTAATCGAGACCGGAAACGGCGGCATGCTCACGAGGCTCGTTATGAAGGATTTGGACGAACACGTCGGGAGGATTTTTGAAGACGTTGCCAGACAGTTTCTGCTGAAAATTAAGGACAAACTTCCGCTGAAGCCGACGAGGGTTGGCAGGTGGTGGCGGAAGGGCGAGGAGATTGACCTCGTTGCGATGGATGAGGTTGAGAAGAAGGTCCTCCTGATAGAGGTTAAATGGAGAGACCTGAGTGAGAGGGACGCCAGAAAGGTCTTTGATGGGCTCGATAGGAAGTCAAAGCTTATGGGCCTGGACGGATGGGAGTTCCACTTCGGGATAATCGCCAGGAAAGTGGAATCCAAAGGGAAGTTGAGGGAACTCGGCTTTGTATGGGACCTTGAGGATATGGAGGTGCTAAAATGATTCTTGGAGTCCACGACGGCCACGACGCCGGGGCCGTTCTGATAGACGGCGAGAGGATTTTCGCGGTGAATGAGGAGCGCTTGAACCGGGTCAAGAAGTACAGGGGCTTCCCCGAGCTGAGCATCAAGGCCGTTCTCGAGATGGCAAACGCTGACCCGGAGGACGTTGAGGTGATAGCCGTCGCCGGGATTTTCAGAAAGCAGAAGCGCCTCATCGAGCTTGAAAGAAGGTTGAAGGCCATCTTCGGCCCGGAGTTCAAGAGGAAGGTCCTCTTCGTCGAGCACCACTTAGCGCACTCGGCGAGCGCCTACTACACCTCGGGCTGGCGCGAGGCTTTAGCTGTTAGCATAGATGCGGCGGGAGACGGCCTGAGTTCCTCGATTTACGTGGCGAGGGACGGCGAGATGATTAGGATGGCGCAGAGCACCTACATTGACTCCCTCGGCGACTTCTACGCCTCGGTTACGGAGCTTTTAGGATTTAAGCCAATGCGCCACGAGGGAAAGGTGATGAGCCTCGCCTCATACGGACGGCCGACCTACGATTTGAGCGCGATAATCGAGCTCAGCGGGCTGACCTTTGACAACCACCTCAAGGTCATCGGCGTCGAGGCGACCAAGAAGCTGGCCGAGTTCTTTGGTTACCCCCTCTCAAAGGCGAAAGAAATTGCCAACCAGATGAAGCGCGGAAAGCTCGACGGCGAGCTCCAGAGGAAGGCCATCGAGATAGCGGCGAGCGCTCAGAGACACCTTGAAAAGCTCCTCGAGGAGCTCGGCGTTAAGCTGAGTTCGAAGGGCCTTCCCTTGGCCTACGCCGGTGGTGTGGCTCAGAACGTCAAGGCCAACGCGGTTTTGAGAAAAATCTTCGGGGACGACAATCTCTGGGTCTTCCCCGCGATGGACGACGGGGGGCTGGCCTTTGGTGCGGCAATCTTTGTAAAGGCCCAGCTCGAGAGGCTCGACGGAAGATGGAAGCCCTTCAAGCTCGAGCACGTCTACCTCGGCCCGTCCTACGGGAGGGCTTACGTTGAGGAGTTCCTGAGAAAAGAGGGGCTCGAGTTTGAGGAAGTCAACGAAAAGTTCGTTGCCGATATTCTTAGCGAGGGGAAGCTCGTCGGCTTCTTCCAGGGGGCGATGGAGTTCGGACCGAGGGCCCTTGGCAACCGCTCGATTCTGGCCAACCCCTCCGACGAGAATGTTAAGGGGAGGCTCAACTTAGCGCTCAAAAGGGACGTCTTCCAGCCCTTCGCGCCCTCCCTCCTCTGGGAGAAGGCCGGGGAATACCTTGAAGACCTTGAAGGCAGGCCGAACGAGTTCATGACGATGAGCTACACCGCGAGCGAAGAGTTCCAAAAGCTCGCTCCGGCGGTCGTTCACGTGGACGGCACGACGAGGCCTCAAGCAGTGAGGAAAGAGGTGAACCCGAGCTACTACGAAGTCATTAAGGCCTTCGAGAGGAGAACCGGCATCGGGGCCGTTCTGAACACGAGCTTCAACATGCACGGCGAACCGATAGTCTGCTCACCGGAGGACGCGTTGAGGACATTTAGAAAGGCCGGACTGGACGTTCTGGTAGTTGAGGGGTTCGCAGTGTGGAAAAAAGAATGAAATCACCCGCTCGCTACATCTATCAGCTTCCGCATATGGATTTCAACGGTGTCAAAGACTTCCGCCTTAACGTCGCCAGGCTTTATTATGAGGGGAAGCTCGGTGCAGCCGAGGATTACGCCCTCAATTCCTTCCATTTCTATGTAGCGGTTGATTAGCTCGACCACCCAGTCCCTGCTGGCGAAGTTCTCGAACATGAGCTCCTCCTTGATAATCCTGTCGAGCTCGTTCATCTCGTCCTCGCTCGGAGTGACCACGTCAAAGCCCGCCTCGCGGAGGGCGTTCTTGTAGAAGTCCGCGGTCATGGTTGTCTTCGTTCCGAGGAGGAGAACCTTCTTAACTCCCCTCTTCCTCATCTCCTCGATGAGGGCGTCTATTATGCTGACCATTGGGACGTTTACCGCTTTCTGGACGTCGGGAAAGACTATGTGGGGAGTGTTTGCCGTCAGGGCTATTATCTCCGCCCCGGCCCGCTCAAGGGCCTTCGCCGCTTTTATGAGTATCTCCTTTCTCCCCTCCCAGCCGTTCGGGTTGTGGATGAACTCCTTGAAGTTTATCGAGTAGATTATCAGCTCCGGGTAAACATAGGGTTCGAACTTTTCGCGGCTTATCTCAAGGTATTTCTTGTAGTAGTAGAGCGTTGATTCCGGGCTCGTTCCGCCGACGAGGCCTATCCTCCTCATGGCAATCACCGGGTGTAGTAGGTCGGCCCCGCTATCAACCTTTTGGTTAAAAACGAAAGGTTAGTGAAAGAAAAAGTTTACAAAAACGTGGAAAACGGGTGAGAACCCGAAAATCATTCGTTCTTCAGGTGGACGTCGAGCTGCGGGAACGGAATCTCTATGCCCTCCCGGGTGTAGAGCTCGTAGATTCCCCTCGTGAGGTCGCCCTTGACGGCCCAGTAGTCCTCGGTCTTCGCCCATGCCCTGAGCTGGAGGTTTATAGAGGAGTCCGCGAGGGCCGTTATGACGACGCTCGGTTCCGGCTCATTGAGAACCTTCGGGTGGCCCCTCATGAGGTCCATCGCGAGCTTTATAGCCCTGTCAAGGTCGGTTCCGTAGGCGACGCCTATGTCAACGTCCACCCTCCTCGTGGGCATCCGTGTGTAGTTGGTTATGACACTTCCCCAGACGAGCTTGTTGGGAATCGTTATCAGCTTGTTGTCCGGCATTAGGAGTTCGGTTCCCATCAGGCCGATGTTGTTTACTTTGCCCGTTTTGCCCGCGACTTCCACTACCTCTCCTATATCAACGGGCCTCAGCGCGGCGAGCCAGACGCCGGCCGCGAGGTTCGTAAGCGTGTCCTGCAGGCCGAAGCCGAGGATTAGGCCTACCACCGCCGACAGGCCGAGGATTACCGGCGACACCGAGATTCCAACGGCCCCAAGGGCCACGATGAGGACTATCAGGTAGAGGCCAATGGCCAGAAACCTGCCGAGGAACTCGACGACCAGCGGCGGGAGCTTGGTCTTTCTGAGGGCCCGTTTGAAGGCCCCAACGACGGCTCTCGCAATGACGTAACCCACGATGAGAATTGCGAGGGCAGAAATCAGCTGAAACGGCGTCACCCCAACGTAGGGGAGCGCCTGGTTTAGGTTCACCATACCAACAACCTCCATACGAAGTTTTATCAAGAAAGGTGGGAAAAAGGACTTAAAAAGGTTCGGGTTAGATAAGGCGCTCAACCTCGTCCCAGAGCCGCTCAGCAAGCTCGCGCTTGTCCATTCTCGGGAGCTTCTTAACACCATCGCGGGTGACGAGAAATACCTCATTCTCCTCGCTTCCGAACGCTTTGAGGGTGTTGGCAACGACTAAATCACTTCCCGCGCGCTCAATCTGCTTCCTGGCCTCCTCGATGAGCTTATCCTCGCTCGTCTCGGCCTTGAAGCCCACGAGGAAAACCTCCGGTTGGAGTTCCTTAACGCGGTCTATTACCTTCGGCGTCGGCTCGAGTTCGAGGGTTAAACTCCTACCGCTCTTGATTTTTTCGCTCGCCCTGTTCTTGACGCGGAAATCGCTTACGGCGGCGGCCAAGACGACAACGTCGTATTTCTTCGCCTTCAGCTCGTTTTCTATCGCCTCCATCATCTCCTCAACGGTTTCCACCTCAATCTGGTTCTCGACGAAGCTCGGGACGCTTCCCTTCGTCCTGATGAGCGTAACCTCCGCCCCCCTGAAGTCCGCCTCTTCGGCTATGGCAACTCCCATTCTGCCGCTGCTCGCGTTGGTGATGTAGCGAATCGGGTCTATGTACTCCCTCGTCGCGCCTGCCGTAACTAAAACGCGCTTCCCCGCGAGGCTCTTGGGGTGGAGCTTCCTGATGACGCGGTAGACTATCTCGTCTATCGAAGCTACCTTCGCTTTGCCCTCCTCGAAGCGGGGGCCGATAAACTCGACGCCCAGCTTTTTGAGCTTCTCGATGTTCTCAACGACTATCGGATGCTCGTACATGCTGGAGTGCATTGCGGGGGCTATCATAATCGGTGTGTGGGCAAAGGCTGTGGTAACAACGGTCGTGACGGGTGTGTCGTCTATGCCGCAGGCTATCTTGCCTATGGTGTTCGCAGTTGCCGGACAGACGAGAATCAGGTCGGCCTTGTTCTCGTGGTCTCCGGCCAGCTCGACGTGCTCTATGAATCCCGTAATCTCGGTCACGACAGGGTTCCCGGTGGCGAACTCCATCGCGTAGGGGTGGATTATTTTTTGAGCGTTCTCGCTCATCACCGCGTGAACCTCGGCGCCGTGCCTTATGAGCTCCCTTGCCAGCTTGACGCACTCGACAGCGGCTATGCTCCCGGGAATCGCGAGAACGATTTTCTTGCCGACGAGCTTCCGGCTCTTCGTGGCGTAAATCAGCTTGACGTGGTGAAGCATCGAGACCACCGAGAATAGTTGGAGAGAGGGGTTAAGAAGCTTCTGACTTAACCAATGGCTCAGACAAGGACTATCTCTTTGTCGGAGGTGCTGGGAACGTTTGCCCTGAGCTGGATGAAGAGCCCACCATCAACGATTGAGCTCCTAACCTTCTCGGTTTCAAGGAGGTTGACCTTACCGATTGTCAATTTAAGCACGGTGTCAACGAGTTCCTGAGGGGCGTCGGAGGAGGTGCCGACTATTATCGTATCCGGGTAAAACTTGCTGACGTTGTAGAGGAGCAGTATGACCACGGGATAAGAGCCCTCTGAAACGTCCACCCTGAGGAGAAATGCCTCATGGATTGCCCTGCCCGTTTCTCGCTCATCCACTATTGTGACTTCCACTGGCACATCCACAGCGGAGGCTAACCTCAGCAGGAACGTCTGAAGGGCGTTCTTTGATACCGTCGTCCGGACGACGACGCTCTGCGTATCCTCGCGGTAGTAGACCCACTGGAGCTTGGAGTCCTCCCTAAGTATGACGCCCATAACGTTGTTGAGCCTCTTCACGGGGACCTCGAACTCCAGCGACATCATAGTTAATCCCCTCGCAGGGGTAAGTGTAACTTTAGTTTGTGGGTGAGTCGTTTTGAGCCCTTATTAAGTTATTGGATGTCGGCCTGACTATTCCTCACGGACGGCATCTTCCTCAAATTTTTTGACCTCTTCCTCGGTTCCAACCCACACGACGAGCGTTGGTTCAACGGTTATCATCCCGTCCTTAATCATGGGCTTGATTTCGCATATCGCTTTCTCTATCTTGAAGCCCCTGTCAACTACCTCAATCACGATTGGCAAATCCGTTGAAAGCCTCATGATATCACTTGAGTGAATCCTGCTCTTCTTTCCAAAGCCGTAGATTCCCCGGTAAACGGTTGCACCGGCTATGTCCATCTCGCGGAGCTTCTCAACTATCGCCTTATACAGTGGCTTTCCGTTCCAGCGGTCGTTCTCGCCGATGTAGATTCTAAGCCTGAGCGTGTTCCAGTGTTCGACTTCAACCATACCCTCACCTCCTCGCCATTATAAACCCAAGAAACACTAGGCTTATGGTTACAAAAACGTTTGCCAGCACGTTGAGGCCCGCTATGAGGTACTCCCTCTCGCGGAGGAGCGAAAACGTCTCATAAGAGAAGGTTGAGAACGTGCTCAGAGCACCGCAGAAGCCCGTTCCAAGGAAGAGCCTCCACTCCGGCGTAACGTCAACGCCCCAGAAGAGCAGGCCGTAGAGGTAGCCGAGAATAAAGCTGGCCACGCTGTTCACGAGGAGCGTTCCAACTGGGAAATCCCGGTAAGTGGGGAGCAGTCCTGAGAGGTAGAACCTTGCGAGAGCTCCCAAGGCGCCGCCGAGTGCTATCAGCCCCATCAATCTCGCGTTCATTCCATCACCCCTGCCCTTTGCCTGTTAAATGTCTTCTTCAGCGAGAAAAACGTTCATCCCCAGGCGATTAGGAACCTTTAAAATCTTTTGGTTTTCGTCCAGGGCCATTCTTGTTCCCAAAGGCATAGGAGAGGTAGTAGTGTATCAGCTCCTCCACCTTCGAGAAGTCCCGCTCCTCAAGGCCCAGCATCTTCCTGAGGCGCCTGTTCTCGGCTATCAGCCCTGAAAGGGTTATGGCAAGGTTCTGGTTGTCCAGGGCGGAGTAGTACGTCCTGAACTTCAGGGGAGACCAGTGCCCCTCAAGTTCGTAAAGCCTCTCTTCGAGCCCCTTTATCTCCTCCTCCAGTCTCGCAAGTTCTTCCTCGTCAACTTCCTCATCAAGGTAGCCGTCAAGGAGTATTATCCTAAGGGCCTCCTCCGCTCGGAAACCGTTCCTCCTGCAGGTCTCCTCGATTCTCTTCCAAAGCTCGTCGGGGACGTTGAAATGAACCTTCCTCCACCTGCCCTTGGCCCATACCGTGACCTTCATCGCATATCCCCCAGGCGCTTTCTGAGCTCCGCGTTTTCCCTGCTCAGCTCGCTTCTCAGCTCAAGCATGTAACTCCGGTCCTCTTTCGCCTTCTTCTCGAACTCAACGAGTTCCCTGTAGTTGGTTTCCATCTCTTCAAGCTTCCTGAGCAGTCTTTCCCTCCTCTCGAGGAGGAGCCTGAGCTTTAGGGCCTTCAGTGTTCTTTCAAGGCCTTCTACATCCCTCAGCCTCTCTTCAATCTCCTTCCGGTTTCGCCTGATTCTATCAAGTTCTTCACCACTCACCTCAATCTCAACGGCCAACGTTTCTCCCTCCTCTCCCTCCGCCCGCGTTCTGGGCCGACTTCCCTACCTGCAAGGAATTCCACTGCTTCAAGTATCGCCTTCCTCTCTGCCTCCGTGGGTTTTCTTCCGGCCCGGTAGTCAAAGCTCTTTATGAGTCCTTCAAGCCTCTTCCTCAGCCCTTCGAGCTTTCTCTTCTGAACCTCTGAGAACCTTCTCCTCAGGCTTTCGTCGGTAATCTCCCTTAGAACTTCCCCGTAATGTCTCCTGCAGAGGATTGCGGGCGAGTTCTCGTAAGCCTCGATGAGATTTGGAAGCCTGTCGGCGAGGGATTCGATTAGGATTCGCTCCTTCTCTGCCGTGAGCCTGCAGAGGAGACACTCCTCGGTTTCATTCTCCCCGCGCAGGTAGCTCTCAAGAACGTCCTCGTAAATGACGGAAACCCCGTGGGGGCCAAGAAGGGGATTGGAGAGGGCCAGCCGGAGGACCTTCCAGGCGTGCCTCCTGCAGAGGCCCCCGCTCCTTCGAAAGGCCCTCCTGACGGCCGGGTCATTGGGGTGCTCGTAGAGTATGGTCTCAATCTCTTCATCCTCGAACTTCTCGACTAACCTGCAGACCGGACAGCCCGGTTCTTCCATTGCCCTTCGGAGTTCGGCCTCTATAACGTCCATAGGCTCCACTAAAGGTAACGCATCATCGAGTCAACGACCGCCAGCGCGCGGTAGGTGTTCTGGAAGTTGGATATTCCCAGTTCAAGGCTCCTCCTGAAGCCGCCGTTGGGGTTCTGGAGCTGGCGGATGAACCAGACGTGCCTCCTCGGACAGGTGGGGGTCTCGTTCTGAAGCTCAAGGCCTCTCGTTGCGTAGAACGTCGGCTCAAGGTACGGTGGAAGGCTGTAAGGCACCTCGGTGAACCCACCCCAGTCACCGCAGAGCTCACAGTTCCTGAAGTGGGGGCTCTTGGGCGGGCGGTAGCCGAGGGTGTAGAGCGTGAAGAGGGCCTGGTAGGTCATGGTCGTGGTTGGTTGCTTGACGCCGTAGCCGTTTCCGTTGCGGAACTTCATCACGAAGGCCCTAATCGCGTCCTTTTCTGTGGAATCGAACTTTAAGCCAATCTGGTTGAAGGCTTTGGTGACCCAGTAGGTGGCTTCGAGCGGTGTCGCCGTTCCGAACTCCTCGCTTCCTCCGAGTCCGACCGCGAACTTGCCTTCCGCGGGGTTGTACTTAGTGAAAACGATGTCGCTCTTCTCCCTTGCGACGTCCTTGGCCCCGAGCAGGGCGAGGCCTTCGAGCGCCATCGCTATTGCCACGACTGCAGTCTGGGGCTGGATGGCGTTGCTCAGGAACTCAATGGTTTTCTCAGGCTCGGGGAACTCAATGCCGAGGAGGTTGTAGATTTTAATCGCGTAGTAGGTATCGTTCACGTTGGTATCGTCGAGAACGCTAACGAAGCAGTAACCTCCATCTTCGTGTCGCCTGTCCGTGACGTATCGCAGGACGGCATCAACGTCAACGTAACGTCCGATTTCGTAAAGCTTCGAGCCCATTCTCTCACCTCCCGTGGAGAACAGGCGTCATCAGCCCCTTTCGGGCGGTTCGGGCTCGAAGCCCCGGGCGGACGCCATCGCCCGTATTCACTCGGAGTGGTGCCTTAAAAGCGTCGTGGTTCAACGCTCTAAAGAACGCTTATAAATCCAACCCTCCCTAGGTCTGAGCGAGGGTAGAATATGGAGTTCATAGGCTTCACCTACGTCACCAACTTCCTTGAAAACACCCTGAAGGACGCGATGTTCGAGGTCGTTGACGAGGCCAACAGGCTCTTCGCGGACTGGGGCCTGCGGGTGAGGTTCATCTACCTCGACAGCCTGACCCTCGAGCCGGGCTACCTGATAAACGTCAAAACCCCAGAGGGCACGGTAAGGCTTTACCCGCTCGAAGTCCTCGTTGATTTCCTCGACTACCGCCTCAAGGTTGAACTTGAGAAGGATGATGAAATCGCCATGAACAAAATCCTCGGCCTGATAAGCTTCCCGCTCGCGTCGAGGAACCGCTACTTCGACTTCTACGAGAGCTTCTTGGGATTCCAGGCAGAGAGACTCGGCAGGAGGATAATGGTGCTCTCCATGAGGCCCTTCGAGTCGGACGTTCTGAGAATGACTCTGAGAACCCTTGAGAACCCCCACGTGGAGGAGGAAGTTAAGCGTCTCGCAAGGAGAATTCTCTCGCGCGAGCTCGAGACCTTCAAGGGGCGCCTCCTCAAGGGCATCCTTCACGAGGTCGGTCACGCCTTCGGCCTTGAACACTGCTCCAACCCCTGCGTCATGAATCCTCCGGCAACGATGGAGGAGTGGGACTCCCGGCCGGCGGTCTTCTGTGATTCCTGCATGGAAAAACTGAACGAGAGCTTGGGGAGCTTCACCCTTTGAGTTCCCTGACAACCTTGAGAACCCTTCCTGCGTGTCCCTTTGCCCGGACGTTGCGCTTTTCCCACACGATTTCGCCCTCGGGGTTTATGATGAACGTGCTCCTTATGACGCCCTCGTACTCCTTTCCGTAGCGCTTCTTCTTGCCCCACGCGCCGAGGGCCTTGATGAGCCGAACCTCCGGGTCGCTCAGGAGCTTTACCTTTAGCCCGTGCTTCTCCTTAAACCTGCGGTGGCTCTCCACCGAGTCCTTGGAGACCCCAATCACCTGAAAGCCGAGCTTCTCGAATTCAGGAAGCAACTCGGTGAACTCCTTTGCCTCGGTCGTACAGCCCGGCGTGTTGTCCTTTGGGTAAACGTAGAGAACCGTCCACCTGCCCTTTACGATGTCCCCGAGCCTGACCTTCCGGCCCCCTTCGTCGTAAACCTCAACCTCAAGGAACCCCATGAAACCACCGGGGCTTTTAGGGCGCCCTAATTAATAAAGCTTCCGCGGGAAACGTTTTTTAGCGGGAGCGCGTAGTCCCTTCTTAGGTGGTAGCATGAGACTTCCGGGGCAGAAGACGAAGATTATAGCAACTCTCGGCCCGGCTTCGCTCAAGGAGAAAACGGTTTCTGCGATGGTCCGCGCTGGCATGAGCGTCGCGAGGCTCAACTTCGCCCACGGCGACCTCAAACAGCATGAGAGGGCGGTAAAGCTCGTCAGGAAGATTTCAGAGAAGCTCGACAGGCCCGTCGCGATACTCGGCGACCTCCCCGGCGTCAAGATTCGCGTTGGGGAGATAGAAGGTGGTTCCGTCAACCTGAGGCGCTGGCAGACGATAACGCTGACCACGAGGGACGTCGTTGGGAACGAAGCGGTAATCCCCGTCGAGTTCAAGGACTTCCCGAGGATGGTCTCCAAGGGCGACGTGATTTACCTCAGCGACGGCTTCATAGCGCTCCGCGTTGAGGAAGTCCGGGGTCAGGACGTTATCTGTAAGGTTCTCGTTGGAGGTACGCTGTTCTCCCACAAGGGCATAAACGTCCCGAAGGCGAGGCTGGCGATAGATGCCGTGACCGAGAAGGACTTGGAGTTCGTGGAGTTCTCCCTTGAGGTCGGCATCGATGCCGTAGGAATAAGCTTCGTGGGCTCGGCCTACGACGTCCTCAAGGTCAGGCGCTTCGTTGACTCCCACCACGGAAAGCTGTTCCTCATCGCGAAGATAGAGCGCCCCGACGCGGTCAGGAACTTCGACGAAATTCTCAACGCCTCCGACGGCGTGATGATAGCAAGGGGCGACCTTGGAGTCGAGATGCCCATTGAAAAGCTCCCGATACTCCAGAAGAAGCTAATTAAGAAGGCCAACTGCGCCGGCAAGCCCGTTGTGACGGCCACCCAGATGCTCGAAAGCATGACGCACGAGAAGCTTCCTACCAGAGCAGAGGTCACCGACGTTGCCAACGCAATCCTCGACGGAACCGACGCCGTTATGCTCTCCGAGGAAACTGCGGTTGGAAAATACCCGGTTGAAGCCGTCAAGATGATGGCGAGGATTGCCAAGACCACCGAGGCCTACCGCGACAGCCTCTGGACGAGCAGAACGGTCGAGTGGAAGATGAACGAGTGGAAGGGACGCGGACCGACGAAGGGAACGATAAAGGACGCGATAGCGAGGAGCATCATAGAGGCCCTCAACTCGATTGACATCAAGTACATACTGACGCCCACCAGAACCGGCCAGACCGCGAGGCTCATAGCGAGGTTCAAGCCGAAGCAGTGGATTCTGGCCTTCGTCACCAACGAGTGGGTCGCCAACACGCTGATGTTCTCCTACGGAGTCTACCCGTTCAAGGTGGAAGAAACGAGCGAAAGGGAGATAATCCGCCTCATAACGGGCCTCGGGCTCGTGAGCGAGGGCGACACCGTTCTGCTGACCAAGGGAACGCCGATAGGGAGGACCGCGGGAACGAACACAATAAGGATTTTCAACGTCTGACCCTTTCTTTTTTGCCTTCAGTACCTCAGCCTCGGGTTGTACTCGAGGAGCATGAGCCCGTTCTTAAAAATCCTTATCGTCCCGCTCTCCGAGAGGCTAATGGCCATCGCCTTCGTCAGCTTGGTTATTCCAGCGGCCGCGATGTGCCTGCTCCCCAGGCCCGGTGGAAGCATTAAATCGATGACCTTTGGCTCGACCTCGAGGTATCTCCCTGCTGACACTATCCGCCCATCCTCCCTTATGACGAACGCACCGTCGAGCTGGGCGAACTCCTTTATTATCTCCTTGCTGTCCCTGTCAAGAACGTTTATCCGGTGTCCCTTGAAGGGGTTTGGAATCAGCTGGTGCGAGTGCTTTAGAACCCTCCTCGTGTCGCCGATGACGAATATCGTTCCGACCGGCGTTCCTTCCCTGCCCTCTATGCTGAGCTCTATGGCAATCTCAAGCATTCTCTGAAGGACGCTCTGGTTCTGGGCGAAGAAGCTCTTCATCGCCGAGATTCCCTTCTTGACGGTCTTGATGCCTATCGCGTCCTCGGTGACGTAGACGAAGGAATCACCCTCGCTGACGATGTTGTGCTCCATGAGAAACGCAGAGAGAAGGTTGAGCACGTTGTTGAGGTCGAGGTTCTGGGGGATGGATACCTTCTTGACCTTCTCATCCTCAACGTCAAAAGACGAACCGACGAGGACAACGGGCAGGTCTGTGTCGGGTATCTTCTCTTCTTCTACTTCCTCCATTATCACGAGGGCTTTGGCACCGAGTCTCTTGGCTATCTCAAGGGCGCTCTCAATGAGAACGGGATGTATCTTCATGGCACTTCGATGTTTTTCGGCCAAAAAGGTATAAAAAGATAGCGGGGAAGCGATAGCGGTGATGTCATGAGGGTAGTGGTTGCAATAACCGGTGCGAGTGGGGCAGTGTATGGAATAAGGCTCGTTGAGGTTCTTCGAGAACTCGGCCATGAAGTCATTCTTCTTGCGACGGAGACCGGGATAAAGGTTGCCCGCCACGAGCTCGGCGTTGAACTCAAGCCGGATTACCCGGAAGACAATCTCTTCGCCCCAACCGCCTCGGGTTCTTACCCGTTTGACGCGATGGTAATCGCTCCCTGCTCGATGAAGACCCTCTCGGCGATAGCCAACGGTTACGCCGACAACCTGATAACCAGAACTGCGGACGTCGCTCTGAAGGAAAGACGAAAGCTCGTGCTCCTTATACGGGAAACTCCTCTCAACGCCATCCATATCGAGAACATGCTTCGCGTGACTCGCGCGGGAGCGATTGTAATGCCCGCCTCGCCTGGATTTTACACAAAGCCGAAAACTGTGGATGATATAATAAACTTTATAATCGGCAAAATCTTAGATATTCTGGAAATTAACAACGATATTTACCAGCGCTGGGGGATTCCCCATGGTACAGTTGGATGACCTTGATAGGGCTATACTCAGACTCCTCAAGGAGGACGCTCGCCTGACCATCTCCGAGATAGCGGAGAGGTTAAATCGGCCGGAATCAACGATACACTTTAGAATCAAGAAGCTCCTGGAACGGGGTGTAATCGAGCGGTACACGATTATTCTGGGTGATTCACTTCGTCCCAAGGCGGTTGCGCTGATTTACATTCAGGCCGAGACGCCAATCATCGAGGACTTCCTTGAGAAGTACATCAGCTACATCATGAAGACCCTCTCTATTCTCCCCAACGTTCTCGCGGTCGCGAGAAGCGGTAAGGACAGCGTCGTTGCCCTCGTCGGCGAGGAGAGCGAGGACAAGCTCAACAAGTTCATTGACGAGACGATAAAGGTATTACCAACGCTGAAGCGCGTGGAAGTGATTCCCCTCCAGGACTTCGTCAAGGGCGAGGACCTCGTGGGCTTCCTCGTGAGGGTCTGACATGGAGGTTGAAGTGAAGTTCAGGGTTGATTTTGAGGAAACGAGGCGGAAAATCGAGTCCCTTGGGGCCCTCTTCGTCAGGGAGGAGCTCCAGGAGGACGTTTATTTCTCCCTACCCCTCCCAAAGCTCCTCCGCGTGAGGAAGCTCGACAACCTCGGGAAAGCTTTTCTGACCTACAAGGAAATCAAGGATTTGGGCAGGAACGAGGAGTTCGATGAGTTTGAAGTTGAGGTCTCGGACTTCGAGGCAACCGTCGAGATTCTCAAGCGCCTCGGCTTTGAGGAAGACGTTGTGGTTAGGAAGAGGAGGCTCGTCTACCGCCTGGGCGATGTCACCTTCGAACTCAACGACGTTGAAGGCCTCGGCGGTTTCCTCGACATAGAGGTCATCTCAGATGACGTTGAGAAAGCGAAGAAGAAAATCTGGGATGTTGCAAAGCTCCTCGGCCTGAGCGAAGACGATGTGGAGCCGAGGCTTTACCAGGAGCTCATAAGAGAAGCTATGAGAAACGAGAAGAAGGATGAAAAAAGCTGACCTAGGGCCCGTTTCTCACTTGGCCGTCGCGACTATCTTGATTATGTCGTTGAACTGAAGCTCGTAGTCCTCCCCGACGCGCCTCTTCGTTCTGGCGTTTACCGCGTAGAGGAACGTCTTTCCGAGGTCGGTGTGGACCTTATACGCTAAATCCCTTGGCGTCGAGCCCTTCGGGAGCAGGTAGACGTGCGGTAGGACGTTGCCGAACTGGTCGGTGAGCTTGTTCTCGTCCTGAACCGGGTAAACCGGAATGAGGTTAAGCAACTCGAAGACCGCTCTGTTTATGACCTCCTGAACGCCGGTCGAGCCAAAGCGGTCGAGGACTTTCTCCTTAATCAGCTGAAGGGCCTTCTCCTGCTTGGGGTTCATCTTCTTGACGATTTTGAAGTCGCTCGAGCCCGGAATGTATTCGATGAAGCCCGCCTTTGCCGCCTTCCTGAGGGTCAGCTCCGCGGCCGCCGAAGTTGGAACGACGAGGTAGCCCCTCTTCTTTCCCTCCTCGATGAGCCTCTTGATTTGCTCGTCTGTGGCGACATCTGCCTTGTTTGCGGCTATTATTATCGGCTTGTTGATTTTTCTCAGCTCGCGGACGAAGGCGAGCAAATCCTCGTCGCTCCACTTGGTGGGGTCGCCCGGAAGGCCCACCTTGTGAATCGCTTCCCAGACGTCCTCCTCGGTTACACCAATTCCGGAGAGGTGGTCGGCTATTGCCTGCTCTAATTTCATGTGCTGGAGTTTAATCCTCTTCGCAAACTTCTCCCAGCCCTTCTTGAGGATTCCGTAAATCCAGTAGTCTATCTCCCTCTCAAGGAACTCGATGTCCTCAACGGGGTCGTGGTAATCCGTCGGCTGACCCTCGGCGTCGGTCTTTCCGGTGGCGTCTATGACGTGGATTAAGGCAGAGGCCATCCTCAGGTCGTCGAGGAACTTGTTGCCCAGACCGCGCCCCTCATGAGCTCCGGGAACGAGACCGGCAACGTCAATCATCTTTATCGGAATCAGGGCCTTCCCCTCGCGGTACTCGTAGTTCTGGGGGTTCGGCTTACAGCCGAGCTCCTTGCAGGGGTGCTCCGCTATGGCATAGCTCACGCCGACGTTGGCATCGATGGTGGTGAAGGGGTAGTTCGCTATATCAACGTCAACGAGCGTCGCCGCTGAGAAGAAAGTTGACTTTCCGACGTTTGGCTTTCCCACAACGCCTATCTCCATTCCTCCCACCGGCCTAAATTGGGGAGAGGGTTTTAAGGGGTTTCGGCCGAAAGGCATAAACGCTCCAGTGCCCATTATACCCGGTGGTTCCCTTGAGGGTTTACGTCCTAGTCGAGGACTACTCGGGCTATGAAAGCCCGTTCTTTGCACAGCACGGCGTCAGCTTCCTCATCGAGGCCGATGGAAAGAGAATTCTCTTCGATGCAGGTCAGAGCGCCGAGCCAGTGCTCCACAACATGAAGCTCCTCAGAATCGGGCCGGACTCGATAGACCACGTCTTCCTGAGCCACTGCCACTACGACCACACCGGCGGGCTCTTGGGGATTTTACAGGCCATCGGAAGGCGCGTTCCGGTTGTAGCGCACCCCTCGATTTTCAGAAGGCACTTCATCACGAGGCCATACCTCCGCGATGTTGGCATTCCCTTTGGACGGAAGAAAGTTGAAGAGCTCGCTGACCTCTACCTCACCGCCGACCCGCTTCCAATAACGGAGAACGTCCTCTCAACCGGCGAAATAACCGCGAGGGAGGACTTTGAAAGGGCCGAGCTTGAAGTTTACACCATCGAGAACGGAAAGGTCGTGAGGGACGAACTGAGGGACGACATGAGCCTCGTTGCCAAAACGCCGGAGGGTCTCGTTGTTGTGAGCGGTTGCAGTCACGCGGGGATAGTGAGCATAGTGAAGCACGCGGTACGGCTGACGGGGGAGGAGCGCGTCAGGGCAGTCATCGGGGGCTTTCACCTGATTGAAGCGAGCGATGAGAGGATAAAGAAAACCGTCGAAGAGTTTCAGAGGCTCGGCGTTGAGGAGGTCTACACCGGGCACTGCACCGGCCTGAGGGCGGAGGCAGAGTTCCTGAAGGCCTACGGGGGGCGCTTCCACAAGCTCCACTCGGGGATGGTCATCGAGCTCTGAGCTCCTCAAGTCCGAAGGCAAGCCTTACGGACTTTTCGGCTATGACGTCCATAGGGTCAATCAGGGGAACGCCCAGGTCGTCAGGCTTGAGCGCAACGCTGACTTCGGTACAGCCGGCTATTATTCCGTCCACTCTCTTTTCGAGCTTCTTCGCGACCCGTAGGAGGAGCTCCCGCCCGTAGGCAACGTTTCCGGCTTTGACTCCCTTGTATATCCCCTCCATTACGAGCTCCTGCCCCGTCCTGTCCGGCGTCGCGATGGCTATTCCCCTCCTAAGGAGCGCGCGGTGGTAGACGAGGCCCTTTATCGTTCCGTCAGTTGCGAGAAGGCCCACCTTCCTGAGGCCCATCTCCTTCACGCGTTCTGCAGTTTCTTCGACCATGCTGACGAGCGGAATCCGTATGGCCTTCTGAATGTCCTCGGCGAAGAAGTGAGCCGTGTTGCAGGGCATTATGATAAAATCAGCGCCCCAGCTCTCGAGCTTTCTAGCGCTATTTATGAGCTCGGGCCTCGGGTCCTCGCCCCTGCCGAGGATGTAGGCTGTTCTGTCGGGGATTTTCGGGTTGTTGTAGATGATGATTCGCGGGTGCTCCTGGTCCTTTTTAGCCGGGGTTTTCTCAACTATCCTCCGGAAGAGCTCTGCCGTCGCGAGCGGGCCCATTCCGCCGAGGATTCCGATGACCCTCTCGGCCATCTTCACTCCTCCAGCCACACCGAGTCGTCGCCTTTGTAGTTGAGCTTCACAACGAAGAGCCTGAAGGGCTCGTCCTTCTCGTTGATTACCCAGTGAACGGTCTTCGGCTTGACGAGGAAGATATCACCCGGCCTCGCGAGGTACTCGGTCTCGCCGATGCCCAGCCGGGCTTCACCGCTCATTATGTAGAACAGCTCGTACTGGTGGAGGTGGTAGTGCTTCTTAACCGCCTGTCCCGGCTTGACCTCGACTATCTGGGCGTATGAACCTTCAGGGAGTTCGCCCTCGAAGAGAGGTAGTTTCCTGTAGGTGCCCCTGTCTATGAGGTTCTTGATTTCGGCCTTCACCCTCTCACCCCACTAAAATTCGCTCAGGGGTCTGAAAAAGGTTTTCCTTTCGACCCTCATCGAAAGGCTCAAAAGACTTTTATAGTTGTCCATCCCACAATGGATTGGACAAACGTCAACGGTGGTGGACATGGAGGCACTTGAAAGGGCCCTTAAGTGGGCTGAAGAAAACCTGAAGGCTGAGTACATCGAGCTGCGCTACGAGGACCTCAGGAAGACCACGCTCGGCCTCAAGGATGGCGTCTTCACGAGCTTCACGGGGAAGCTCCACAGGGGCGTTGCCATAAGGGTTCTGGCCGATGGCGCGTGGGGCTTTGCCTCGACGAGCGAGCTTGAGAACCTTGAGAAGAAGATTGAAGAGGCCTACAAGCTCGCCAGAGCGGCCGCTCAGACGAAGAAGGAGAAAATCCAGCTGGCCGAGATAAAGCCGGTCGAGGACTTCGTGGAGAGCAAGATGCGCGTCAAGCCAAGGGAAGTGGACATCGAGGAGAAGGTTTCCCATCTCAGGGAGCTTGAGAAGCTCCTCAAGGAGGACAAGGCCGTAAAGAGCGTTCAGATTCGCTACGAGGACGGCGGTGGAAGGAAAATCCTCCTCACCAACGAGGGAACGAGGATAGAGTGGGACTACAACTACCTCTACCAGGGAACATACGTCACCGGTAAGGCCGACGGAAAGCTCGCGATGGCGAGGGACAGCATTGGAGCCGTTGACTACGGCTGGGAGCTCATGACCGAGATAGAGCCGAACGAGAAGGTGAAGGATAGACTCCTCAGGAAGATGCACAGCCAGCTGAAAGGAGTAGCCCCGAAGCGCGGTGAGTGGCCGATTGTGGCCGGCCCGATAGTCGTCGGAATCATCGCCCACGAGGCTTTGGGCCACCTCGCGGAGGCAGACCTCACGATAAACTCGCCCTTCAAGGACCTCATAGGCAAGCAGATTGCACCGGAGTACGTCACGATGAGCGAGCGCTACGTTGAGGGTGGCTTCGGAAACGACAAGTACGACGACGAGGGCGTTCCGGTCAAGGACATTCACATCATCGAGAACGGAATCCTGAAGGAGATAATGCTCAACCGCGAGTACGCCCACAAGTGGGGCATGGAGCCGAATGGCCACGCGAGGGCCGAGAGCTACCGCTACCCGCCGATAATCAGGATGCGCAACACGGTCTTCGAGCCCGGCGACCACTCCTTCGAGGAGCTCATCGAGGACATCAAGTTCGGCTACTACGTCGTCGACTTCCGCGGCGGGCAGGCCCAGCTCAACAGCGCCTTCCAAGTCGGAATCCAGGAGGGCTACGTCATCAGGAACGGAGAGATAGCCGAGCCGATAAGGGACACCTCGATTACCGGCGTCGCGATAGAGGCCCTCAAGAAGATAAGCGCCGTCGGCAAGGACTTCGGCCTCGAGGTTGGCTTCTGCGGAAAGGGACAGACCGCCTTCGTCAGCTCCGGTGGCCCGCACATGAGGTTTGACGGGGGAATTCTCATCGGGTGAGGTGGTGACGATGGAGAACCTCATACGCTACGCTGAGAAGCTCTTCGATGAGGTTGAGATTGCAGTTTACCGCTCGAGGGAGGTCAGCGCTAGCGTCGAGCTGAACGAGATTTCGATGGCCTCGACGAGGAGTGGTGCCGTAACGATAATCCGCGGAATCAAGGACAAGCGCCTCGGCCTGGCCATAGTGGACAGCGACGAGGAGAAGCGCGTTAAGGAGGCGATAGAGCAGGCCGCGAAGATGGCGAAGCTCAACAGCAGGGACGAGAGGTGGGTCTCCCTGCCGGAGCCGGGGAAATACCGGGAGAAGCCCAGGCCCAACCACGAGCTGAAGGAAACATCTCCAGACGTCCTCGTTGAGATGCTCGTCAAGGCAATTAAGCTCGCCCGCGAGAGGGACGAGCACGTTGTGGTTGCGGGCGGGGAAGGTGGCGTCAGCTGGGAGGAGAGGCACATAGTGAACTCCCACGGGATTGACGTCTTCCAGGAGGGCGGCGCGGCGTTCTTCTTCGTTGAGCTGGTGGGCAGGAAGGGCGACGTTGTAACGCCGGGCATCTTCGACTTTGACGCGAAGCGTGACCTAAACCTCGACGTTGAAGGGGTTGTCGAGAGGGCCGTCCAGAAGGTCAAGTGGGCCTACAGCGTCAAGCCGAGCAGGAACGAGGAGGTTCCGATAATCCTCGGTCCATGGGCGATTGCAGGCCTCTTCAGCTACGCGCTCCTTCCGGCCTTCAGCGGTGAAAGGCTCGTCAAAGAAACCACACCCTTGGCCGGCAAGGTGGGCGAGAAGATTGCGAGCGACGTGATAACGCTCTACGACGACCCCTTCCACGAGCTGTCGCTTGAGCCCGTCATAGCGGACGGCGAGGGCGTCCCGACGAGGAAGAACGTCCTAATCGAGGGCGGAACCTTCAAGGGCTTCGTCTGGGACAACTACTGGGCGAAGGTTTACGGAACCGAGAGCACCGGAAACGGGAAGAGGGATTTAAGGAGCGGCGGAATCAACATCGGCTTCCACAACGTCGTGATTGAGAGTGGCAAGCGCTCCCTTGAGGACATGATAGCCGAAATTGAGAGGGGCTACTTCGTGGACGGCTTCCAGGGCGCGCACTCCAGCAACCCGGACAACGGAAACTTCGCCGTAACTGCCAACCCCGCCTTCCTCATCGAGGACGGCGAGGTCGTCGGCTCGAGCGTCTTCCTTATCGCCGGCAACGTCTACGAGCTCCTCAGGCAGGCGAGCGAGGTAAGCAGGGAGCAGACCGTGATGCCCTTCATGAACACCATAACGACGCCCTTCATAAGGTTCGAGAACGTGAAGATAGCGGGGAAGTGAACCGGCCCTTCTGTCATTTTCAATCTTTCCGTTTTTCTAACCTTAAGGGTGTTTTATCGGAAAAACATCCGCTTTTAAAGTCCCCATCACTTCAAAACCCGGAAGTCAATCGCGATGTTGAACTGCCTCGGAGCGTAGGGGCGGACTTTCCTCCGCTCAAGGAACTCGACCGAGAAGCCCAGCTCCCGCGCGACGGCCTTAATCCTCGCCTCGTGCTCCGAGTAGAGGTCCTCCTCCGGACCGAATCCGTAGTAGTGAACAACACCCCCGTTCCTAACGCTCAGCATGGCCTCCTTCAAAAAGCGGTCAGCGAACTTGGGCAGGTTCATTACAACGCGGTCGGCTCTGAGCTTTCCGGCAACTTTTCTCACGTCTCCGAGGATGGGAACGACGTTGCTGGCTTTGTTCAGCCTGATGTTCTCCTCGAGGTAGCGAACCGCCCATGGGTTCAGGTCACAGGCAAAGACGAGCTTCGCCTTCCTCGCGAGGAGGATTGAGTAGGGCCCGACACCGGTGAACATGTCGAAGACGACTTCCCCAGACTTCGCTTTCTTAAAAATTCTCATTCTCTCGGTGGCGAGGCGGGGTGAGAAGTAGACTTTAGCAACGTCGAGCCTGAGCCTTATCCCGTTCTCGCGGTGGAGGGTTTCAGTTCTCTTCTCCCCTGCGAGGTGTATCAGCTCCCTAACTCGGTATTCGCCCTCGACTTTACTCCCCTTGGCGAAGACTGCTTTGATGTGCCGGTGGACTTTGAGAATTGCCTCGCCGATTGCATTGCCGTAGGGTATCAGTTCGTCGGGGAGCTCGATTATCGCGATGTCGCCGATTATGTCGAAGGAGCTTGGAAGGAGCGGTCTAACATCATCGGGGACGTCAACTACCTCGCGATAGCTGTGGGGTCGCTTCTCAAGCCTTTCAAACTCGGCCTCGACCAGCTCGAGGCCCTCAACCTCTCTCGTGATGGGAAACAGAACGAACTCACCCTCCCGCCTGACGGCGTATCCTTTCGCCAGAACGCCGAGCTCGATGAGCTTCCTCCGCACTTTCTCGGCCTCTCTCTTGGGAACTTTGACGGCGAGCATGACGGTTCACCATGATGGAGTTCAACACGAACATAGTCTTAGCTTCAAAAAAACTTTCCGCTGGTTCTCAAAGTTTGTGATTCTTCTCGGGCTTCTCTGCAATGGGATTTCAAAATCGGGGCAACTGTTGAAGGTTTGAATTTCCTGAGGTTGGAGTTTTTACGCGCGGGTTCTACTTAAACCGCGCTCCAAAGGAGCGCCTAAAAGCTTGAACCCCTTTAAAAGACGCTTTCAAAGGAATTCACTCCTCAAAGGAGCAACTCAAAAAGAAATCCACTTAAAAACTGCTCCTCAAAAGGGAATCACGAATTTTGATGAAACTTTGCCCAGCAAAGTTTCGATGGTGCCCCGGCCGGGATTTGAACCCGGGGCGCGGGCTCGAAAGGCCCGCATGTTTGACCGGGCTACACCACCGGGGCTCGATATTAGGGAAGGGTGAGCGTTTAAAAATCTTTCGTCAGGTCTCGGCAAACCTTTTTAAACCTCCCCCCGAGCCTCAACCGATGGCCATGAAGACCCTCGCGGACGTTTTCAGGGATGCATTGAGGGAGAGGGGTATAGAGAGCATCGGAACGCTCTCGAAGCGCTTCCGAAAGTCCAAAAACAAACTCCAGGACATCGCGGTTGAGATAGTCCACGGAAAGGGCGCAATCTTCCGCGTCCCCGAGAAGACGGCAGTTGCATGGGACCTGAACGGGAACCGCGTTGAAGGCTCTTACTACGCCTACGCCCCACTCTGCATGGCGGACAAGTTTGAAATGATTCTCTCCCCGGAGGAGCTCCGCTCAAAACTTCCGGAGTGGCCCTACTTCATAATCGACCTCCAGCTCTGGGACAAGCACACCCAAAAGGAGAAGGGCAAGGTCTGCCTCCAGGTTAACCAGAGCTACGGCCTTCTGCGCGACTACTTTACCGGAGGAGAGCTGGCGGTAACGTGGGCCAACGAGGAGTTTCAAGAGATGTTCCACGGCCCTCTCGACAGGATTATAGCCTATGATGGCCCAACGGCCGAGTTTTTGAAGGAGAAGGAGATATCCGAGGTCGTTCTCCTCGACCCCTGGGCGGATGAGGTTTTAAGCGAAAAAGACTTCGGCGTTAAGGCCTTTGTAATCGGCGGAATCGTAGATACCGGTCACGACAAAAAGCTGACGCCGAAAATAGGCGAGGAGCTCAAAAATGCTGGAATCCGGGTCAGACGAAGGAAAATAGTCCTCAGGGGCGACGTTACCGGCGTTCCTGATAGAATAAACAGAATCCTCGGCATAATCCTCAAGATGATGGTGGAAGGAAAGCCAATGGACGAGGCCGTTTACGAGTTCCAGGAACCGCTTCACGCGCGCTGGAGACTCAGAAAGGAGCTTCCGAAGAGGGCAACCCGCTACATGGTGGACGGGAAGACCTACCGCGTCGTCGAAAAGGAGCTGTTCGACGAGTACTCGAAGTGGCTCAAAATCCGCTGGGAGGACTTCGTTAAAGTTCTCAGGGAGCTTGACTTGGTCGCGCTCGATAGAAAGAGGATTCACCACCTTAACAAGATTTCGAACGCGAGGCTCATTCGCGGAAAGCTCTACCGTGTGATTCTGCTCAAAAAGGCCGCGATGCTCTGCTACAACTGCTGAAATCGTTAGATGAATGAACCAGATGGCATTTAAACCCTGTCTTCAACTTTCTTCGGGGGTTGACATGGGAGTAAGCGCGCTGATTCTCTTCCGGAATTACAACATTGGAACCCAGCAGGTTATGGGCGGCTCTCCGTGTGAGGTCATACCAAGAATTTACTCCAAGTTTAGAAAGGCTCACTGCCCGGAGCAGGCGATTCTGAACATAATAAAGGAGAACGGCAACGTTGTCTTCGGCGAAGGGGACAACAAGATGTTTACAGGCTACGACTTTGTCTACAAGGTGTGGTACACGGGAAAGACGCTCTTCATCGAGAACGAAGACCTGCTTGAGGATGATATGATTCAGGAAGTCCTTGATGAACTGAGGAAGGAGTTCGGAGAGATAAGGGTTGAGGTAATAAAGGAGAGAGACGCGACGCTCTTTGAGATTCAGCTCAGATAATCCGCTATCTTATGTATCCCCTCAGTATACCCGCCATCAGGAGCAACCCGAATAGGCCAACGCGTATCGCGAACTTTGTCTCGGGGGGCGTCTCAGGGAGGTCGATTCCGAACTGACCTCCTCCCCGTTCTGAAGGGCGAGGGTTCAGCTCAACCCCTCGCCAACGGCGGGGAGGTTTGAGGGGTTCTCATTAAGGAACCCGTTGGAACGGGTTCTTCGAACCCCTCTGGCCGGGCCTTCGGCCAATTACCCCTCCTCTGAGCGTAAAGCCCGCTCAGATTCGGGGTTATGGTTTTTACAGCCCTCTTCAAAATATTAAACGCTCCAACCAAGTCCGCATTAAAAACAAGCCCCGTCGCGGGACACTTAAACAAACCTCTGACAAACCTCGCCCTTTCGTGGAGCTTCCCGCAAACGGGACAGGTCTTAGAAGTGAAAGCCTCATTAACAAGCTCAACCTGAATACCATACTCCTCTGCAACCTCAGTCAAGCGTTTGATAACGTAATTAAACCGCCAGACGTGAGAGAGGATAAAATTCTGCTTTTTGCCCCGGTCAGAGTTCCTCGCAATTCCCTTTGGATAACCAACGACAATCTTAGAAACGCCCAACTCGTAAAGTTTCCTCACGGTTTGCCTTACCGCCGTGTTAAGGTAGTGTTTCGCCTGAAGTTTGGACCTCCTATGCATTCTCCTGAGTTTTCTACTCGTTTTGGCTCCACTCTTATTGAGTTTAGACTGGTAATCGGCAATTTTTCTCCTCCAATAAAAATCAATACTCTTCAAAGGCCTTCCATTCACGAGGAAGCTTTCCCCGTTTTCCACGTAAACGGCCATGAGATTGTTCACTCCCAAGTCAATTCCTGCTGAAAGGCTTCCCTTTGGAGTTCTCGGGAGTTTAACCCACTCACCACCCTCAAGCTTTTCCTCGACGGTAAAGCTCAAGTGGGCATACCACTTCCTCCTAACCGGGTCATAAGTGATTTCTAAGCGTCCCTGCTTGCCCTTCAGGTGAATTCTGCCTTTGAACTGAATTTCTAAGCGTTTGAATTTGCCAATGCCTTTTAGAATGAGTTTATTACCCTCAATTTTGTATTGGTCGTTTCTGAGGACGATTAAGGGTTTTCTCCTCCCGTTTTCTTTGAGGTAGTTTGGTGGTTTAGGCTTAAGCCAGTTGGGAAGTTCTCCATTTCTCTTCTTCCGGAGGAGTGAGAAGAAACTCCTCCAGCTTTCAGCGTTCTTCCTCGCTATTTGTTGAACGGTTGCAGAGCCAATTTCCCGTTTAAACTCTTCATAAACGGTTTTTTCGGTCGAATTGAAGTCCACGATTTTGCCCTCGAAGAACTGTTGTCTTCGCAGGTAGTTTACGCGGTTCCAGACTTTGGTTCCAGTATCGGCTAATTCGAAGAGGATTTTCGCTTGCTCTTTTGAAGGTTGGAGTTTAACCATTACTGTTCGCTTCATTTTAAAGTATGGTATGAATTTTAAGCTTTAAAAGAGTATCGCTTTCCTAATTGAAGGGCCGTTGAGCAGTTTACTGCATCCCCGCCCTAAAGGGCGAGACTTTCAAAAGAAAAATGTAATACACTACCCACTTTGCCATTGCACCACCGGAGGGATTAAAAAGTCATGCCTTAAAAGAATTACGACATGATGTATTACAAAGAGGACCCGGAAGGAGAGAAAGAAAGAACTCAGAAGAACACTATAACCGCGTCCCCAACTACTGCCGTCTCGACCTCTTCCCCTTCGCTGAACACCGCCTTCCTGATGACGACGTCGTCCTTGCTCAGTTCGACCTTTTCTCCATCGACCTCGAACTCGACCTGTCCGGTCTCCTTGAGCGCCTTGGCAACCTCATCGGCGTGCTCCTTGAGGTAGGCGGTAATCTTCGGAACGAGCTTTCCGTAGCGCGGCCCGACTGTCCTGAAGTTGGGCTTTATCTCGGTTATGCGCTCCTCTAAAGCCGGCTCGCCCCTGATGACCTCAAGCCTCTCGATGTTCATCGTTCCGGCTATGTCCCTCTCGATGGCCTTGAGCTTCTCGTAGGAGTCTGTTGCGTAGATGGCCACGTGCTTGAGCTTGGCGTTGAGGGCGAGGCCGTGGGAGTTCTTGTAGCGCCTTATCGCGCCGACTATTTCCCTCGCCAGCTCACCGAGCTTCTCGGCCTCTTCGTCAAGTCTGTCCTCCCTGAACTTCGGCCAGTCGAGGAGGTGGACGCTTTTAGCGCCAACCCGCTCGCGGAAGAGGTTCTGGTAGAGCTCCTCGGTGATGTGCGGGACGAAGGGCGCCATCAGGAGCATCAGGTTGTAGAGGAGCTCGTAGAGCGCCGTCTTAGCCTTCAGCTTGCTCTCCTCGTCGTCGCCGTAGAGGCGGTACTTAATCATCTCGATGTAGTCATCTGCCACCTCGTGCCAGACGAAGGTTATCAGCTCGCGCGTGAGCAGGTTGAAGCGGTAGCGCTCCATCTCCTCCGTGGCGAACTTGATGAGCCTGTGGAGCCTGCTGAGAATCCAGCGGTCGAGTGGTTCGAGCTCCTCGGGCGCTTTGGCCGGGTCGAAGTCGGCCAAATGGCGCTCGGCGAAGCGGTAGATGTTCCAGACCTTCTGCAGGAAGCGGAAGTTGTAGTCAACGGTCTCCCACTTGAACGGGTGGTCCTCTCCGGGCGGGGCGAGGGCCGTCCAGAGCCTCAGAGCGTCGGCGCCGTACTTCGGAATGACCTCGTCAGGGGCAACGACGTTGCCGTAGCTCTTGCTCATCTTCCTTCCATCGGGTCCGGCGACCATTCCGTTAATGAGGACGTCGCGCCAGGGCTTCTGGCCGGTGAGCATGTAGGTCCTGAATATCGTGTAGAATGCCCACGTCCTTATGATGTCGGTTCCCTGGGGCCTGAGCGCGGTCGGGAAGTTGTGCTCGAACCAGCGCTTCGCTTCCTCGTCGCCCTTAATCGCGTCGTGCCACCTGCTTATTATCAGCGGGGTTATGCTCGAGTCGACCCAGCAGTCGAGAACATCAGTTACCGGCTTCGGCTCGCTTCCGTCGGAGCACTTCCTCGGAGGCTTGTCAAAGCGCGGGTCAACCGGAAGCTCCTCCTCGTCGGGCAGTATTATCTCGCCGTTATCGCAGACCCAGAAGGGAATCGGCGTTCCAAAGACCCTCTGCCTGCTTATGACCCAGTCCCAGTCCATGCTCTCGGCCCAGTCCTTGAGGCGAAGGAACATGTCCTCGGGATACCAGTTGATTTCCTTCGCGACCTTGACTATCTCGTCCGTGAAGTCCTTGACCTTGATGAACCACTGCTTCTTGGGGAGTAACTCAATCGGGGCCATACAGGAGCTCCTCTCGGTGTGTCTGAGAACGCGGTGCCTTATCTTCTCCTTCTTGTACAAGAGCCCCATCTTCTCAAGGTCTTCCGCAATCTTCTTCCTCGCTTCCTCGGTCTTGAGGCCGGCGTAAGGCCCGGCGTTCTCGTTCATGGTTCCGTCCTCGTTGATTGCTATGATGACCGGCAGGTTGTAGCGCTTCTGCCAGACGACGTCCTGCTCGTCGCCGTAGGTACAGTTGTAGACCGCTCCGGTTCCAAAGCTCGGGTCAACGTCCTCGTCAGCCAGAACTGGCACTTCCCTCTCGAATATCGGGAGCTTGACCTTCTTGCCGACGACGTCTTTGTAGCGCTCGTCCTCCGGGTGGACGAAGACGGCAACACAAGCGGGCATCAGCTCGGGCCTCGTCGTCGCTATCGGGACGTAACCGGAACCATCGGCAAGCGGGAGCTTGATGTAGTAGAGGAAGCCGTCTTCTTCAACGTAGCCGACCTCAGCCTTGGCAAGGCTCGTCCTACAGCGCGGGCACCAGTAAACGGGGTGCTCGGCCTGGTAAAGGAGGCCCTTCTTGTAGAACTCGATGAGGGACTTTTGGACTGCTGCCTTGTACCAGTCGTCCATCGTGTGATACTCTAAGTCCCAATCCGCTGAATAGCCTATTCTGATGAACTGGTTGCGCATGGCCTCGATGGCCTGCCAGGTCCACTCAACGCACTTCTGGAGGAACTTCTCTGGTTCATCTTTGCTTATTCCGAACTCCTTCTCGACCTTAAGCTCGGTAGGAAGCCCGTGGTTGTCGAAGCCCTGCGGGAAGAGCACGTTGTAGCCGGTCATTCTCTTATAGCGCGCGATGATGTCAATCCAGGTGTGGCTGAGCACGTGACCGAGGTGGAGCGTTCCGCTAGTGAACGGGGGCGGGGTGTCAATCGCGTAGCTTGGCCTCTTCTCGTCGAGCTCGTACTTGTAGATTTTCTCATCGAGCCAGAACTTCTGCCACTTGGGCTCAATCTCGTTCGGGTTGTAGTTCTTCGGGAGCATCTTATCACCTTCCACAGGGTTTTTCCATGATGTTACCCCCTTCGCCGGGGGCGCTTAAAAAGGTTAATCCCCAGATTGGCAGGGCTGAAAGGGCCCCGGTCAGGCCGGCCACGAGGTAGGCCGTGCCGAGTCCGAACTTTCCGGCGAGCAGGCCTATCGCGACGTTTGCAATTGCCGTGAACCCGCTTCCTAAGGTGCTCAGCGTTGAGCTGACCGTCGAGCGGACTTCCGAGGGAATGAGGTCGTTCCTGAGGACGGCTATCAGCGGTCCCCTTGTCCCGAGGGTAACCTCGACCGCGAAGAGGAGGGCCACGCTCCCCCAGAGGTCGGGTACGAGGCCAAGGAGAGCAACCTCAACGCCGAGCAGGGCCGATGTCAGAGCAACGGTTTTCGGAGACGGTTCGAGCTTCTTCGCCAGCAACGCGCCGAGGGAAGTCGAGAGCAGCATCGTCGCGAAGAGCGGTCCGAGGGCTTCATCCGGCAGCCCTTTGGCCTTCAGCAGGAGCATCCAGAACGTGAAGAACGCCCGTCCAGTAAAGCTCAGCAGGAACGAAGAGAGGAGGAGCAGGTGCAGTCCCCTATTTTCAAAGACCACATGCAGGCCTCTGCGCAGTATCCCAGAGTAGCCAAGTTCCGCCTTGCCCCTGTTGTCTGGCAAGAGGAGGGAGGCCATAACGCTGGAGGCCATCGCGAGAAGCCCCGCAGTAATCACTGGGACGTTCGGAGCTAATCCCGCGAGTACACCGCCGAGGAAACCGCCTGCGAACCTGACCGGTCCGGAAAGGGCCTTCAGCCTGCTCAGGACGTCCTTTACCAGCTTTCTGTCTCCAAGGGCATCGTAGAGCCAGGGAACCATCGTCCCGCTGACGAGGGCGCTTCCAAGGCCGGAGAGGGACGCACCCGCGAGGACGCCCCAGAGCCCTCTTGAAAGGCCTATGACAACCAGTCCAAGGCCGAAGAGGGAGCTTCCGATTGAGTAAACCCGGACCCTGCCGTGCCTGTCCGCGAGACCGCCGGTCGGGAAGTCCGTGAGGAGCTGGGCAATCTCTGAAACGCTCTGAACCAGCCCAATCTCAGAAAAGCTCAGGCCAACCGACTTAAGCCAGAGGCTCAGGTACGGCCCAAGAACCGCTGAGCTCAGCGAGCCCACTAAAGCCGTCGCCGTGTAGCGCCATTTCAGACCACGCTCCCGTCTTTCCGTGGACGATAGGCATCACCCGTGCACTGAAATGGGGAGGGGTTTAAAAGTTTTTGCATTGCCCCTTATTTCACTGCCACCAGCCAGTACCTCCTGTCGTTGGGCCTCAGCTCGTGAAGGTTTCCGTAGATTTTAACCTTCCTGAAGTGCCTCTCAGCTAAAAGCCTCATCTCCCTCGGCGTGTATATGTTGAGTTCGTCGTCCACCATGAAGGCCCTAACGCTCCCGTTCGGTTTGATTATCTGCACGAGCCTCTTGAAGCGGAGCTTCTGAAAAGCCGGCTCCACCTCGCGCCAGTCGGTTATGACCAGCCTTTCATCACCCCTTCTCTCATCCCATACTATTGGACTGTCCCTTCCGCCGTAGTACCAGCATGGGAAGTCCGCTATGAAGACCCCGCCCGGTTTCAGCGCCTGTTTTACAGAATTAAATAATTGTTGAATTGCGGAATCATCGAAATACATGATTGATGAGAAGAAGGTCGTTACCGCATCGAACTCCCCCTCGAAATCGAGCTCAAGTGCGTTTCCTCGAATGAACTCGACATTAAGCCCTTCCCTTTCGGCCTTTCTTCTCGCAACTGCCAGCATCTCCTCGTGGAGGTCGAGGCCCGTAACTTCGTAACCGCGCCTTGCAAGTTCGAGCGTTGGAATCCCGGTTCCGCAGGCGAGGTCGAGGATTTTCTTTACTCCCCTTTCGGCCTCTTTCCGGAACAGCTCCTCCACGAAGTCAATCTCATCCTTAACCCGCTCGGCCCTTCGCCTGTAAATCGCGTCGTAGTACTCGGCCAGAACGGTGTAGAGCTCGTGCATGGTACCACCTAAGTGAAGTCGAGTTCAATCTTAACGAGTTCAATCTTAAAATCCTTCTCCCAGCTCCCTGAACGCTCCAATAAGCCTGTCGTTCTCTTCTGGCTTCCTCACCGAGAAGCGCACGTATTCCGGCAGTCCGAAGCTCGCACAGCTTCTCACGAGGATTCCGCGCTTCTTCATGGCTTCAACGAACTTCCCAGCGTTCCCGACGCGCTTGATGAAGAAGTTTGCGTCGCTTTTAACGTTTAAGGTTTTTTCAAGCCTCTCCTTTTCGCGCCAGATTATGGGCATCGTCTTCCTGAGGTGCTCGAAGCCATCTTCAATTAGGAATTCGAGAAAGGCAACTCCCGTTGAGCCTATGCTCCATGGCATCCTAACGCTCCTGAAGGCCTCTTCAAAGCCGAGAACGTAGCCGACCCTTATTCCCGGCAAACCGTAGCTCTTGGTAAAGGTTCTGAGCTTCACGATGTTCTCTCCCTCAGGACTCTCCGGTTTTTTCACGAAGTCTATGAAGGCCTCGTCGAGGACGAGGAGCGCCCCTCTGTCTTCCACCGCATCGAGGAGTGGCTTGAGCTCCCTAACATGGTAGAACCTGCCATCAGGGTTGTTGGGGTTGCAGAAGAAAACGACCGAGCCTCTCTTGACGAGTTCTGCCAGCTTTCCCGGCTCGTTCGGGCCTTTGACGACTCTCGCTCCAAAAATTCTCGCTGTTCTCTCGTACTCGCCGTAGGTGTGCTCCGGTATTATCGCCTTCTTCCCGCGGAGCGCGAGGATTCCGAGCAAATAGAGCGCCTCAGTGATGCCGGCCGTTACGGTTAGAGGCTCGCCAACAAGCCCTTCCAGCTCTTCCTCAAGCCTCTCGTAGTAGGGGTAGCGGTTGCTGATTTCTCTCGCGCGTTTGAACATCTCGCCGAGCCACTCCGGAGGGTAGGGGTTCAGCGACGCCGAGAAGTCGAGCAAACCTTCCTCCCTCGCGCCTCCGTGATAGGTCGAGAACTTCACGGGCTCAAGCATGGGCACACCCCCGTTGCGAGGAGTAAAAGGACGATTCCGACCCATTCGGCAACGACCAGCCAGTAGACCCTCAGGGCCCTCCTTATGTCCTCGTTTTTCGGCTCGCTCCCCGGAAAGCGGTAAACGCCGGGTTTCTCAAGCCAGACTCCAAGAACGGCGCTCATAGCTGACATCGGCTTGTCGGAGTTTATCTTGAACTTTGCAAGGCGGTAGTGCCCGAGAACCTTCAAACCGCCGAGCGGGAGGTAGAGGAGGACCGTTAGCCTCGCCGGAATGAAGTTAAGTACGTCGTCCAGCCTCGCTGAAAACTTGCCGAAGAACTCGTAGCGCTCGCTCCGGTAGCCGAGCATTGCATCGAGCGTGTTCACCGCGCGGTAGAGCAGAGCTCCCGGGAGGCCGAAGAGGAGGAAGTAGAACAGCGGAGCGATTACGGAGTCGTTGAGGTTTTCAGCCAAGCTCTCTATCGAGGCGGAGTTGAGGTGAGCTTCATCGAGGGTTTCAACGTTCCTGCTCACTATCATCGAGACGGCCCTTCTCTTTGCTTCGATGTCCTCAGTTACAGTCCTCGCTATGTGCTCGTGGAGGCTCCTTACCGCGAAGGAGCTTTTCAGGAGGTAAACCGCGAGGGCGTAGTTCAGCGGGAAGGGGAGGTAGCGAGGAAGGAGCGAGAGGGCTAACGCGAAGGCAATGACGAGCAGGGCCGTTAAAGCTCCTGCGAGGAAATCGGAGAGGGGGCCTTTTCTTTTCCACTTCCTGTCGAGAAAGTCCGCTATCCTCCCGAACCAGACTACGGGATGGAGCTTAACAGGTGGTTCCCCAAGGAGGAGGTCCCAGAGGAGCGCGAGGAGAAAAACGATTAGGGAGTCCATCCCCCAAAGGCCCCCCTGATTTTAGCGTACTCGGCGAGCATCTCATCATTCGGCTCGCGGACTCCGTGACGCACGTACCAGGCCGGATGTCTCAGGTACTCCACCTCAAAGCCGAGCTCCCTCAAGGCCCTTTCGGCGGTTCTGCCGAGGGCAAAGACGGCTTCCGGCTCGAGGATTTCGAGTTCCCTCGCGAGGAGCTCGTAGGCGCCTTCTGGAACGCGGGACAGCCTGTTGCTCGGAGGGTTGCACTTCACGACGTTGGTTATGTAAACGAAGTCCGGATTAATGCCGAGGTGGAAGAGAACTTTCCTGAGTAAACTCCCGGAGGCGTCACGGTAGAAGCACACGCCGGTTTTTCCGCAACCTCTCCTCCCCGGCGCTTCGCCCACGAGGACGACCCTGGAACCCGTCCAGCCGTTGGCAAAGGGCAGTCCCTCGAACTTACCGACCTGGAGCTGGTAGCGCAGGTTCTCTCTACCACAGAAGTACTCGGGGTCCGTTAGAAGGGAGCAGTAGAGGGCCGAGAGGTCTATCGCCCGGGCCTCTGAGGACTCATCGGTCACCAAAAACCTTTCCTTAGGGTTGTAAATCGTCCGAGCGTAGGTTCCGTAGGTTTTCTCATCCAGACTCAGGAAATCGCGCCAGGTTTTCAGCGAAAGCGGCCTGGTCAGAAAGTTTCGCGGGTTAACGTAGACGTCGCCGACCCTCTGGAGTTCATCAATCCGAATCAGCATAATGGATAAAAGCTCCAAACCCTTTATAGGCTTGGTGGTTGGATGAAGGGAGTCGCCTTTTTCTCCGGCGGTAAGGACGGCCTCTACGCGGTTCACCTTGCTGAGAGGAACGGAATCGAGGTTCCCCACCTCCTCGCGCTCAAAACGACTATAGGCCTCTCGCCCCACTGGGAGAACTTCTCAGCCCTCAAAACGCTCGCCGGTGCGATGGGGAAGGAACTGCTCACCTTCGACATGAGCAGAGGGAGCAAGGCACTAGCGGAATTCATAGCTTCGCTGGACGTTGACTACCTGATAGCGGGCGACGTTCTGCTTGAGGACCACCTGAGGTGGATTGAGCGCCTCGCGGAAGAAGCCGGAGTCAAACCCCTTGAACCGCTCTGGGGGCGAAACACTAAGGAGCTCGCCGAGGAAATCTTGAATGCGGGCTTTGAGTACGCGATAATAGCCGTGAACCGCGAAAAGCTCGGCAAAGAGTGGCTCGGCTACACCTTCCGCTCGGTCGCCGACCTAGAGCTTTTCCTCGAAAGAAACCCCGATGTTGACCCGGTCGGCGAGTTCGCGGAGTTTCACACCGTTGTTTTAGCGTCTCCGCTCTTTGAGGGGCGCTTTGCCCTTGAAATCCTCTCGACCGAGGAGAGCGAGAGGTATCACTGGGTTAGGTTCGAGCTAAGAAAGGAGAAAAGGTAAATATGGGCGGGGCTAAAATATTGTGGGTGATAGAATGGGTGAGATAGTGCTCAGGATAACCGTCCCTGAGGGCTGGAGTGAGGAGATGAGAAAGGCCCTAGAGCGAAGGCTTGTCGTGGACGTTGCGCGGGAGCTCCAGAAGAGGGTTGAAGAGGCGAAGCGGTTCGAGGAAATCGTGAGGAACATCAAGATAGAGGACGAAGAAGAGGCCAAGGCGCTTGAAGCCGAGATTGCGAGGGAGATAGCCAGGCGCTACGGAGTGGTCTGAATGGAGGTCGTACTGGACTATAACGTCGTTTTTTCGGCCCTTTACAACAGAGGCGTTGCCTACAAACTTTTCATGCTGAACCACGTGACGAGGGACGTTGAATTTTTAGTTCCCGACTACTTCTGGGAGGAAGTCGAGCGAAAAAAAGACCGCCTCGCCAGATTGACTCGCCTAACAGACGAGGACTTCGAATTCATTCTCAGGATTATCAAGTCCCAGACGATAACGATGCCGGAGCACGTTGTTAAGGCGGGCATAGGAGAGGCACTCCCCCTGTCTCCCGACCCAAAAGATGTCCCTTACGTTGCCCTTGCGCTCGCACTTAATCTTCCACTTGTTACGGGTGATTTAAAGCTGAAAAACGCCATCAAAGATAGAATCGTCGTCTATTCTCCGTCGGAGCTGTTAAAACTCATGGGTGGCTCGGTATGACCCCCGAAGAACTCCTCTTTAAGCTTGAATCCAAAGGAGTAACCCTCGAAAAGATGCTCGACACCGCGTTAGAGCTCTACATCGGCGACGAGCGCGAGAAAGTCAGGAAAAGGCTGAGGGAGCTGATGCTGAGGTATCTGGGCGACATCAACGTCCAGGCTCTGCTCCTTTCGGCTCTACTGCTCGAGGAGAACTTCAAGGTTGAGGGCGACCCCGTGAACCTCGTGGCCGACGAGCTCATCGGCATAAACATCGCCGAGCTCATAGGCGGGAAGATGGCGCTCTTCAACTTCTTCTACTACGACACCAGAAAGCCCGGAATTTTAGCCGAGCTTCCGCCTTTCCTCGACGATGCGATAGGTGGCTTTATAGCGGGCTGTATGACGAGGCTGTTCGAGGAGGTGTAGCGGTGCGTAATCTTCTACCCTTCTTCACGCGGATTCCGGTCAAAGGTGACTTCGAGAGGGTTAAAAATGAGCTCTGGGCTCTCCCGCTGTTGGCGCCCCTAACGTCGGCCCTGGCGACGCTCGTTCTTTACCTGAAACTCCCACTGAGCAACGTCTTAGCCCTCCTATCCCTCTACCTCACGATAGGCCTCCTCCACCTTGACGGTTTGGCTGACTGGGCCGACGGGGTTATGGTCAAGGGAGACCGCGAGAGAAAGATTAAGGCCATGAAGGACCTCAACACAGGCATAGCCGGGATTTTCGCCGTCGTCATGGTTCTCTTCCTGCAGGTTTACTCCCTTCCCTTCCTCCCGTTCTACGCACTCTACTTGGCTGAGCTGAACTCCAAGTTCGCCATGCTCTTCGCCCTCGCAACTAAAAAGCCCCTCGGTCGGGGCCTTGGGGCGTACTTCATGGAGGGCATGAACGGAAGGCAGCTGGCCATCGGAACGGTCCTCTACCTCCTCCTGCTCCTGCCAATAGTCTATATCGAACCCCTCTCGCTCGCGTCTCTCTTAGGCCTCCTTGCGGGAGCCTACGTCGTTCACCTCTCGCTGGAGAACTTCAGCGGGCTGAACGGTGACTGCATCGGGGCTGTGGCAGAGATAACGAGGGCCGGGGCGCTCCTGGGAATGGCGGTGGTTTGGCAAGTGATTTAAAGGAAAGACACTAAAGGTTGAACGGTGGGAGAATGGAGGACATAGAGAAGATATTCACAAAACTCCCCCCAGAGGCGAGAAAAGAGCTGTTGGATTACGCCGAGTTCTTGCTCGCAAAGTACGGGGCAAGGAAAAGAAAGGGGTTCAGCTTTACTTGGGCGGGGAAGCTGAAGGACGTTAAAATGACATCAGTGGAGCTTCAGCACAGGGCCCTGGAGTGGCGGAGCGATGTATCTGATTGACACCAACGTTTTCCTTGAAATCCTGTTGGGTCAGAAAAAATCCGAGGTTGCAAAGCGGTTTTTGAGTTCGCACGTTGGAGACCTTGCAATGAGCGATTTCACGCTTCATTCCATCGGAGTGATTCTTTTCAGGCTCAAGAGGCCAGAGTTATTTTTGGAGTTCATCAACGACACACTGCCCAATATCGAAGTTGTAACGCTTCCAACTCCCGACTATCCCCGTGTTGTTGAATTTCACGAAAAGTACGGACTCGACTTCGATGATGCTTACCAGTGCGCAGTCGCAACGACTCATGGTCTAACAATCGTAACCATGGACGAAGACTTCAGAAAGGCTCCCTACGCAGTTAAAGTAATTTTTCTCTGATTCAGGGGATTGCCGATGATAATCATCATGGCCGGCGGGCGTTCGAGCAGAATGGGGCGGGAAAAGCCCGTCCTGAAAGTGGGCGGAGTGCCGATGCTACTCCGCGTTTATAGCGAGGCCAAAAAGGTCGGTGAGACAGTTGTCGCCCTCTCAAAAAATGCGCCGAAAACGAGGGAGCTATGCCTCCACGAGGGGATTCCCTTCGTTGAGACGCCGGGAAGGGACTACGTTGAGGACGTTAAGTGGCTCCTCCGCAAGTTCGGGCCATTTATCAGCGTCTCCGCGGATTTGCCCTTCGTCAAGGCGAGCGACATAGCGCGGATTTCAAAGGCCTTTGATAGAAAAACGAGCCTGACTGGAGTTTTACCGCTAAAGCTGGTTCCGAAGGATTTGAAGCCCGTCGTTTACAGGGGCTACGTGATAGTTGGCTTAAACGCCGTCGGAACCGATGGCGAGAGGTTCTTCGAGCTGAGAAACCCGTTGCTCGCTTTGAACGTCAACACGCCGGAAGAGTTAAAGCTCGCGGAGAGGATAGCGGGGCTGGTGGGAAGATGAGGGGGAGCGAGGTTAAGGGAGCGGTAGCGTTCGTCATCTTCCTGGCGCTCGCCGTGCTGTTCCTCCTTGGTTTCCTGCTCTTTGCGGTGGTTTTAATCGCGGTTGGCCTGCTGGTCTTCATCGGGTTCTACATATACATTCGCCTGAAGCTCTGGTGGGTGAGGAGGCATCCGCCGAAGGAGCTTGAGAGGCCGGAGGATTATTTTTGAAGTCCCAGCTCCCCTAAAATCCTCTCAACGTCAAGGTTCTCCTCAACAACCCTCGCGAACCTCTCGATTTCTCCCTCGATGCTCCAGCGCTCAACTGAAATCGGCTCAAGGCCCTTCTCCGCCCGCAGAAAGTTGAGGAAGCGCTCCGTGAAGGCGAAGTTGTGGAATATTCCGTGAAGGTAAGTTCCAAAGGCCCTCTCGCCTATCGCCCCCTCCGGCTCGAAGGCTCTGACGCCGTTGATTGCCTTAATCACCGAGAACGGCCTTTTTGAGGCGCTCCTTCCGAAGCGTATCTCGTAGCTCTCGACGGCCATTCCTTTAGCGGGTTCCCAGAGGACTTCCGCACTCAGGTGGTTCGTCCTCTTGGTTTTCTCGAAGACGGTCTTGGCTGGAAGAAGGCCTATTCCCTCAACGGTTCCGCGCTTGGACTCGATTGTGTCGACAATCTTCTCCCCGAGCATCTGGAAGCCGCCGCAGATTCCGACTACAAAGGAACCCTCGCGGTGGGCCTCTATTATCGCGTCCTCAAAGCCCTCCCTCCTCAGCCATAGCAAATCCTCGACCGTGTTCTTGCTTCCCGGGATTATTATCACGTCCCCCTTGATTTCCTCCGGCCTCGTCACATAGTCAACGCCGTTCGCCCAGTGCAGGGGCTCGAAGTCGGTAAAGTTGCTTATGTGGGGAAGCTTGATTATCTGTATGTGAAGCTCGCCATTCACTTTGGGGAACTCCGCTAAGGAATCTTCTTCGGGAAGGCGGTGCTCGACGTAAGGAATAACACCGAGGGTCGGCTTTCCGTAGCGCTTCCCAAGGTAATCAAAGCCCGGCCTTAGGAGAGAAGCGTCCCCGCGGAACTTGTTGAAGACGAAGCCGATTATTGCGTCCCTTTCCTCCGGTTTCAGAAGCTCCATCGTGCCGACTATTGAGGCAAAGCTTCCTCCCCGGTCTATGTCGGTAACGAGGATTCCCTTCGCCTTTGCGTGGAGCATGACGCGCGTGTTGGCTATGTCGTAGTCCCAGAGGTTAATCTCGACAGGACTGCCGGCCCCTTCAATTATGACGAGGTCGTGGTTCTCCTTCAGCTCGTCCAGAACGGCCATCACCTTCCTGAAGAGTTCCTCCTTCCGCGAGAGCATGTATTCGCGAGCTGAGACGCTCCCAATCGGCTTCCCCATGAAAACGACCTGGCTCCTCATATTTCCTTCGGGCTTGAGCAGAATCGGGTTGAACCTAACGCTCGGCTTTTTCCTGCACGCTATCGCCTGCAGATACTGTGCCCTGCTTATCTCCCCTCCTTCAATGCTCGGGGCCGAGTTCAGGCTCATGTTCTGGCTCTTGAAGGGAACGACGTCGTAGCCGAGGTTCGAGAAAATCCTGCATAAGGCAGTAACGAGGAGCGACTTGCCTGCTCCCGAGGACGTTCCGAGGACCATTAGCGCTTTTCCCATCTCCAACCCCAAAGCCTATAAGCGGGACTGGATAAAAACTCCACGGTGGTTGGAATGGAGAGCCTCTTCCTTCTCGTCCTGGGCAACACCGAGATAAGCACCGTGCCGGGGATAAGCGTTGCCGGAGCGACGCCGGAGCTGACGAAGCTGACGCCGGTGGCCGACGCGGAGTACCTCTTCCACGAGAAGCCCCTGACTATTGACGTGATTCCCATAACGCCCGAAGGCCATCCAACGCCGGCCATAATCACCAAAGCCGCGAGGGAGCTTGCGGAGTTCCCGGTCCTCGTCGTCAGGGGAGGAACATATTTAGCCCCTCTCGTCCCGCACGTCCACATCAGCGACGCCGTCGGGCGGGACTTCAGGAAGGAGCCTGCACTTCCCGAGTTCGGCGATATAATCAAGCGCGCCAAGCTCTTCGGCGAGGAACTGAACAAGACGCCGGTGAAGGAGCTCGTAATCGGAGAATCGACGCCGGGAGGGACGACAACTGCTCAGGCCGTCCTATGGGCGCTCGGCTACGAGGCGAGAACCAGCTCGGCCTCACCGGACAACCCGCAGAGCCTGAAGGAGAAGGTCATCGCCGAAGCGTTCAAAAGGGCAGGAGTTGAGAAAGGTCAGCTGAAGGACAACCCCCTCGAAGCCCTCAGGCAGTTCGGCGACCCTATGATGGCCACCGTAATCGGCATTGCGCTCGGCTTTAGGAAGGATATCGTTTTAGCGGGCGGGACGCAGATGCTGGCAGTTTCGGCGCTCCTTAAGGCCCTCGGCGAGGATTTAAGCAGGTTCATGATTGCCACGACCAGGTGGGTCGTGAATGACAAGAGCGCAACCTTCATCGAGACCGCGAAGGAAATCGGGATAGTGACATATTCGGCCGATTTGGACTTCTCGAAGAGCGAATTCAAGGGATTGAGAGACTACGAGAGGGGCTACGTCAAGGAAGGCGTTGGAGCAGGAGGGGCGACGTGGCTGGCAGTTAAGGCCGGCTTCTCACCAGAAGATGTCAGCGCGAAGGTCGAGGAGCTGTACAGAAGGCTCATGGAGATGAAGTGAGTTCCCGCAGGAGTTCAGCTTTTATTTATCCAGCTTTTCCGACTTTTGTAAGGTTAGAAACGTCAGTACTCAAACTCATAGTCTCTCTCACTCATCTCGCGGATTACCTCTGTTATATCCTTCACGTCCTCTTCGACCTTCAGTTCCTCCTCCGCGAGTCGAATTAGGTCCTCAAGGGTTACCCTGCCCTTTCGAATCTCCTTCAGCCGTATTTTCAGCAGGAGGTTCTGTGCGTCGAGGAACAGCTTCTCTACCTGAGCCTCAACGTCCTCCATTCTCTCACCGGTCCTAATAGGAACCGAAACTATTTAACCCTTCCCGCATCACGGAAGCACGGCACTTCAAACCCCCGGTTCCCCCGCGCGCTCCTTCTTCAGGGCGTCCATCGCGTGGATAAGCACGAAGGCGAGGGTAGAGACGACGGCCACACCGACGGCCGGCTGGGAGCGCTTCGCGAGGAGGGCCGCGGGAATGGCAAAGGCGTAGAGAAGGGCAACGTCGAGGAGTGCCTTCTTCAGGTGTAGCTTCCGCCCAACGAGCGCGCCGATGTTGATGAGGATGTATCCTACCGCAAGTATCGTGCCGGCGTAGAGGGGAAGCAGGGCAATGCCTCTGCTTGAGCCCACGAGGTAGTAGAAGATTGCTCCGATGGCGATTGCTCTCGCGACGTTCACCAGTAACCGCCGCAAATGTCCCCACCAACGAAGCACTACTAAATAAAGTATTTAAATCTTTCCTTAGGTAGTAGGGCTTGACGGTGAGGCCTCAACATCTCGTCCTCTCCCACTTTCTTACGCTCTCCTCAAGCGCCCCCCTGACCGCCCTGCCGATGCTTATGCCGAGCTTCGTCGCCGTTCCAGCCCACTCCGTTTCGCCCTCGAATGCGAAAACCCCGATGCCGTCGCTCGTCGTCCCTGTGGCGCTGTATCCGAGGCTCAGGAGGGTGTAGGTTTTTGCCTCAGTTGCCGTCATTATCGCGTTCGCCATCGCGCCGACCGTAAGGCCCTCCTCGATGACGAGGGCGACGTTTATCGTCCCAGGCTCCCACGGTGGTGGCTCTTCGCCTGCTATTGCCGGGTTTGTGATTCCTGCGGTAATGTAGGCTGTAACGTTCCCGCTTCTTGAAACCGAGAGCACTTTGCCGATGTCCGCGGCCGTCATGAAGCCGACGAAGTTTTTCAAACCGTTTTCGCGCTCGAAGGCGAGGCAGTCGGCTTTGTAGTCGCCGGAGTAGTTCTTTGGAACCTTCATGAAGAAGAAGCCGTTTGCTCGGGTTAGACCTCCCCTATGGGGCGCGTTGCTGAGGGAGAGCATCAGCTCATCGAAGGGCAGGATGAAGTGGTTGGGCGCCATGATAATGCCCTAAACCTTGGGAGATATAACCCTTCCTCTGGTGAGGTTAAACGCTTCCATTTGCTGAAAGGTTATTAAGCCAGGCGAAGATTTTACCCCGGTGGTAATATGGGCGTTGAGGAGCACAAGAGAAAGGCACCCAAGAAGTTCCGCTTTGCTGTCATAACTGTGAGCGACACCGCGAGCAGGGGCGAGAAGGAGGATAAAAGCGGGAAGTTCCTCATCGAGGAGCTGGAGAAGGCGGGACACGAGCGGGTTCTCTACAGGGTCGTGCCGGACGAGAAGATGGCGATAATCGGGGCGGTCGTTGAGGCCTTCGAGAGGGGAGCAGAAGTCGTCGTTACCTCCGGCGGAACGGGGATAGCGAGCAGGGACGTGACGATAGAGAGCCTGAGGCCTCTTTTCGATAAGGAGCTAACGGGCTTTGGTGAAATCTTCAGGCTGATGAGCTACGAGGAGATAGGCACGGCCGCAGTCATGACGAGGGCAACTGCGGGCGTCATCAGGAGCTCGGGAAGGGTGATGGCGGTCTTCTGCCTCCCTGGAAGCCTTGGAGCCGCGAAGACCGGAATAAAGATTATCCTCAAGGAGGCCGGCCACGTCCTCAAGCACGGGAGGGAGTAACCTTATAGCTTGTTACTCCGTATCCCCGAAGGGTGAAGCTGATGGAGAGCGTTAATGATGTTAAGAAACACGTTCCCCCGAAGGACGAGAGAGTAAAGGCCCTTCGAAAGTTGCGGGGGGCACTTGGAACGTTCGACGAGGAGACGATTCAGTGGGCCATTCGGGAGGCTGAGGAGATTTGAAGGACGTTGTCTTCATGGAGAAATATCACCTAATGCCCTCCGATGCCCAGATAGTTCTCACCTGCAAGAGCTACGGCATTGATAAGATTGCAACCTTTGATTCCGACTTTATGAGAGTTGATTTTCTCAAAGTCTTGGGGGTGTGAAAATGAGAGAATTCAAGCGCCTCACTCCCTACAGAGAGGCACTGAAGTTGCTCCTCGACGACCTGAATGAGATTGGGGAAACCGAGGAAGTTCCGCTGGAAGAGGCTCTCGGCAGAGTTCTGGCTGAGGATATAGTTTCGCCGATAGACAGCCCACCCTTTGACCGTTCGGCAGTTGACGGCTACGCCCTCCGCGCAGAGGACACCTTCCCCGCGAGGGAATACAATCCTGTGGAGTTGATGGTCGTTGACGAGATTGTCGCCGGCGAGGAAAGTAAAGCGAAAGTGGAACCCGGGACGGCGGTAAAGCTCATGACAGGCTCGAAGATGCCCGAGGGAGCGAACGCGGTTCTGATGCAGGAGATGGCAGAGCGCGAGGGAGACGTGATAAGGGTTCTCCGCCCCGTTGCTCCGGGCCAGAACGTTGCCTTCGCCGGCGAGGACGTGAAGAAGGGGGAGGTAATCCTGCGGAAGGGACAGGTTCTCAGGCCTCAAGACTTGGCACTCCTCAAGAGCGTGGGTTTCAGGACTGTTAAGGTCAGGAGGAAGCCCCGGGTTGGGATAATCGTAACCGGCGACGAGCTGATTGAGGAGTTCGACGAGGAGGCGTTGAAAGCCGGTAAAATCCTCGAGAGCAACTCGGTCATGCTGAAGGGCCTCGTGAGGCAGTACTTCGGCGAGCCGGTTTTTTACGGCGTCGTTCCCGACAACGAAGACGCGATAAGGAATGCAATCGAGAGGGCGAAGGCCGAGAACGACCTCGTGCTCGTCACCGGCGGTTCGGCCTTTGGAGACAGGGACTTCGCCCACAGGTTCGTTAACCTGCTCTTCCACGGGACGACGATAAAGCCGGGCCGGCCGATAGGCTACGGCGAGAGGGTCTTCATAATGAGCGGCTATCCCGTGGCGGTCTTTGCGCAGTTCCACCTTTACGTCAAGCACGCCCTGGCGAAGCTCGTTGGGGTGAGGAACTATGAGGTTCGCGTTAAGGCAACGCTAACCGACAGGATTCCCAGCCAGCTTGGAAGGCACGAGTTCGTCAAGGTCTGGTACGAGAACGGAAGGGCAAGGCCTATCAGGAAGAAAGGTAGCGGGATAATAAGCTCGCTCGTTGAGAGCAACGGGTACGTGGAAATCCCGGAGGACAGTGAGGGGTATCTCGAGGGAGAAGAGGTTTGGGTAACGTTGTACTAAAGGTCCCCCACCAACATCCCGCTGTCCGGGACCTTTATAATTTCTCTAACATCCTCTGGAAGTTCTTCAATAATCTCCAATTCTTTTTGGGTAATATCCTGAATTATCTCCATGACCTCGCGCTTTCTCTGTTCCAATATGTCATAGACTGGATTATCCCTAAGCCAAGGTATAATTTCTTTAACATTTTGCTCGGGAGGTTTCATAAGACCACTCTCAGTCATGGCATTATCTATTATGCGTTTCGTATTAATAACATTTTCTGTTCACTTTTTGCACATTAATTTTAGTGGTAAGCAAAAATAGAAAACAAACCAATTAGGAACAGACTTGATAACCGGAACAAGCAGCGAAATGTCGCCCGCCCGTAACGCCCGCCCTCATCGAAGGCAACGCCACACTCAGGCGGGTTAACCCAGGCGGGCGAGAACTGTGCCCGGCCTGGGTTTCCCGCGGTCATCGTGCTCCGGGACGCGGAAGGCCCTCCCGCGGGGACCTCGCTGAGGCCGGGCTGTAGCCCCCGCATCGCCCCCCGGTTCATTCTCCCCGGGGTCCTCGCGCGGGGGCATTGTTAGGTAGGGGGCGCGGTTTATAAACCCTCACTCGAGGAGTTTTCTTAACTGGTTGAAGAGGCGCTCTTCAACGCTGTTCCTGTCTATTACGAGAATTAAAGTGCCTCCTTTGACCATAACTAGGTCCCTAAGCTTGGATAGAAACTTCATGAGGGAATCCCATGAGTTATACATGCTCAGGTATTCAATGCAATCAAGAACGACAACACCAGGAATTCCCATTCTAGCGGTTTCCTCCAGATATTGGAAGGTTATTTCAGTCATTTTTGCGAGCTCTGTTGGATTAAGCGTTCCTGCTATGTTCTCCCGTCTAAATGGAACCGCCGTTACAAAGTATGTTCTCCATCCTTCGCGGGAGTACTCCAAGTCCCTTAAAAACGCCAATACTGGTGCATTTTCAAGCTTTGGTAGCAGGGTCTCAAACTCTTTTGGCTGGACTATAATCGTGCCGCTGTGTATCTCCGGGGCCTTCACATCAATGCTTCCCTCAAGGAATTCCCTCGTGGATGTAAGCCGATACATTGAGTACGCCATCATAACCGTTAGGGCCGTTGAGAGGGTAAACCCTATGGGAAGGTACCACTCGTAGAGGCCAAAAAGCGCTGCTGGAACGAGATGGAGGCCAAAAAGAAGAACGCTGAGATAGAGCACCTTTGCGGGTTTCTTGTAAATGGCCTCTATGGGTTTCAGCAGAACACCACTCGCAAAAACAAAGGCACCGCTTACACCGAGAGAAACCCCAGCAGTTAGGGCCCAGTCGGCGTTACCCGTAAACCTATACACGGCAACGACGAATCCGTAGAATATCGGCGCCATCAGGCCCATTTTTTTGAGGGTTGAGTGGGACAGCGGTATCGATTCCTCCTCAAGGAGCCTAACTGCACCAACGAACATGAGCATTGCAAAAATTGTCAGAGAAAGTTCGGCTATTGTCTGTAGAACGCGATTCGTAGATGCAGAAAGGGCAACCATTATGAAATCCGCAATCCATGCCACAGAGAAAAACAGAGCCGACCTGCGCCTGCGCTTTAGGTACACCCTCATTATCAGTGCAAAGGCCGTGAGGTCAGCTATCATGACGAGAAGCCCGCTGACAAAGGGCATTATGTCATTTACCCCCATGAACAACCCTCCTCGGGTCGGTAAAGCCGTCCCATCTAAACGGTCCGGCCGGCGGAGCCCGGACGGCGGTTTCCTCTTCAATCTTCACAACGAGCACCTCCGGTCTGGCTATAACCACGGCCAGCAAACCCCTTTCTCCGTAGTCCACCACGCGGTACCCATCCTCGGTTTTCCTGACTGGGAAAATCAGGGTGAATGGCCAGTTGGGATAGTAGGATATCCCCCTTCTCCCGGGAACCCCAACGAGGTCACCGAAGAGGTAGTAGCCGTAGAGCGGGACTGCCCTGGCGTTTGGAAACTTCTCCTCAACTTCCTTAAGAAAAACGACGTCTGTTCCAACACCGCTTAGAATAACTGCCTCTATATCCTCCGATGCGCTTTCAAAGAGCCCGATTAAAGGTGGTGCGGTTCTCGCAAGGTTTATCCTGTCCCTCCTAAGCACGCGCTCGGTGTAGCGGACGAGCGGGTTGAGAATTCTCAGGACTTCCTCAACTCCTTTCTCCTCCAAAACCCTCTTCAGCCCGTCGGTTTCCATTCCTATGAAGTACAGGTAGCCACCGTAGCTCCACACGAGCTCGCTTATCTCGTCCTGATACCAGCCGTAGGGCCCGTGCGCAAGGGCACGCATCCTGCCCGGGGGAAACGTTTCGTTCAGGCCGTAAAGTTCGTCGAGGGCAGATTTAAGGTACGAGACGAGGTATCTCACGTATTCCCTGTCCCAGTGTCCGATGGCTCTCTCGCGCGTAGTCCCTGAGGACTGATAAAAGCGAACCCTGCCGGGGTAGCCCTCTGGTAGAAAATCGGGCCAGTTGGCACGTAGGTAATCTTCTTCTACGAGAAAGCCCCTGTTGAGCATGTTTTTGACTGTCTCAATGACGGTGTTCCCCACAATTTCCTCATCGGCAACATGGAAGCTCTTCCAATAGGGTGTGTGTTTGAGGTGATAACGGATGGTTCTTTTGAGGTGGCTTAGAACTTCGTCTTCTTCGACTTTAAGGGGTTCCTCGATTAGACCTTTCGGAACATCTTCGTACGTCATGGCATGTAATTGTTCACAGGAGAATATAAGCCTTTCTTAAACGTCTTTCTAAACGAGAGTTGCATTTTGAACCCATAGGGTTAAATAAACCAACGCCCAATGTTGATGGGTGACGCCATGCCCACCGTTATATATCGCAAAACCCTGCTGGAGGGGTTTAAATACACCCTGAGCAAGGCCGTGGAAACGACTCCGTTCTGGAAAGAGAAATTCGAGGGTCTTGACCTGGACGGGATTTCTCCAGAAACCCTCGGCGAACTAACGGCCAGGGTAACAATCAAGCCCCACGACCTTTACGAGAGGTCCCGCGTTTGGCCGGACTACATACGGGAGGGCCGTCTCTTCCACGCGGTTATGCGAACCAGTGGGACGACCGGCCGGCCGAAGAGGGTGCCTTTCACCCCGGACGACAAGAGACGAACCGCACGCCAGATGGCGCCGTGGGTCAACGAGTACTTCGAGAAGGGCGAGAGAGTTGCTTCCTTCTTCCCGCCGCTGCCGTCTTCATCGGGCACCTTCGCACTGAGCGGGCTTGAGAACAACAACGCTGGAGTTGCGTACTTCCAGGTGCCGATTACTTACCTCCAGAACAGGGAACTCCTTCTCAAGGAGCTTGAGGACATAAAGCCAACCTCGATATGGGCCCTAACTGCCACCGCCTACAACCTCGGCCTCATCCTGCCGGAGAAGCTCAGAGAGGACGTTAAAACGATAGTCGTCGGCGGTGAGACGCTCACACCAGAGCTGGCCAAGGCCACCCTTGAGCTGTTCCCTAACGCCGTCGTCATAGACAACTTTGGCTCGACGGAGGACGACGTTACCGGCTTCAGGATAGTTACAAAGAAAGGCACAACACCGTTCCACTTCGGGGAGTCCGTAATAGTCCTCGAAGATACAGGCGACGAGGATTATCCTGAATACAAGAGGCTCTACATCACAAAGGTCATGAGCGAGGGCGAGCTGACTGGATTACCTCTCTTCAACTACGACATCGGCGATTTGGCGAGGCTCGAAAACGGCGAAGTCGTCAGCATAATCCGCGTTAAAGACGTCGTCGTCCTCTCCGGGGCAAAGCTCCACATAGACCAGGTCATGGAGATAGTCTACGGCCATCCCGAGCTCAAGGACTTCGTGATGCTCTACCACCCGCTCTCGCCGGACAACCCGAGGCCCAAGGTGGTCATAAGGGTTGCCTACGAGGGCGAAAAACCGGCTGGAATCGAGGATGAGGTGAGGGAGCTCATCTACGAGGCCAACAATCCGGTTCGCTACGAGGTCGAGGAAGCGAAGAGCTCGGAGCTCATAATCGAGGCAGTCCCGCTGGAAAAGCTCCGTGAGGGCCTCACAGTCAGGCCTGGGAAGACCAAGAGAATATACGTCGCCGGAAAGGACTTCTGATTTTCTTCCCTTTAACCACCTTGTCATAATGCCGAAAAGTTATTTAAGGCCTTTCTCAGATTTCCAGCCGGTGGTGGGAATGGCGAAAGCGAAGATTATCCACGACGGAATTCACGGTAGCATGAAGGTCACGGGGGTAATCCTCGAACTCGTCAAAACGCCCGAGTTCCAGAGGCTCAGGCACATAAGACAGCTCGGTCTGGCGTACCTCGTCTATCCCGGCGCCAATCACTCGCGCTTCGAGCACTCCCTTGGAACGTGGCACATAGCAAAGCGCCTCTCCGACGAGGTCGGGCTCGATGAAGACGAAAGTCTGCTCCTCCAGGTCGGCGCTCTGCTTCACGACATCGGGCACGGGCCCCTAAGCCACACCTTCGAGGGAATCTACAGGCACTACGTGAAGGAGCGCGACCACATGCGCCTCGGCCAGGACATCATAACCGGAAGGATAAACATCACCGGCGATGAGGACGGGGGGAAGATTCCGGAGATACTGGAAAACCACGGAATTGAGCCGAGGGAAGTGGCGGACCTAATCCTCGGCAGGGCGAAGAAGCCCTACCTTGGCCAGATGCTCCACGGGGGAGTTGACGTTGACCAGCTCGACTACCTCATCAGAGACGCCCACTACACCGGCGTCGCGCACGGAATAATAGACCTTGAGAGGCTCCTCAAGGTGCTCGAAATCCACGATGACGAGCTCGTCGTCGACGAGAAGGGTGTTGAAGCCGTCGAGGGAATGATGGTGGCGCGCTCGCTGATGTACTCGCGCGTTTACTTCCACCACACGGTGAAGATTGCCGAGGGCATGCTGACAAGAGCCCTGGAGTTCGCCCTTGAAGAGGACCACCTATGGGACTTCTGGAAGATGACCGACTGCCGGGTTCTGGTCGAGCTAGAGGACTTGGAAGGCCTGCCGGCGGAGCTGACGAGGCGCGTCCTTTACAGGAAGCTCTACAAGGCCGCGGTTCTCGCGAGTGCGGAGGAGCTCAGTCCTGAGGAAAAGAGGGAGTTGCTATCGGCTTACAGAAACGTCAAGAGGAGGCAGGAGCTTGAGAGGGCCCTGGCGGAAGCCGTTGGTGCAAGCGAGGGAGAGGTAATCCTCGAGTTCAGCATAGCCGACCTGATGCTCAGCGAGCCGAGGCTGAAGGAGACCGGAATAAAGGTGCTCCTTGAAAACGGCGAGGTTCAGCCCCTCTCGAAGGTAACTCCTCTGGCGAACGCCCTCAAGAGGAGGCAGACCCCTAGGTGGGCCGTTCTCATAGCCTCACCGGAGAAGTACGTCGGAAAGCTTCGCGAGAGCTGGAGAAAGGTGCTCTTCAGCTGAAGAGCTTCGCCTTTATCTCCTTTTTGAGCTCCTCAATCATCTCAATGAGCTCGTCGGCGTCCCTGACTTCCCTGAGGCTCTCCTTCGGGATTATGGGAACCTCCTTGACGACTTCGGTCTTGGTCTTCTCAAGGATGAACACGCCGTCGGAGTTGATTATCCGACCAACCTCTGCCACCATCTCGGCCCTCTTCACCGTCGAGCGGGTCTTCCTCTCGTCTATCCCCGTCAGGATTCTGAACTCGTCGCCCTTTGAAACCGCGTTGAACGGGGCCTTCTTAACCTTCACGAGGCCGAGACCGAGGCGCTTCAGCCTCTCGAAGACCTCCTTTTCAAGGGGGCTCTCGGGCTTAACGTCGAGCTTCGCCTCGACCCTCGCGTTCAGAACGTCAATCGGCTCGGCTAAAGCCTCGTCGAAGAGCTCTTCGAGCCTAATCGCCACCTCAAGTGAAACGGCCTGCTCACCGCGCTCGTAGTTGAGGAGGGTCTTTCTTGAAACCCCGAGGAGCTGTGCCAGCTCGTTGACCGAGTAACCGTGCCTCTCGCGAAGCTCCCTGAGAAGTTCGCCGTTTATCCGGACGTAAAGCCCACCGCGCTCCGCGAAGATGGCCGGTAGCTCGTTGTTGGTGAGGACGTCGTAGAGCGTTTCAGGTCTCAAAGCGTAGATTCCGAAGCGCTCGTAAACAACTCCCTCCTCAAGCTCCGCGTTCTTTGAGCGGAGGCCCACTATGAGGGGGGAGGCGTTGAAGAACTTCGCGAGCCTCTTCAAATCCTCGGCCTGCTCCTCGGTAACGGTGTCTATGTTCGCGACGACCTTGAGGAAGAGAAGAACCACTAACCGGCTCGCGACTATGTCGAAGCAGGAACCTCTAAACTCAAGGCGGGCCGTTTTGTAGCCCGCGCTCCTGAGTATTGCCTCAACGGTTTTGATGAGCTTCTCCCTTTCCATCGGGTTTAAATACTCGTAAGGGCTTAATAAAGTTAAGGTGCACCCGATGAGGCCGGTCGTTCTCAAAGGCAACCTCGTTTCGCTCGCCGTTCCGCTGAGAGACGACGTGAGGAAAGCGTGGCTCTGGTTCAACGACAGGAGCGTGAGGCTCTTCTTAACGGCCCCAGAGGAAGTCTTCTTCTTTGAGGACGAGATGGAATGGTATGAGAGGATTAGAAAGGCAAAGGAGCGCGAGAAAGTCTTTTCGATAGTGGAGAACTCAACTTCTTCCCTCGTCGGTTTCATAGGGCTCCACAGGATAGACCACCGCGACGGAAGGGCAGAGCTTGGTTACTTCCTCGGAAGGGAGCACTGGGGGAGGGGCTATGGAAGCGAGGCGGTGAAGTTGGCCCTCGATTACGCCTTCAACTGGCTCAACCTCAGGAAGGTCTACGCGAGGGTTTACGAGCCGAACGTTGCCTCGATAAAGGTCCTTGAGAAGAACGGCTTCGAACTCGTTGGGAGGCTGAGAAAACACCACCACGTTCCGGGCTACGGCTTCGTGGACGAGCTGATTTTTGAAAGGTTTAGAGAAGAATAGGGAAAGAAGCTCACTCGAGCTTCTTGTAGCAGAACCACCAGTCGTAGCACTCGATTTCGCCCTTGGCCTTGGCCTCTTCCCTGGCCTTCTTCTCCTCGATAGTGCTGGCCGGCGGGATGATGACCTTGTCGCCGATGAGCTCGTTCTCGGGCCACTTGTGCGGAAGGGCAACTCCCTTCTCGTCGCTGACCTTGAGGGCCTTGACGAGCCTGAGTATCTCGTCCCAGTCCCTGCCGACCTCGGCCGGGTAGTAGACGATGGCCCTGATGACGCCCTTATCGTCGACGATGAAGACGGCCCTGGCGGTTATCGTTGCTCCGCTCGGAATCATGCCGAGCTTCTCGGCGAGCTCACCGCGGTCGTCGGCTATGACCGGGAACTCAATCTCGACGCCGAGGTTCTCCTTTATCCACTCCATCCACTTGATGTGGCTGAAGACCTGGTCAACGCTCAGTCCAATCGGCTCGACGCCGAGCTCCCTGAACTTGTCGAGCCTCTTCTGCATGGCGTAGAACTCGGTCGTACAGACCGGGGTGAAGTCGGCCGGGTGGCTGAAGAGTATGAACCACTTGCCCTTCTCGGCGAAGTAGTCGGGGAGCTTTATCACTCCGTGGGTGGTCTTAACCTCAACCTCTGGGAACTTTTCTCCTATGACGACCATCTTTCATCACCTCTTCTTTTTGTGTGTCGTCTTCACTATAAACCTCATAGGTTCGAATATATAAGTCTTTCGGTTCGTTTTTGGGCAAAAACTTGGCGGATAAACAAAGGCCTTTTAAACCCAGTGAGGAGAAGTCCAGACTCGCTTAAAAATGGTTGTCATTGTGTAAACTGACACAAATTTCTATTGTCAAAATTGGGGTCATTGTAATATTCATTCGCCTTTAAGCTTCCTAACCTCGACCCACGTTGAATGGTACGCTGAGCCGTTCCCGTAATCCTCGACCGTCTCATCAGTCGTCAGGAAGTTGGCGTTCCAGCCGAGGAGCCTGACCCAGAAGGCCTTGTAGAGCAGGACAACTCCTCTCGGAACGTCGTCGCTGAGCTTTGCAAGGGTTTTTATCCGGCCGTAGTCATTGAAGACCTCGACCGTCTCGCCGTCTTCAATGCCCCTCTCCTCCGCGTCAACAGGGTTGATATAAAGGTTGGGGTCAATCATTCCGTAGGTGTTGTGGTACTGGCTCGTTATCGTCATTCTATAGGTTGGCGTGAGCAGGCGGAGCGGATACTTTCCTTTAAACTTCCTGTATTGGGGAAACGGACTCAGGCCCCTCTCAACGGCCCTCCGCGAAAAGAACTCGATTTTTCCGCTCGGAGTTTCCCACCTTCTCGGCTTTTCCGGAATCTTGACGAAGCCCTTTGCCTTCAGCTCCTCCCAGCTCAGCCCGTTGAGCTCAAGGACCTTTCGAATTACCTCCTCGTCGCTCTCGTAGAGGTGGGGATTTTTAATACCCAGCGCTCTTGCGAGCAGTCTCGTTACCTCGCTGTTGCTCCTGCCGTACAGCCTCGCGACCGGCTCGTTTAAAGCTACGTAGCGGTGGTAATAGCTGTCAACTATGTCAAGCCTCTCGAAGAAGGTATTGGCGGGCAAAACGACGTCCGAGTAGAGGGCCGTGTCTGTGAGAAAGATGTCGTGCGTAACGACGAAGACGTCGCTCTCGCTTAAGGCCTTTCTCAGCCGGTTCTGGTTCGGCAGGCTCGCTAGGGGGTTGGAGTTGTAGACGTAGAGGAACTTAATCTCGCCCCGCTCGATGTACTCCGCCAGCTTCATCTGGGGGATTCTCTTTGCCGGCTTCGTCCTCAGGAACGCGCCTTCTGCGTAGGACTTGTCTATCGTTTTCATGTCGTAGATGAAGCCGAAACGGTGGCCGACGAGGGCGGGAAGGACTGCTATCGCCCTCACAGCCTCCCCTCCGGCAAGGGAGCGCTGGAATCCGTAGCCGATGTGAACCACTCCCCTCTTCTCCGCGAACTCCCGCGCGAAGGCCTCTATCTCCTCGACGCTCAGCCCGGTTTCCCTGCTTACATAATCAAGCGATAGCGTTTTTACATAATTCCTGAATTCCTCAAAACCGTAAACGTTCCCGCGGACGAAGGCCCTATCGTAAAGCCCCTCCTCGATGATGACCTTCGCAACTCCCAGAGCTAAAAGGACGTCCGTGTCGGGCCTCACCTGAAAGAACCTGTCGCTTCTCCTGGCCGTTTCGGTCCTGACGACGTCAACCGTCCAGATTTCAAGGCCGTGCCTCTTGGCGAGGGCGAAGCCGTGAAGGTTCGTCCAGAAGGCGTTTATCCCCCAGTAGACGACTAACCGCTGGTCCTTAAGCTCCTCCGGGTCGAGACCGACGGCGGTTCCATAGACGTCTTTTAACGCCTCCTGCCCGGCCCTGTCGCAGATTCCGTAGTCGAGCACGGCGGTGTTGAGGTAGTGGAAGAGCCTCAGCGGAAACGCGTAGTTCACGACTCCCCTGTCGCCGGCGTACTGGTAAACGAGAACGCTCTCGCTCCCGTGCTTTTCGATGGTCTCTTTAAGCTTCTTCGCTACGAGGCCTATTGCCTCTTCCCAGCTCGCTTCTCTGAAGGAACCGCTCCCCCTCCCGCTGGTTCGGATTAGAGGGTTCTTTAGCCTGTCCTCCGAGTGGAACCACTTCGGGAGCAGAGCGCCTTTGGGACAGAGAAAGCCGGCCGTTATCGGGTGCTCCGGATTGCCCCTAACCCTGAGCCTTCCGTCTCTGAGCTCGCTCACCATCGAGCAGGTGTCGTAGCAGTCCCGCATGCAGACGGAGAAGGGCATGGCAATCACGGGGAAATCTTGACCTTGAAGGCAATGTCCCTCTCGACGAGAACCTTTCCTATCTCCTCTGGCAGAACCGCCATGTCCCAGGCCTTGAAGGGTCCGTACTCCCTCAGGTCGGGCCCGAGAATCGCTGGAAGCTCGGCGGTGACGATGTAGGCTTCCCGCAGTGGTCTTTTAGTTGGTGTTTCAGCCTCGCCCGGCTCGGGTTCGACCTCCGGAAGCTCTTCCCCGACATCTGGAAGCTCCTCGCGCTCGACGAAGGCCCTGAGAATCCTGAAAATCCTCCTCTCCTCGTCGGTCATCTCAGCTATGGTCCCCTCGACGGCGAGGTCAACAATCTTGTGGAGGCGGAGCTTGATTATCTCCTTCATCAGCTCCTCCGCTATCTTGAGCTGGGCTAAGTAAAGTCTCTCCTCGACGCTTTCTCCCCTCTCGCGGGAGCTCTCGGCGCTCAGTTTGAGGGCCTTGATTAGGCTGTCGAACTCCCTGTAAAAGTCATCGTCTAACTCCGTCAGTTCGACGCTGGAAAGCTCTTGCTCAAGCAGTTCCCTGAGCTTGACGATGTCCATGCCACCACCTCAGAGAAAAGGAAAGGGAAATCACTCCTCGACGCGCGGGGCGAGGAGGAACACGAGCCTTCCTTCGTCCCTAATCATGTACTCCATCTGGAGGGGCATCTCGTTGCCGAAGCGGAGGATTACCTCATCGGCCTTGCCGATGCCCTTTATCATGTCGCTGAGGTAGCTGATTCCGTAGGCACTCTTGGTTTCCTCCTCGACCTCGAGGTCAAGCAAGCCTTCGTCCTCAAGGGTGAGCTTAATCTCAACCTCGTTGGTCTCGCCCTCGGCCTTCATGACGAACTCGCTCTCGGTGGCGATGAACTTTATGGCGTCGCTGACGAGGGAGGCGTCCTTAACGGCCTCCTTGAGGACCTCGCCGAGGACGACGACCTTAGCGGTGAACGGGAGCTCCGGGAGGTCGAGCTCAAGCTCCTCAACGTCTATGAGCGGAAGGCGGAACGTTCTCTTTGCCGTTCCCTCGAAGGTTATCTCAAGGAAGTTCTCGTCGCCCTTCCTGAGGATGAGCGTGTCCTTGGCCTTTCCGCGCTTGAGTATCTTCTTGAACTGGTCCATGTTGATTCCAACGGTTTCCGGCTCCTCGACTTCGTACTTGGAGAATATGCTCTCCGGGAGGTTGAGGTCTATGAGAACGACCCTGCTCGGGTCCATCGCGCGCATGCTTATGCCTTCCTCGGTGAACTTGAAGGCGGCCTCGTCTATCAGGTTGCTCGCTGTCGCGATAAGGTCGGCAAACTCCTTGGCACCGTCAAAAACGACCTCGAACGGCATCTTCATCCCTCCAGTATTTTAAGCATGAGTCTAACCCTTTCTTTTCCGCGGAATAAATAAGCTTTTCCGTTGTCGGTATCGGGAACCCTGCGGTAGGCTTCCTCAAGCTCCTTCAGGGCCTTCCTCGCGAGCCTGACGAGGGTTTCGCGCTCAAGCTCGTTCACTCGTAGGCCCTCCATACGTGGCCACACTTGGTGCACTTGTAGAATATCGTGCTCGGCTCATCGCCTGCCCTCGTCTGCATCTCCCACCAGTAGGCCGTGTCGTTACCGCACTTGGGGCAGGTGACCTTGGTGGTCGGCAGGGTCTTGACGTCCTGCTCGATGACTACTATCTCCTCGTCCGGCTTGTGCTCGACCTTCTGCGTTATCCTGGTTTTATCCCTGTCCTTCTCCTCGTCAAAGGGCTCCTCGTAGCCACAGACGCGACAGACCCAGACCTTCTTCTTCCGGTCCGGGAGCATAAGGTTACCGCACTTCGGACAGAACTTCATGAGCATCCCTCCAGCCGGGGGTTGGGTATGTGGGTGGAGAATAAAAAGTTTTGCCAGAAACTCTGGAGAAGACAGGAAAAATTAAGAGGTATCAGCCTTCGACGTAGAACTCGGCGCTCACGGTGAGGGTCATTTGTTGAGTTGAAACTTTCTTCACTATCTTATAATGGCCAGATGAGAGCTTCAGCTGGGAGAGGCTGACCTTCTGGGTCCAGCTCTTCCCGGGTTCAAGCTGAACAACCGACTGAATGAACATTAGGTCAACGTTTACCTTGACCCACTCGCCGTTTTCCTCCCGGTAGAGCTCGAAGGGATAGCCAACGGTAACGGTCTCGTTGCCGTTGTTGGTAACTGTCAGGACCATCGTGTCCGTCGGCGAGTAGCGCTCCCTATCGAGGGAAAGATTAATCGGGGCCTTCTTCCCCTGTGACGCTTCGGCCGAGCCGTTGGAACCAATGAGGAAATAACCCGCCACCAGCCCAGCGATTATTAGAACCGCAAGGACTGCCCTCTTCACGGACACCACCAAGATAAACTCACCACAAGAGTAATTAACGCTTTCGTTCGTTTCAAAATGATTTGAAGGGGTTTGATTTTAGCCGTGATTTAAGCCCCTTATTTGACCCCCTGATTTTACGCGCACGGTTACGGTGCCTGGCGGGGGTGCGCGGTGAATGAAGGCCAGGCACCGCTGGAAACGCCTTGAGAAGGAAGCTTATAACTTTTTCTTCAAGAAAATCCGAGACCGTTGGAGAATCCTTGGAAGTAAACCAAGGTAAGAATGGAAAAGCTGGAGGGAGCCCAATCACTCCCTGAGCGGCAGGCCATGGTCGAAGGAGTAGTAGACCTTCTGGAACTCGGCGCGGAAGCCGTAGACGTCGCGCCTGACCTTGGCCGGGTCCTCCTTGTCGATGAGGACGCGGCGGATGAACCTGGCAATCTCCTTCATGTCGTCCTCGAACATTCCAACCCTCGTCATCTCCTGGACGCCTATGCGCAGACCGCTCGGCTCGTTGACCTTCTCAAGCGGGTCCCAGGGCAGAAGGTTCTTGTTGAGGATTATGCCGGCCTCTTCAAGGAGCGGTGCCGCCCAGCCTCCGGCAGCGGGGTGGAGGTCGCTGACGTCAACGATGACCTGGTGGCTCTCGGTGTAGCCCTTGTCCTCACCGATGACCTTGAAGCCCTCCTCTGCAAGGGCCTCGGCCAGAGCTTTCGCGTTCTTGACTATCTGGGCGGCGTACTTCTCACCGTACTCGAGCATCTCGGCCGCGGTGAGGGTCTTTCCGGCCATGTGGTGGAGGTGGTGGTTGCTAAGAACTCCAGGGAAGATGGCCCACTGGAGCTTGGCTATCTCCTCGGTCTCGCCGAAGCGCTTGTAGATTATGACACCTCCCTGAGGTCCGGGGAAGGTCTTGTGGGTCGAGGCGGTGATTATGTCGGCACCCTCGCGAAGCGGGTCCTGGAACTGCTTTCCGGCGATGAGTCCAAGGACGTGGGCGCCGTCGTACATGACGTAGGCGCCGACCTCTTTAGCTACGGGCGCGAGCTCCTTGACCGGGTGCGGGAACGGGAAGAGCGAGCCACCGAAGACGACTATCTTGGGCTCGAGCTCGCGGATGAGCTTCTCGGCCTTGTCAACGTCGATGTTGAACTCCTCGTTGTCGAAGGGCCAGGTGTGAACTTCGAGACCCCTCATTCCAGCCGCTCCGAAGGGCATGTGGCTTATGTGGCCACCGTGGCTGGTGTGGAGAACTATCGCCTTGTCTCCCGGCTGGGTGAGGCCGAAGAAGACAGCCTGGTTGGCGTTGGTTCCGGAAATCGGCCTGAGGTCGGCGAAGTCGCTCTGGAAGAGCTTGGTGAAGAGCTCGACGCCGATGAGCTCGACCTCGTCAACGTACTTACAACCCTGATAGTACCTCTGCTTTGGCCAGCCCTCGGCGTACTTGTGCATGAAACCGCTCGCGACTGCCCTGGTAACCGTCGGAGAAGTCACGTTTTCGCTTGCTATGAGGTTTATCGTGTGGGCCCTCCAGTGCTCGTGGTCCTCAATAAACCCCAAAACCTTGTCGCGGTATTCACGGTAGCTCATCGCGGACACCTCGGTTGTGCTTCGAACGACGGGGATATAAACCTTACCACACCTGTGCACACGTGCAGAGTTGTGCATTATCGGCCTCGAAGGGTTCTTAAGCGGGACACTCAAGCGAAGAACATGCCCTCTGGAAGAATCCGCAAACTCAGCGACGACGGCCTCGGGGTTCTTTGTGCGGGGAGCAAGACCGTTTACATCCCCTTCGCTTACCCCGGCGACATGGTTAGGGTCAAATCAACGAGAAGGCGCTTCGGCAGACTAATCGCGAGGGACTTCGAGCTTCTTGAGCCTTCCCCGCTGAGGGTTCTTCCGAGGTGCCGGCACTTCGGGAAGTGCGGCGGCTGTCTCTGGCAGGGGCTGAAGTACAAGGCCCAGCTCAAACTCAAGGCCGAACTCTTCGAGCGAATCACCGGAATAAGGGCCGAAATTAAGGGCTCGCCCAAAATTTGGGGCTTCCGCAACTTCAGCAACTTCATCGTGACGACCAACGGCGTTGGCCTCAAGGAATACGGAAACCCCCTTGGCGTTGTGGACCTTTCGGAGTGCCCTGTCTTCTCGAAGAGAACCCCCGAATACCTGCGCGCCCTCCGCGACTTTCTGGCGGAAACGGGGCTTGGGCCGTGGGATTTGAGGAGAAAAGCCGGCGACGTTCACTACCTCCAGGTCAGGGAGGGCAAGTTCACTGGAGAGGTCATGGTAAACCTCATAGCCCATCGCAGGCCCGCTGAAGAAACAGCCGAGGCCTTCAGGGACTACTTCTCCTTCGCGGATTCCCTTTACTGGAGCCTCAAGGCCGACGACCGGGACGACCCGCGCGGAGAACCCCTGCACGTTGCGGGGAGCCACTTCATAAGGGAGCGGATTGATGACGTGGTGTATCTCATCCACCCCAACAGCTTCTTCCAGACCAACAGCCACGCCCTTGAGCTTCTCCTCAGGGCAGTTGGGAACTTCACCGACGGCGAAAGGGTTCTCGACCTTTACTCCGGTGTTGGCACCTTCGGTGTCTGGCTGGCGAAGAGGGGCTTTGCCGTTGAAGGGGTCGAGGTTAACCCCTTTGCGGTTGAAATGGCCAACAGAAACGCCGAGCTGAACTGGGTAAACGCCCAATTCCGCGTTGGGAGGGCTGAGGAGACCCCGATAGGCGACTACGACACCGTGATAGTGGACCCACCTCGGAGGGGACTGAAGGAAGCCGGGGAACTGCTGGTGAAAAGTGGAGCTGAAAGGGTCGTTTACGTCTCCTGCAATCCAAAGGCGTTCAGGCTCGACTATGAGAACCACCTGAAAAAGGCTTACCGTGTGGAGGAAGCGGTTCTCGTGGACATGTTCCCGCACACGCCCCACGTCGAGGCGATTGTTGAGCTCACCCGGAGACGTTAGGTTTTTAAATCCCCTTTTGTACTAACAACGGTGGGATTCTATGGTTTTGGGTGGGAGGAAGAAGTTAAAATTCATAAACGGAATACATCACGGGAGTCACCTCGACACCGTCTGCACCTCCCAGAGGGTGGGGTTGAATCTTATCGAGGATGCCGTTCTCGGGAAGTACCCAGCCAGGAGCGTTGAGTTCGAAAAGAAAAAGCTCCTCGGAAAGGAAAAGCTCTCCTATGAAGTTGTGGACGTCCCCCTAGCCCGCGGCCTGGTTCTCAGAGTCGTAAAGCGCGACATGGAACCGGTCACGGCTTTTCCTGTTCTTGAGGGGGTAACGGTTGAGTTCGAGGTTGAAGAAGTCCTTGAGTGGAAGAAGTGGCCCGAAGCTAACGTCTCGGGGGCGGTTTTAAACGAATATTCCCCCGCGGTTACATTCTATGCAACCGACTACATCGAAAGGAAGAAAGCCTATCTAAACTCCGAGAAGCTCAACGTTAAGCTGGCTTTCCTTGTGTACACGGGGACGGCGGAGGAGCTCAAGAGGGAAACCACGAAACTGCCCGACGGTAAAGAGGTCGTCATCGACCTCAACGAGGCCGAGATACTTCTTCCAGCGGCGGTAAGCGTTCAGGGGGCTTTTATAGACGACTACGTCATGACCGCTCATGTCCTTGAGCTTGAGGAAGTCGAAACGCCCTGCGGGGCTGGCTACATGATGCTCCTCAGCAACGAGCCCATCGGAAAGGTCAGGGCCTTCGCGCTGAAGGAGAACCTGGAGGGAGAAATCGAGAAAGGCGCGAGCCTGAAGCTCGCCGGATGGCTTCAGGGTGGGCTTTGACTTTGCTTTTCAATCGAAGTCCCATATAGTCCTTCCTTCGTAGAACAGCATCACGTAGCCGCAGTTTTTGCATATCACAATCTTGACCTTATGGGCGGTGAAGCCCCACTTGCTGTCGAGCTTTCCCTCCTCAACCTGGAAATCAGTTCCCCCACAGAGCGGGCACTTAAGCCGTCTGCCCTCCATAGTGTTCACCACGGATGATAGGAAAGAAGAATATAAAAGTCTGTCGGAATCAAACCGCCCTCCAGAAGGGGTCCTCCTTGGCCTTGACCTTGGCGGTCATCTTGAGGGCCCTCATGTCGCTCTCATCGAGCTCGTTCTTGAGCTGTTTGAGAAGTATTATGACGTCGTTCTTGGTGAGGTCAACGTAGAGGGTCTCGCCGGGGTGGATGTGCCTGCCGACGATGGCACCTTCAATGGCTATCGCGACGGCGTCGCCCTTCTTGGCCTCCTGAACGAAGTCGTTCTTGTTCTTGATGGACTTGATGACGCCGACTTTCTCGCCCGTTTCCTTGATGAGGGTCACTCCCGGCTTTATCCTGCCCTCAAGGACCTCAACACCGACTATTGCCGGCTTGCTCCTCCTGAAGACGTAGCGCTCGTCAGGGTAGAGCCTGATGACGCCCGGGAAGGTGACGTTCTTGAGGAGCTCGCGCTTCTTCTTTTCCTCTTCCGCCTTGACCCAGGCCTCGTAGTCCTCTATGAGCTTGTAGATGATGTTCCCGACGAAAATCGGCACCCCCTTGGCCTTCGCGACCTCTTCTGCATCTTCGTTCACCTTGACGTTGAAGCCGAGAACGACGCCGTACTTCGGCTCCTCCTCCCGGACGCTCAAAGCCTCCATGACGTCGGTCTTGCTGATGTTTCCAACGTCGGCCTTCCTTATCGGAATGCCCTTCTCCTGGAGCTCCTTGCTCAAAGCTTCGAGGCTTCCGAGGGTGTCGGCCTTGACGATGACGCCTATTTTACCAGTGCTTATGACGACGCTCTGTATCTGGTTCAGGATTTCCTGCTTGGCCCTCTCCACTTCCTCCTCGCTCCTCGCCGCTATTACCGGTGAACCGGCCAGAGCCTCTTCGAGACCCGGTGCGGCTATCTTCACACCGGCAGCGGCGGTGACCTCGTCAACTTGGTCAAAGCGGAAGCGCGGGTCGCGAATCTCGTCGAGGGGCTTCGGCTTGAGCAGGGCGCGGATTTTGGTCACTATCGCCTTGTCCTTTCCGCCGACCACTATTGTGTCGTCCTTCCTCAGCGTTCCATCGTAGATTATGACGTCTATCGTTGTTCCGAGGCCCATCTCCTCCCTGACCTCGAGAATCGTTCCGCGCGCCGGTCCCTCGACCTCTATCTTGAGCTTCTGCTCGAGGTACTTCTGGCTGAGACCCGCGATGAGAACGAGAAGCTCGGGAACGCCGATGCCGTATTTGGCCGAAATCGGGACTATCGCCAGCTCGCGCGTGAAGTCCTGAACGCGGTCGAAGCGGTTTGCCTGGAAGCCGAGCTCGTAGAACTTGCCGATGAGCTCCCAGAGCTTGGTTTCGAGCTCCTGAACGGCCCTCTGGTCCTGCTTCTTAATGTTGACCAAAAACGGCTCGTCCTCCTCGACCACCCAGCCCTTTATCCTGTCTATCTTGTTTGCTGCCACTATGAAGGGCGTCCTGTACCTCCTGAGTATCTCGATGCTCTCTATGGTCTGGGGCTGAAAGCCCTCGTTTATGTCAACGACGAGGACGGCCAAATCGGCTAAGCTACCTCCCCTCGCGCGCAGGCTTGTGAAGGCTTCGTGACCGGGTGTATCGATGAAGAGCAGGCCCGGAAGCTTTATCTCGCCCTTCCAGAGCTTTATGAGCGGTCCGGCGAGCTGTTTGACGACGTCAATCGGAACCTCCGTCGCTCCGATGTGCTGGGTTATTCCGCCCGCTTCCTTGCCGGCGACGTTCGTCCGCCTAATCCTGTCGAGGAGCGTCGTGTTGTGGACGAGTATCCCGTTGGCGACGAAGTTGTGGGTCTCGGTGGTTAGGTCGTAGACGTAGCCGTCGTAGTCGAACTCCTCGACTTCCTCAACGGGGATGAAAACGAAGTTCTCGGCGAGGTTGCGGACGTAGGCGACATCGCTTGAATCGAACTCCCTGTTGCGCCAGACCTCAAGGAGCTCCCTTCCGAGTTCCGTAAGCTTTCCGTCCTTTATCAGGCCGTCCTTTTCGAGGGCTTTGAGGTAGTTGTGGTCCCCGGACTTGCCCTCAAGCACCGCGAGCTTCCTCGCGAGCGTTGGGGAGCCCCTCTCGATTGCATCGAGAATCCTCATCAGGGTCTCGTAGCTCGGCGCCTCGCTGGACTCGTACTTTGAGTAGAACGGAACGAAGGAGTTGAGCTCCGTCCTCGTGAACCCGAAGAGGAGCCTGAGGCGCTTGAGCTCCTCAAATATCGGGTAGGTTTCGCTCTTCTTGCTCCTCTCTATCACCCTTTCAAGGCGCTCGGCCTTCTCCTTCACGGTAAACCCGATGAACCGCCTGAACGCCTCAAGGTTCCTCCTGCCCGAAATCACGAGGGTTGTGTATTCCGAACGGTAGAGCTTTGAAACTATGCCGAACCTGAGAAGGACGAGTGAAAGCCCCTCAAGGAACTCCCGAGATGCACTCGTCACTTCGATTCTGACGTCCTTGAGGCTTACGTGTCCGTCGGCGTCGAAGTATCCCCTGAGGAACTCGGCAACGTATTCCCTCGGTGCGACGAAGAGAACGTTCGGAACCTTTATGCTCCTCGCCTTCTGCCTCTCTGGATAGTCAAAGAGGGCGCGGATGAGCCTTATCAGGGCGTTCTTTCCATTCCTGATTTCAATCTCCCATGAGGTTTTTCTCCTCACTCTGACGAGCTCGACGCCAAGGGCCTCCACTGCCTTGAGCCTCTCAAATACCTCAACGTCGTTGTTGGCTATCTTCTCCTGGCTCCCGTCGCCAAACATGACGCCGGCGAAGTAGAAGAGGGCCTTCCATTCATCGTCCGTTTTCGGGAGTCTGATGTAGTGGACCGGCTTGCCTGAGCGGTGAATTCTCGGTGTGAACGCTATCCTCTCAACTCTCTCCCAGAGGCCTTCAAGGTCCTCGGCGCGGAAAACGTTGGAGCGGACCTTGTACTCCTTTTCTCCTTTGAACCTGTCCCTAATCTCATTGAGAACGTCTTCCTCAAGCTTCACTATAAGTTCTGGAGTCGAGAGCTTTCTTCTCACAAAGCGCTCAAAGACGTCCCTCTTCTCGTTGGCATGGATGAACCTCGGAACCGCGACGTAGTCGCCGGGCCTGAGCTGGTCCGCCCGTTTCCATCCCATCGTCGTGAGGAACGGATGCTCCGGAGTCACAGAAACGCTGTGCCAGTTCTTCAGTCTGACTCTCACCATCTTGCCCCTGTGCCTGATGCGCCACACGTGGGTTCCTGTGTGTAGAGAAACTCTTGCATCCCCTCCTGCAGACGTTATCGGGAGTGAAAGCTCCCTGATTTCCTTTTCATCGTCGCGCTCAACAACCCTCTTTCCAATCCTGAAGAGCTCTTCGAGCGTTATCCTCCCAAGGCCCGGGACGACGACGGTCTCGCTCGGGAGCAGGCACTTGCCGTGGTCAACATGACCGAGAACCGCTATGATGGGCTGTCTAATCCTCTTTGCCATCTTCATCACCTGAGCATAACTCATGGCTGGCCTTTTAAAGGGTTCGGGGCAAGGATTAAAAAGGCTGGTGGTAACTCTCGACGGTGGTGAGATGATAGCGCTCGCACTCGGCGTGATTGTTGGCCTTGGGCTCGCGTTCCTGCTTGGAAAGGTGAAGGGCAGAAGCTACGAGCTGACGATGGCCCTCTACACTCCTCTGTTCGTCTACATAATCGCCGACGGCCTTTCAATGAACGTGAGCGGAAACATATTTGTGAGCACGCCGTTCGGTGACTTTCAGCCAGGGGAGCTTGCAGGAGTCCAAACGTTTCTTGCGCTCATTCTGACTATTATCTACGCTGGCTTCCGAGGAAAGAGAGCCCTCACCGTTGATGAGTTCCCGAGCGTCTCACTTTTGACGTGGATACTAATCGCCTTTGGAATTGGGTTGGCCGCCAGTGAAAGCCAAGTACTGCTCATCCCGGGCCTTGCGCTTTATATTCTACTCGGGGCACTATCCCGGAGAAACCCCCTCGGGTGGCTCAGGGCAACTCCGTGTCAGGGAGAACTTGCCGACATCGTCGGTTCTCGCGGTCTATCGTGTCTAACTGATGAAGACGGTCTCACTATATATCGGGTTGAGAACACCCTGGTCGTCGGCGGAAGACTCCCGCGGGAGTTTTCCCGGTGGAAGGACGTGGTGGAGTGTATGGCTGACCCTGGAACCGGCCGGACGCTCCGTGTCATATCTTACCTCGTCCCGCTGGCACTTCCTTTCATCGGGGTTCTGATGGGCCCAGGAGTCCTCACGGCACTGGTTCTCGCGGTGCTCGCAGTTCCGCTTTACTTCGGCCTGCTGATAATCTCTGTCAGGAAGACGAGGTCGGCGATGGAACGGGAATGCGAGGAGGTCATTGATGAATATGCCAAGTTTGTCCGGGAGAGAAAGAGGGGAAAGAGGGAGTTCGTTATCGGCTAATCTTTCTTTTCTCATTTATCTCTCAAGGCAGTCCATCGTGTCAAGGTACTCCTTCCTTGCCCTCGCGTGGGTGTGGTAGAACCAGTCCGCCGCTTTACAGTAGCTGTAGAGCTCCTCCGGCTTGAAGTAGAGGCTTATCTCTCTTTCGGCGCTCTCTGGGCTGTCGGAGGCGTGGATGACGTTGTATATCGCATCGCCGACGTCGAGGCCGTAGTCGCCCCTTATGCTTCCGGGCTCAGCATCCTTCGGGTCGGTGGCGCCGGCCATCTTCCTGACGACGCTTATGGCGTATCTGCCCTCCACGACCATCACGACGCTCGGGGCCTTGGTGATGTAGTCTATCAGAGCCTCGAAGAAGGGCTTGCCCCTGTGCTCCTCGTAGTGCTTTTCGGCGAGCTCGCGGTCAATCCATATCATCTTCATTCCCACTATCTTGAGGCCCCTCTTCTCAAAACGGCTTATGATTTCGCCCATGAGGCCTCTGACAACGGCGTCCGGCTTCAGAATAACGAGGGTTCTCTCTATTTGCTTGTCGGCCATCGGCAACACCGCTTATAGAATGGGGCGCGCGGTTAATAGGTTTTTTGGAGTCCTGGTAGAAACGTCAAAGTGTAAAGGATTGAAAAGAAAGAAATCACTTCCTCTTGGCCCTCTGAAGGCGAGCCTCCTGGAAGGCCTTGGTCCACTTGAGCTTCCTCGGGTTCCTGCCCATGAAGTAGTACTTCTCGCACTTGCTGGAGCAGAAGAAGAGCACTCTGCCGTCGTTCCTGACGAACATCTTGCCCGTTCCCGGCTCGAACTCCCTTCCGCAGTAGGAGCAGACGTTCCAGCGGGCCATTTTCAACGCCTCCTCCTGATTTCTCTCGCCTCACGCTCGGTCTCCCTGAGGATGACTATGTCGCCGACGCGAACGGGACCCTTAACGTTCCTCCTGATGACGCGACCCTTGTCGCGCCCCTCGAGGATTCTGACCTTGACCTGGGTAACGCCACCGGTGACGCCGGTTCTTCCAACGATTTCGATAACCTCGGCGGGGTAGCCTTCGTCGCTCATACCTCACACCTCTGAAAGACTCGCGGGATGAACCTTAAACCTTTCGTGATAAGGAAGGAAAAGGAGCTCACTTCATGAGCTCCCTAACCTTCGTGGCAATCTCCTCAACGAGCTCGCGGGCCTTGCCGGGCTCGATGATGGCGACGCTCGCGGCCGGAACCTCGATTCCAGCGGCGGCGCCGAGTTCCTTCTTGCTCGGAACGTAGATGTACGGAATCTCCTTCTCCTCACAGAGCGGCGGAAGGTGGGCAACTATCTCCTCGGGGTCAACGTCCTCGGCAATTATAACGAGCTTGGCCTGGCCCCTCTCGACGGCCTTGGTGGTCTCGTTGGTACCCTTCCTTATCCTTCCGGTGTCGCGAGCAATCTCGACGGCCTCAAGGGCCTTCTCGGCAAGCTCCTGGGGAACCTCAAACTTCACGTAGCTCGGCTTCGCCATCTTTCATCCCTCCGAAACCTCATCGTTCATCCAGTTTTGCGAGGGGAGTTTGGGCGAGAATTTAAAAGGGTTTCGCTATCTCACCTTCCTCAAAACGAACTCGCAGTGTTCTGCCCCCATCGCCTCGCACTTGGTCTCTTCTCCCTCCCAGCGCTCTCCCGTGAATTCTGTGAGGAACTGGGCAAGCGAGCCGGCGTAGTTGGGGTGGAACGGATAAGGATAACCTTTTCCGCTCGGGAACAGGTTTGTGCCCCTAATTATTATCACGGAATCCGAGAGCTCAACGAGCTCAAGTTTTCCGCCCCCACTGGCAATCGTGAACTTGAAAATATCCTCAAGGGCTTCTTCTATGCTAGTGTTATGCCTCTTCGAGTACTCGCCATAACCAATAAACTGCTTCTTGCCCCAAGTGTAGAGGAGTTCTTTCCCTTTTTCGGGTCCGAGGAAGTCGTAAACAGTTTCTATGAGGCTCCTCTCGGTCACTTCCTCCAGTATTTGAACCCTTAAATCCTTCAGCCAGATAGTTCCGTTCTCACCAGCCCTGAGCTGAGCCTTCAACCCCTCAAGGCTCTGGTAGTGCTCTTTCATTGGACTAATACCATTCCGGGTTCTCATGTAGGCGAACTTTGGCTCAACGACACGAAGGGGCTGGAGGGAGCGCTTGACTTCCACTACTCCCTTGGAAACCTCAACAACGTAGTCAAAGGGGATTAATATTGCGGCTAGGTCTGATTTTTCGAACACATCAGAACAGACCGCGACAAAAGTCGTCTTTCCGAGGGACTTGACAGAATTAACGAGCCTCACAACGGCTTTTATGTAAATCTTCGGACTGGACTGAAGGGTGTACTGGGAGGTAACATCGTCTATGACCAGAATATCGTACTCGTCCCCCTGAAGGGCCTCCCTTATGATTGCCGTCGTTATGCCCAAATCCAGCGGGTTTGGAAGGACGTTCCGCCCGCCCTGAATGCCCTGGCCGTAGAGGTTCGAGTAGCCGTCCAGTATCGTCAGAGAGTCGTCGAGAAACGGCTCGTAGTCTATACCGTGATTCCTAAGCTCCTTGAGAAGCGTGGACGGCGGCTGTCTGAAGTCGACCACTAGAACCCGCTTGCCGGCTTTGAGGGCCTCAAGGACCGCCTGATGCATTAGGATGACGTTATCGTACTCTATTGAGCCTACGAAGGCAACGCTTGAGCCCTCCTCAACACCACCCCCCAGGATGTCGTCAAGCTGTCTCACTCCCAGTGATAGCATTTTATCACCTCTGGAGCCTCTGCAGGCCTTCTTATAACCTTTGCGTGTAGTACGATGCGCATTAGAAAAGGTGCATAAAGGTTCAGAATAAACCCAAAGAGGAAGCAGACGGGACGATATCAGTAGCGGCCAAGCTCATCATCCCTGGGGTCAGAAAATAAAGAAACTCATCACGGCATCACGCGGTTAACTGTTCTCCCTATCGTAGCCCCTGTAAATCTCAAGACTCCTCCTCGCCCTCGCGCGGGGAATGTGGTGTCCCATGAGGGCGACTATTCCATCGGCTTTGGCCTTTCCGTGGTGGAGCATCTTCCTCTCTGTCTTAATCTTCTCAATCCTGAAGGTGTAGCCCCCGACTTCAACCACCTCTCCGACCGCGAACTCCTCATCCCTCGGCACCTTGACGCGGAAGGACTGCGTGAGCCCCTTCGGCATGTAGATGGACACCTTGATGACCTTTGGATACGTCAGGCTCTCGCCCCAGAGAGTCACTATCTCGCCGACCTTCGCCCGGTTCACCCTCTTTCCGCCTTCAAGCTCGATTCCGGTAATCCTCACCTCGTCTTCCTCGGTCTCGACGATGTCGCCGACCCTAATCTCCTCGCCCTCCGGGAGCTCGGCCTCGCTCTTGAAGCTCCTCTCGTGCTTGCTGACGATGAGCGGAACCTTAACGAGCTTTGGAAGCGTCACGTGCCATACGTTGCCACATTCGTTACAGCGAAGGGTAAGCTCCCTTCCGCGCTCCTTGATGACCTCAACGTCATCGCTACCGCACTCGGGACAGATGAAGTACTCCTCCATGTCTCTCACCAGAGGGGAAGAGTGGCGGGGGACTTATAAAGGTTCTTTAAATGGTCAACTCAACTTTACCAAATTCTGCAAAAATTGTAAAGTCAAGTTTGCCAAAACCTAAGAAAGGAAGCAAGAACAGGCCGGCTCAGAGCTGGCTCCCTTCCTCGGGGTTCTTAATCTTCAACAGCGGGCAGACCTCCATGCACTCCCTGCAGTGCGTACAGCGGTTCCAGTCCACCACTATCTTCCTGCTGAGCGGGTCTATGCTCAAAGCTTCCTCCGGGCACTTGCCGACGCAGACGCCACAGCCAACGCACTCGTAGGCCCTCTTGACGAGGTGGTAGGCGCTGACCGCTTCCCCCTCGTCCGGCGCCTTAGCTTTCCTCGTCCCCGTGAAGAACTCGACGTTTCCAGCCCTTACGACGTCCCCCTCAACGCTCACCTCGCCAAGTATCGGCGCGACCTGGAGGAGGCGCTTCTTGTTGAGGATTGTGTTGAACTCCAGCTCGTAGCCCTCGCCTGTCTCCCCAATTTTAACCTTAACCGGCTCCCATGAGCGCTCCTCGGGAATATCGACGCCAAGCTTTCTCGCTATGGCCTTTTCCCCTTTACTCAGCTTCTTCCAGCGCCAGAAGCCGTAGGTAATCCACTCCTCCGGAAGGGCAAAGCGCTTCCTCCAGTGCTCCAGAGCCTTCCGCCACTTCTCCCAGAGCTCGGGCTTCTCCCTCTTGAGCCTCTCGAATTCTGCTAGCGAAGCGCTCGGGCAGAGGAAACAGCCTATCCTGTCGAAGCCCCTCTCGTAGAGCGGGTTGTAGGGCAGTTTCCTGCTGAAGATGTAGAGCCACACCTCAATCGCGCGCCAGTGGAATATCGGGGAAGCTCCAATCTCGTTGGGCACCCACTCGTTCCTCCACACGCGCGGCTGCTTAAACCTCTTTATGCTCTCGTATTTCCTCTGACCGACGAACATGAGCACTCCTTTCGGATAGTTCTCCTTTATCGCCAGAGTTATCGGGCCGAGCTTCGTGACCTTACAGCACCAGCGGTAGTCGCGGCCCGGCGGTGAGAAAACGTAGAGCGCCCTCCAGAAGGCGTCTCCAGCGTCCGCAACGACGAACTTTATACCCTTCGGCTCAAGCTCTTTCCTCAGCTTCTCCACGTACTCCACAGTTTCGGGGAACTCGATTCCGGTGTTGTTGAAGAAGACGGTGAAGTCCCCACCAAACTCCTCCAGGGCCAGCCCGAGAACGGCCAAGCTGTCCTTTCCGCCGGAGAAGGCAACGGCCACCGGCAGGTCTGAATATTTGTTCGCGACCCTTCGCATGAACTCCCGGCTTTTGGCAACCTTCTCCTCGAGTGCTATCGCATTCGCCCTTAGAACGTCCTCCATCGTCGCCTTTCTTCCCTCACGGTAGTTGACGCTCTTCTGCCTCTTGGGCTTGACCCCCGTTCCGCGTTCGCCCCGGATTAAAGCGGAATAGTCCTTCTTCGCTATTCCCGTCGCGAAGACCTTGCCGTCCTCGGAGACGAGAATCACGTCGTCGTTCACCCTTATGCTCGGGTCGGCTTCAAGGACGCCGACAGCCAGGAGGTTCGCACCGTTCTTTATCGGCTCGACGGCGCCTTTATCGACTATAACCCACTTCTTCATCTTCTTTCCAAAGCGCTTCCAGAGCGCTATGGCGCCTTCAACCTTCAGGCCTGCCCTCCAGCGGAGCTCAATCGGGTCGAACTTGACGTAACCAAAGACGTAGCCGTCCACAATGATTTCATAGGCCTCGTCCTCGCTCGGGAGCTTGTTGAGGAGGACGACCTTTCCGTCAAGGACTTCACCGATGTCAACGCCAAAGTGCTCCGCGAAGACCGACTTTATGAACTCCAGGTCCTTCTCAAAGGCGAACCTCAAATCGCCTGGAGGGGTTATGTTCAGCCTGAAGACGCCCTCCTTTCCGTGAACGGCACAGCTATCGCCTATGAGCGGGACGTTGCATTTCTCGCACCAGTTTATGTACGCCTTTCCAAGGAAAACCGGTCTCCCCATGCTCTCACCTGAGCCTGAGAGGGTGAGGGGGTTTATAAACCCGGTGGCGTCCTAAGTTTTACATCTTTGTAAAACTACGGACTGTGGTGGGAAAATAAAGTCTACACTTTCAATGAAGGAGCATTCAAAGACTTATTAATCCCACGCTTTAACTGCCAAGACATTAACGCCAAATTGTGTCTATTAGGGACATTTTAAGACTAAAAATGTGACAGCAAGATTTAAGAAGGTCCATAATTACGAGGAATAGCAGGCATGGAGGTGAGCACATGAAAAGGAGCATTGGGGTAGCGCTCGTGTTGTTGGTTCTCGCGAGCGCACTTGCGGTGTCAAATCCCGTTGGGGCACAGAGTGTTCAGGGAGATAAGCTCAGAATAGTACAGCTCGCCGCCCAGGGCAGTCTCTTCATGGGCGTCTTTAACCCGTCCCCGAGCGGAATGACTGACACGTACACGAGCAGGGTCTGGTACTTCCTCAACGACCCCGCCGTTGTTACCGGTTCGGACGTTCAGTATCACAGCTACAGGTGCCAGCTCGTTGACGTTAAGTACAACGTTCAGGTTCCAAGCGGTGCCGTGGTTTGGAACGGAACCCAGAAGAAGTGGGTTTCACCCAACACCGGAAAAATAGCCAAGAGTGCCGTTACTTGGAAGTGCGGCCTTGGAACCTGGGTTGACGGCCAGAAGATAACGCTCGCCGACTACTTATTCGCCTACGCAATGGACTGGGAGTGGGCATATCAGGACGATAAGGACGACAAGTACTACAGTGAAGACTGGGCAAACGCACTTCAGAGCGTTCTCTCGAAGGTTCTTGGTCTCAAAATTGACGAAGTCACCGATGACTACATCGAGTACACTATCTATCAGGACTACGTTGTCCCCTACAGCAAATGGGGAACTGCCGTTGGAAATTACTACGTCAAGCCGGCCCTTCCGTGGGAGCTTTACAACGTTATGAGCGAGATGGTTGCCCACGGCGTTAACGGTAAGGCATTCTCCTGGAGCGAGCAGCCCCAGAACGGATTCCAGATTGACATGATTGACCCCGACCAGATGAAGTACTTCAAAGCCGAAGCCCAGGCCCTTCTGGAGAATCCGATACCTCTATGGCTCGGCGAGAAGAGCGGCATAGATGCATACCTTCAGATGTGGGGCGTTGACGCTGCTAAGGCAGGAATAACCACCGACCTCGCCAAGGAGGGCTACGAGAGCGTCATCAGCTGGGTTGACAAGTACAACAACGCACTCATCAGCGACGGTCCGTACTACGTTGAGAAGTACGACCCCAAGGCAATGACGCTCGTTCTTAAGCTCGCCAACAACAAGAGGATTGGCTATCCGGGAGAGGTTGATGGAAAGAAGCTTCCGTGGGACCCGTACTGGAAGGAGATTGACATCTACGGAACCCTCAGCGCTCAGACCGCCGTCCTGGCAGTTGCTAAGGGCGAGTACGACCTCTACTGGTACGCGGTGACCTACAACGAGTTCCAGAACATTCTTGAGCAGTACGGCAAGAGCCTTAACCCAATCAAGAGCATCGCCGTCTGGTGGAGCCTTAACGTCAACTTCGCGGGCAACCAGAGCACTGGGCTCGTGGATACCCCCAGCGGAGTGCAGTTCAACCCGTTTGCACTTCGTGAGGTCAGGTTCGCCCTTAACTGGCTCATCAACAGGCAGTACATCGTCAGCCAGATACTCCAGGGAAGCGGTGCACCCCTTTATGGCCCCGAAGTCAGCGGACAGATAGATGCCTACGCCAGAATTTCAACCGTGGCGAAGGCCATGAGCATAACCCCGCAGGGTGACGAGAACTATGCAATTGAACTCATAGACCGTGCGATGAACGCCGCCGCGGAGAAGCTCAAGGTTGAGGGCCACAAGCTTGAGAAGAAGGATGGCGTCTGGTACTTTGATGGAAAGCCTGTCACAGTCAAGATTATCGCCCGTGTTGAGGACAAGAGGCTTGATGAGGGTAAGTACATTGCTCAGATACTTCAGAAGGCCGGCTTCAAGGTTGACCTCCTCCAGTGGCAGAGAACCCAGGCCAACAAAGCAGTTTACAGCAGTGACCCAACCACCCTCCAGTGGAACATCTACACCGAGGGATGGGTTGTTAGGGGAATTCACCCGGTGACCAGCACTGCCACCGACTTCTGGTTCCTCGACTACTACGTTGCCCCGAACTTTGGAGCAGGAAGCAAGAACCCATACACCCTGCGTCAGGTCGTTGATGTCGTCTCAAACGGCGACGTCGGTAAGTTCATAACTTCCCTTGGACTGACCTACTACAACACTCCGGATAAGCTCAAGCCGCTCCTTGACTGGACCGGCTACGACTTTGACATGCTCCTATTCCAGAACAGCTGGACGAAGGGCGGTAAAACCATCAGCATTGAGAGCCTCGACCAGTTCTGGGACCTCTACAAGCTCGCCTACGCACTCCACCTCTACAACGCCCCCAGAATCTACACAGTAGAGACCTGGAGGTTCTTCCTCACCAACAGCAGGATAACCGTCGAGATGCCCGACCCAATAAGCGGTGTTGGTAGCTTTGTCTCAGCCAGGTCAGTCAAGCCAGCATCTGAAGAAAAGCAGACTTCAACCGGTGAATCGGAGACCCCAGGAGAGCAGACCAGCACTCCGACCTCAACCGCTAAGGAGAAGGGCGGAATCTGCGGACCGGCCGCGATAGTCGGACTCGCCATAGCCCCGCTCCTCCTCAGGAGGAGGCGCTGAGCTTTCTTTTCTTTTCATTCCCACCGCAACTTTTATAAAACTGCCCCGGCACCTTAGGAGCGAGGGCCCGTAGCCTAGCAGGATAGGGCGCCGGCCTTCTAAGCCGGAGGTCGCGGGTTCGAATCCCGCCGGGCCCGCCAGAACTCTTTTCGGTGGTGACCATGGAGCTCAGGGAATTCCAGAATATGATTCGGGAGATTTACTTCCACAAGGATTCAAAGAGGGGAGTAGAGAAAACCTTCCTCTGGTTCGTCGAGGAAGTTGGAGAGCTGAGCGAGGCGATAAGGAAAAACGACCGCGAGGCTATGGAGGAAGAATTTGCCGACGTTTTGGCGTGGCTCGCGAGCTTAGCCAATCTACTCGGCGTTGATTTGGAGGAAGCGGCTAAGAAGAAGTACCCCGGCGTCTGCCCCTACTGCGGGAAGAAGCCGTGTGAATGCGAGGAGTAGTTCTGACACTCCAGTCCCAGCTCTTTCCTAGCTTCTTCCCAAAGAATCCAGTTTTCAGGGGTCTCTTGCTCATTTCCACCCCCATGCTCCTATCGTCATGGGTGCTTGAATCTTCCTCCCTTTTCGACCGCCATCTGAACGAAAAGACTTTTATACTCCTCCGTGAACTATTCTATGCAGTAATCCGAGGTGATGTGCATGGAGCTTTTGGAATTCGCGGTCGAAAAGGCCCTTGAGCTTGGGGCCAGCTACGCCGAGGCCCGCTACGAGGAGAAGAGCGGGACGCACTTAGCGATGAAGAACGGTTCTCCCGAGGGAATGGACATTGAGGCCGACAGGGGAATCGGGATAAGGGTTCTCGCCAACGGCGGAATGGGATTCGCGAGCACGAACGTTCTGACAAGGGAAAGCGTTGCCGAGGCCGTTAAGAGGGCCGTCAAGCTGGCGAAAGCGGCTTCCCAGGTTAGAAACGAGCCGATTGAGTTCAGCGAGGAGGACTTCCACCGCGTTTCCTACAAGGTCAAGATGAAGAAGGACTTCAGGGACATTTCCCCTGAGGAGAAGCTCGAAATCCTCAGGAAAATCGAGGAGGAGGTTAAGGCCACAGGCGTCAACGTGCCGATGCGCTATTTAATGTACTCCGACCAGCTCTGGAAGAAGGTCTTCGTCAACAGCGAAGGCGCCTACGTGAAGAGCAAAAATCCCGCGCGTTTCCGTTGTCTACAACCTCGTCGTCTTCGAGAACGGCCAGATGGAGCAGGCGCCCTTCGTCCAGAGGGCATTCTCGGGCGGTTTTGAGCTAATCGAGAAGGACGAGCCCTGGAACTGGGCGGTGAAGGACGTCAAAGCCCTGAAAAGGCTCATAACCGAGGGCAAGAAGCCACCGGAGGGAAGGGTTGACCTCGTCATAAGCCCCGAAGTTGCTGGCATAGCGGTTCACGAGAGCGTCGGCCACCCCTACGAGTCCGACAGGATTTTTGGCAGGGAGGCCGCCCAGGCTGGAGAGAGCTTTGTCAAGCCCGACATGCTCGGCGAGAGAATCGGGAGCGATGTAGTCACTGTCATAGACGACCCGACGATTCCAAACAGCTGGGGCTTCTACCTCTACGACGACGAGGGCGTAAAGGCGAGACCGCGCTACCTGATTAGGAACGGAATCATAACCGAGTTCCTAACCAACAGGGAGTACGCGGCAAAGCTCGGCCAGCGCTCGAACGCGGCCGCGAGGGCGATAAACTACAACCGCGAGCCGATAGTGAGGATGGCCAACACCTACCTCGCGCCCGGTGACCACTCCTTCGAGGAGCTGATTGAGGACATAAAGCTCGGCGTCTACATGGTGTCCTTCAACGAGTGGAACATAGACGACAGGCGCTACCAGCAGAGGTACATCGGCAGAGAGGCCTACCTCATCGAGAACGGCGAGATAAAGCATCCGGTCAGGAGGCCAATCCTCGAGATAACCACGAGAGCCCTTTGGAGCAGTGTTGACGCCGTAGGCAAAGACGTTGAGTTCTACCCCGGAACCTGTGGCAAGGGCGAGCCGGGACAGGGCGTCCCCGTCTGGATGGGTGGAGCGCACGCGAGGCTTAGGGACATACCTCTGAGGAGGCCGTGAGGTGGTGGCGATGTTCGAGCTTAACGAGTTCATACTCAAAAAAGCTGAAGAGCTTGGCTTCGGCGACGTCGTCGTTCTGAGCTATGAAACGAACCGTAGGCAGGTGCGCTTTGCGAACAACGAGATTACCGTTGCCAAGCACTGGCACGAGAGGAAGGTGGAACTCTTCGTGGAGAAGGACAAGAGGATAGCGAGCACAACCATAACCGAGCTGAGCGAGGAGAACGTCGAGCGGGTTTTGAAGACCCTCAAGAAGAACATCGAGAACCTCTCGCCCAAGGAGGACTACTACGGCATCGCCGAGGGGCCGTTCCAGTATAAAGACATCCCCGAGACCTTCGATAAGGCGATAGTTGAGCTCGACGAGCCGAACGACTACGTCGAGATTGCCATAAACACCGCCCTGAGTGAGGGAGCGAAGCGCGTCGCTGGCGTTCTCTACACCGACCACAACAGGCTTTACCTGACCACGAGCAACGGGGTGGAGGCCTTTGACGAGGGAACGGGGATAGAGATAAGCGTCAGGGCCTTCGTGGGCGACCTTGAGAGCGGACACGGAACCTGCTCCGCGAGGGTTCTGAAGAAGTTCGACCCCGAGCTTGCCGGAAGGAAGGCCGGCGAGATTGCCCACATGGCGAAAGACCCTGTTCAGGGGCCGGAGGGAAGGTTCGACGTCATCTTCGACCCGCTCGCCTTCGCGAACCTGCTCAGCTACATGGGCTTCATGCTCTCAGCCTACGCGGCCGAGGCGGGCTTCTCGTTCCTGGCCGGAAAGCTGGGCCAGAAGGTCGCGAGCGAGCTGGTAACGCTCAAGGATATAGGCAACCTGCCCAACGGCTATGGAAGCAGGAAGTTCGACGACGAGGGCGTTCCGACGAGGGAGACCACCGTCATAGAGAACGGGACATTCAAGACGTTCCTCCTCAACACGAGCCTCGCCAAGAAGTACGGAACGGAGACAACCGCCAACGCCGGCTTGATAATGCCGAGGCCCTGGAACCTCGTCCTCGAACCGGGCGACTACTCCAAGGCCGAGCTGTTCAGCGAGGTTAAGCGGGGCATCTACATCACCAACGTCTGGTACACCAGATTCCAGAACTACGTGACCGGCGATTTCTCGACGATACCGCGCGACGGAATCTTCCTGGTCGAGAACGGCGAGTTCAAGCCGATAAGGAATATCCGCGTCAGCGACAACCTTCAGAGGATTCTGAGCAACGTAGTTGCCATAGGCAACGAGCCGTTCCAGGTGCACTGGTGGGAGGTTTCGAGGCCTGTCATTACGCCCTACGTTCTCGTCAAGGACGTTGGAATAACGAGGGCGACGAAGTGATTCTCTTTATCCTTTTTCTAGCTATACCTCAGATGCTCAATTTTTCCCTGAAGGAGCTTAAAGAAAGCCCCCGTGGAGAGGAAAAACAGTGCAAACAATAATCTCGCCCTTGAAAGCCCGAGAAAGTCCGTTGCAAAGCCGTAGGCAGTGTAGAACGCCGATGTTGCGAGGGCCAGAACCATGTTCCTGAGCGATATGACCGTTGCCCTCTTCTCGCTTGAAACCCTTCTCTGGAACTCCACCGAGAAGTTGAAGGTGAAGGCGGAGGCGAAGAGCGTCGCGGTTATTCCAAGGAGCACTATGAGGAAGGGGTTTGGATACAGAACGGAGATAACCGTTGCAAGGGGCACTCCAACGGGCGCAGACTCGTGCAGGGCTCTGCCAACCCTTCCCCTGAGCGCCACGCCGAGGTATCTCGGAAGGACCTTCACGAGCACCTCAACGACCCCAAGGATTCCGAGGGTTCCCATAATCGTCGTGCCGAGGTAGAGGGCCAGGACGTTTCCAAGGTAGGGCTCGAAGAACTTCCTGAACTGGCTGAGGGCGAGGGTGACGGAGAGGAGGTAAGCGATAAGCCACGCTATTTCCGGTTTCTTCAACTCGCGCCACGCGCCGAGAACGTGGAGCGTGTAAGATGTCTCCGGCCGTGAGAACCCCATCTCGGGTATGCTGAAGGCAACTGGAATCGCCAGGACCTGAAGGAGGGCTGTGAGGAGTATCGCAACTTTAAAGCCCAAAAACTGAGCAATGAAACCTCCAAGGATTGTTGTTGTGGAGCTCACGATAAGTGAAATTTTCTGGGCCGACCTCCAGATTTCTTTGAACTGGCCTTCCAGGCCCTCGGCCTTGAGGTTGTCAAACAACCACGCCTGAAAGCTCCCGCTCACGAAGGACGCCCCAAGGGTTCCGAGGAGCTCCGAGGCGAGGAGAACCCAGAAATTCCTGAGGAAGAGCAGTAGAAGCGTCGCAAGAGGTATTATCGAAAGCCCGACGAGAACGCTCGCCTTTCGGCTCACCTTGTCGCCGACAACACCGGTGGGAACCTCGAAGAGGAAGAAGCCCAGCCCACCCAGGGCTGTGGCCAGGCCTATCTCACCGTAGCTCAGCCCCTGGGAGAGGTAGTAGATTACCGCAATGTTTCCGAGGAATCCCGCATAAGTGAGGGCGAAAAGGAGCTTAAAGCGCTTGAGCCACATTCTCTCACCCGAACAGCCCCAGTGCCGGCAGAACAGTTACCGCCATGCTCAAAAGCCCGCCGAGGATTAAGGCAGGAACCGTCTGCTTTTTCTCGATTCCGAGGAGGTAAGCGGCCAAAGCCCCGGTCCATATCCCGGTTCCCGGCAGTGGTATGGCAACGAAGATTGTGAGGCCGATGAAGCCCCATTTCTCCACGTAGGGGTGCGCCTTTTTCCTGACCCTCTCGACGTAGTAGAGGTAGAAGTGAGCCACCTTTCTGAGGGGCGTTTTTTCGAGCCAGAGCATGATTCGGTCTATGTAGGGGAGCAGTGCCGGCAGGAGGAGCGAGAGAAGCAGAACGCCGAGGGAAGCGCTCAGGAGGGTTTCCCAGAGGGGATAACCCCGCCCGATGCCGTAGACTATCGCGTACCTCCCTTCAAACGTTGGCACGAGGGAGAGCAGGAAGACCTCAAGAAAGCTACTCAACGTCGAACGCCCCCAGCCCGAGCCTTGAGATTACCCGCCTGTAGAGCGGAAGCCACGAGTCCTGGGTGGCCTTGACGATACTATAGACCCAGGGAGCGAGGAGCAGGCTGAAGAGGACGTCGCCGAACCAGTGGACGTGGAGGAGCAACCGCGTCATCGCAACGCCGAGCGCGAAGAGAACCGCCAGGGGAGTTGCCCGCTTCCAGCGGTTCGAGGCGTAGACCGCGATTATTGCTCCTCTGTAAGTGTGGCCCGATGGAAAGGAGAAGCCCCCGTGGTTGCGGGGTCTCGGCTCGTTGATTGCGACCTTGAGAACCCCGACTATGACAAGGCCGATGACTGCCGAGACGAGGAAAACGAGCGTCTCTCGCGATAGCTTTCCGGAGTTCCTGACGTCGAGGAGTACTGTGAGGAGGGAAAAGGCGATTAGAAAGACGTCACCCCCGAATGCCGTTAGGACGCTCAGCAAACTTGGACTTGGGGATGGAAGGAGAGAATCAACTTTGGTGTTGATGCCTTTCATTAGCCCCGCGAGCTGGAGGATAAGAACGAGCGCCAGCAGCGCCGTGTTCAGCAGGAGCTTTTCCCTTAATTTGAGCATGGTTGAGGAAAAGACGCCCTCCTAAAAAGCTTTTCTAAATCAGCCCCTCGTTGTAGAGGCCGTGGTAAACCTTGAGAAGGGCCTGCTGGACTCTCTTCGGTCCGAAGGTTCTGACGGCCTTTCCGAGGCCCTCGTTGTAGATACGGCGCATTATGAAGTCCGTTTCGCGGTTGAAGTTGAGCCTGTCCTGGTTTTCGAGGTAGAGGCGCGCTATCTCCTCCGGCTCGCGGTAGTTGAGGCCCTTGAGCCACTTGAGGGGGATTCCGTCTTTAAACCGCTTCACAACTTCGAAGCCTATTATCGTAACCTCGTCGTCCCCGTAGAGCTCGCCGTAGATTTTGTTCAGCTCCCTGAGGAGCTCCTTAACGTCGGAGAAGCCGTCGAGCTTGGCGTCTTCGTTGGTGAGTTCCCTAACCTTCTTCCGCTCGACCTTTGTGATTCTGACCTTCGCTATGGCAGTGTCGCTCGGCGTTATCACGAGGTAAACCTCGCTCCCGGGCTTCGCCTCGTAGCTACCGTAGCGTATCGTCGTGACCTTGTCTCCCCTCAGGATTCTCGACTTGTAGGCGGAGTCAATCAGCATGAACTTCCGAATCTGAACGCTCTTTTTCCTCATTGTTGAGTCCCCTCACAATCTTCGGAACCTCTTCAAGGCTCTCAATCGTGAAGTCGGCGTAGTCGAGGTAGTCGAGCTCCCGGTCGCGGTATTTTCCATACCTGAACCAGACGGTTCTCATTCCCACCTGCTTGGCCCCGTAGATGTCGGAGTAGAGCCTGTCGCCGACCATTATGGCCTCTTCCGGTTTAACACCGAGCTTCTTGAGGGCCCGCTTAAAAATCTTCGGATGGGGCTTCTTGACGCCAAGGTAATCCGAGATGAAGACGTCGTCGAAGAACTCGTCCAGCTCGAGGCGGAGTATCTTCTCCCACTGCTTTATCGGGTCTCCGTCGGTGATTATCGCGAGGATGTAGCCGTCCTTCTTGAGCTCGAGGAGAACCTTCCTCGCGCCCCGGACGCTCTTCAGGTAGGCGAACTTCGTGTTGTGGTAGGCTATAACGCCTGAAGCAACCCACTTAGGGTTGTTTGGAAGTTCCAAACGCCTCAGCAGATAGTCAAAATGCCTGTTGAAGTTGCTACCGTACTCCGCTATCAGCTCAAGGAGCTCGTTGTAAGCCGTCTCGAAGTCAACGGGAAGACCGTGGCGTATCATGTTCTCTATCGCGTTTCGACGCGCCATCTCAGCCAAGCGGGTGGTGTCAACAATCGTGTCGTCAAGGTCAAACAGGACGGCCCTAATCATACCCCGACCCCTTAGGTTTATTCTCGGCGGACTATTTAACGTTGCCGATGTCGAGAAAGAGGCCTCTCTTCCCTTTGGCCTGTTTTTTCGCCTCTCTCATGGCCCTGAAGTACTCATCCTCCCGTCTCAGCTCATCAAGGAGCTCCTCCAGTGTCCACTTGAGGTTCGTCTCGGTCGTCGTCGCAAAGATTACCCTTCCCTCGGCCAGCTTCCTGACCTCATTTATAACCCTCTTGATACCCTCGTTGTCGAGGCCGTGCATTATGACGAACCTTTCACCGGCCCAGTCAAGGTTCCCGCCCTCCGTTGTCCTCTCCAGTATCTCCGCCAGGGTGAGCTTTCTGAAGTGCTCGGGAACCGGCAGAACCGGGTAACCGAGCTCTGCAATCCTCTCGATTTCATCTTCGGTAAAACCTATCAGGAGCAACTTCATTTCAACCCCCTCACGAGCTCAACGAGCTTTGGAAGCACTTCGCCCGCCTTCCCGCGCAGGAAAACGTCCGCAATCGGCGTTATTCCGCTCCTCTCAACGTTTACCTCTATGACCCTACCGCCGTGCTCCTTAACGATGTAGGGGATGTATGCGGCGGGATAAACAACTCCGCTCGTCCCGACGACGATGACCACGTCGGCCTTCTCCGCCAGCCGAAAGGCCTCTTCCAGAGCATCCCTCGGCAGGGCCTCTCCGAACCAGACCACGTCGGGCCTGAGGAGGGAACCGCAACGGGGGCACCTCGGGAGGTCCTTTGAGTCCACGAACTCATAAACCCGACCGCTTTCCTTCAGGTTCTCCCTGTAATCGCAGGAAGTACAGCGAACCCGGAAGATGTTTCCGTGGAGCTCTATGAGGTTTCTGGTTCCAGCTTCTCTATGCAAATCGTCAACGTTCTGGGTTATCACCGCCCTTAGAAGCCCCATCCGCTCAAGCTCCGCCAGAGCATAGTGGGCTGGGTTCGGCTTCGCATCCAGAATCTTGCGCATCCTCCACCGGTAGAACTCCCAGACGAGGTGGGGGTCCCGCTTGAAAGCCTCGGGTGTTGCAAGCTCTTCCGGTCGGTAGCGCTTCCACAGGCCGTTGAAGCCCCTGAACGTTGGGACACCGCTCTCCGCACTGATTCCCGCGCCGGTAAAGGCTATCGCAAAGCGCGACCTTGCCAGGATTTTAGCGGCATGGCTCAGCATGGTGGTATCTCGACCGGAAACTTAAAAATTCTATCCAACCCACCGGGCGGTCGAAGGATATTAGAAACCTCCTTCAACCTTCCGAGCGAGGGTTTAAATTGTGTTCATCGGGACATTGAGCGGGGGTGAGAGAATGCCCGTTTCGGAAGGGGTTGAGAGAAGGAAGGTTACCACCTCACACGGTCGTTATTACTCAGCCCGTATAGCGGCGCAGAGGAGGAAAAAGCTCATCCTGATTCAGAACCTCAGGAAGAGGAAGTGCGTTAGGGGTCTTAGGATAAGCACGATTCGCGTTGAGAAGAAGCGCATAACCAAAGGGGAAGCGCTGGCCATCCTCGTGGGGACGCAGATAGGCGCGGGAGTGCTGGGACTGCCTTACGCGGCGAGCAAGGTCGGCCTCATACCTGCCCTGGCAGTGCTCATCGGCGTGATGTTCCTGATGCTCTGGACAGGCTTCATCGTCCTCAAGTTCTCAGCCGGAATGGGCGGGGCGCAGATGAGTACCATAGCCCAGCGCGTCCTCGGAAAGGCCGGCGGCTGGCTGATGTACGTCAGCATATTCATCATGAGCTTCGGAGCAATCCTCGCCTACATAGCGGGAATGGGAAGCGTCTTCGCGAGCCTCTTCGGGATAAGCGAAACGGCCGGAGCGTTCATATTCTGGGTTCTCGCCTCGATAGTCGTTTACCGCGGTCTTGAGGCAAGTGGAAAGACCGAGCTGGCGATGAGCTACGTCATGCTGGCGCTCTTCATAGCGGTCACCCTCATGCTCGTTCCCCACGCGAAGCTGAGCAACGGCCTCTACACCGACCTCTCGGGAATCCTCAGCATAACCGGTGTGGCAATCTTCGCCCTTGGTTGCCACACGGTGATTCCGGACGTCTACAAGGGCCTCGGAAGCTACGAGGAGACCAAGAAGGTCCTCGTCTGGGCATTCATCATTCCCACGGCCATCTACGCGATATTCATGGTCGCCTTCCTCCTCGCCTTCGGCAGGAACACGCCCCAGATAGCAACGCAGGGCCTTGAGAGCCTCTACGGCCACCTTGGAAGAATCGTCGGCAACCTCATCCCGCTCCTGGCAATAACCACGAGCTACATCGGAATCGCCCTTGCACAGCAGAGCAACAACGAGGAGTTCGTCAAGCTCAAGAGGCCGATAGCGTGGGGCCTAACGGTCATTCCACCTGCAATCGTGTACTTTGCCGGCGTCAAGAACTTCGCTGACGTCCTGGCCTTCGCGGGGGACACCGGAGACATGATGGCCTTCATAATCCTGCCGATACTCATCTGGCTCGTTGACAGGCTGAGAAAACGCTAAAAGCGTCCCTTCTTTTCTTTATCCGGTGGTGGTCATGCCGAAGGTCTTCATCACGCGCGCCATTCCCGAGAACGGCATCGAGATGCTGAAGGAGCACTTTGAGGTCGAGGTCTGGCCGGAAGAAAGGGAAATTCCCCGGGAGGTTCTCCTCGAGAAGGTTCGCGACGTAGATGCCCTCGTCACGATGCTCAGCGAGAGGGTTGATAAAGAGGTCTTCGACAACGCGCCAAGATTAAGAATAGTTGCCAACTACGCCGTCGGCTACGACAACATAGACGTTGAAGAGGCAACGCGGAGGGGAATCTACATAACGAACACTCCAGACGTCCTCACCGACGCGACGGCGGACTTCGCGTGGACACTTTTGCTTGCAACGGCGAGGCGTTTAATCGAGGCCGATAACTTCACCCGCTCCGGCGAGTGGAAGAAGCGCAGTATTGCCTGGCATCCGCGCTGGTTCTTGGGCTATGACGTTTACGGCAAAACCATCGGAATCATCGGCTTCGGCAGAATCGGACAGGCGGTGGCGAGAAGGGCTAAGGGCTTCGGCATGAGAATCCTCTACTACTCCCGCACGAGGAAGCCAGAGGCGGAGAAGGAACTCAACGCAGAGTTCAAACCTCTCTACGAGCTCCTGAGCGAGAGCGACTTCGTGGTTCTGGCCGTTCCTCTAACGAAGGAAACCTACCACATGATAGGCGAGCGGGAGCTCAAGCTCATGAAGGAAACGGCAATTCTCGTGAACATAGCGCGCGGAAAGGTCGTTGACACCGATGCGCTCATCAGGGCCCTTAGGGAGGGCTGGATTGGCGGAGCTGGTTTAGACGTCTACGAGGAGGAGCCGTACTACAACGAAGAGCTCTTCAGCCTGAGGAACGTGGTCTTGGCGCCCCACATCGGCAGCGCGACCTTTGGAGCGAGGGAAGGAATGGCCGAGCTCGTGGCGAGGAACCTCATCGCATTCAAGAACGGCCAGATTCCGCCGACGCTCGTGAACAGAGAAGTGGTAAATGTCAGGAAGCCGGGGTTCGAGGAACGTTAGAGCGAAAAGTCCCCCAGGTCCCAGACGAGCCAGCCTTCTTTCCTCAGCTTCTCTTTCCCTTCAACGCTCTTAGCAACCAAGCCGTAATAGTGCTCCCAGTCATCAAGTCCCACAAGCTCGGCCTTCCTCTCCAGGTCCTTCAGAATTCCCCGCGCTTCCCTTTCGCTCAGTTTCTTCCACTTCACCTCAACGAAGAGCGCCCGCTTTTCCCACTCGTTCAAAGCGACCAAATCGATTTCCTCACCCTTGCGCCACCATCTACCGATTTTTGTGAAGCGGAACGGAAGCTCCCCTCTTCTGTTCAGCTCGATGAGGAACTCCCTCGCAATTTGCTCGAAAACGAAGCCGAGGTACTCGTTGAAGTTCCGCTTAATGTCGTCAACAACGTCAATCCCCATCTCGATTTCGCTCCTCCGCGGATAGACGAAGCGGAACCAGAAGTTGAAGAGGTTGTCCGCTATGCGGTAGCGTCCCCGCTTTCCTCCAGTTACGGGCAGTTCCTCGGTAACGTAGCCCATCTCCTGGAGGACGAGCAGGTACTTGCCGAGTGAGTTTTTCTCTATTCTCGCTTTGTCCGCTATCTCCCCAAAGCGGGTGTAGCCGAGCGCTATCGCCCTGAGGATTGAGAAGTAGCGCGAGACGTCGCGGAGCTCCTCCTTGAGGAGGTATTTCGGCTCGTCGTAGTACTTGGCGCCCTTCGAGAGGAGCAGGAATCTGAGGTTGTCCCAGAAGTCAAGCTCGGGATTGTAGTCGGCCCAGTACTGGGGAACCCCACCGAAGACGGAATAGACGTAAACCGCCTCTTCAGTGCTCAGCGAGTGGAACTTCCTGACCTTAAAAAAGTTCATCTCCTCGACCTTCCACGCCCCGGTTCTCCGCCCGTATATCGGCGATTTGGCTGAAAGAACGCCCTCCATGAAGGAAACCAGCGAGCCGCAGAGAACGAGCATTATCTTCGTCTTCGAAAGGTGCAAATCCCAGTACTTCTGGAGGACGCTGAGGAATTCCCTGTGGGCCTTGGCCACATACTGAACCTCGTCTACCACCACGACGAGCCTCTCCCCGCTTTTTCCCGCGAGGTAAGTGAAAAACGCTTTCCAGCTCTGGAGCGGGTTCTCCCGCAGGAACGGGTCGTTGAAGTACTCCGCCAATCTCTCCGAGAAATCCTCCAAGATGGTCTCGCTCTCCTCCGCGAGGAGATAAATTCCCCCGACCTCTGAGAGGAACCTTTGAAGGAGGTACGTCTTGCCTATCCTCCTCCTGCCGTAGAGGATTATCAGCTCCGGCTTCCCCGAGGCGTACCTCGACCTCATGAACTCGAGCTCGCTCTCGCGGTCAATGAACTTACTCATGAGTATCATACTTGTGAGTACGTTTCATGGCTTATAAAGTTTTTGAGGTTCAGGGTTTTTAGTTTCGGTGGCGATGATGACGACACCCTCGGCTGACGGTGATGAGCTGGACCCGTGCCTGAGCCTATCGAATAACAGAGAGCTCATCAACGTCATCGAAGTCGTTGTCAAAGGTTGCTATTTTCTTTATTCCATTTAGAAGGCAGGTGGCGACAATCTGGGCATCTCTTGGCATCAAACCGTATTTGACGGCATAGCTTTGGACAAGCCCCAGACTCGTTGCGTCCTCAACGAGTTCAACGTCATATTGAAAAATCAATGCAAGTACCGATGTAAAAGCCTCGTCTATCAACGCCCTGCCCTCACGCGTCTTCAGATATCTTTTTGCATCATATCTGTTGCGAATCCCAGCTTTTTCCGAGAGAAACTTTCTTAAAACGACATAAGTTGCTTCTTCCACCGTTGAAAATGACGTGGCCAGCATTCCTCGGTTTTTCTCAAGAACTTGGAACGCCCGCTCCGTTAGGGAAGTCTCAAAGAGGTAGTTGTAAAACACGTTGGAATCAACGTAAATCACCGGCCTACCTCCCCGGCGTACTCCTCAAGCTCCTCGGCGCTTGCTCTTCCAAGCATTCCGGGGCGGACTTTCTTTTTCATTGCCTTTGCGAGAAACTCTGCGTCAACTTCAAGGAATTTTTTGAGCCGTTCAATGTCAACTCCCGCCGGAACCTTTATCGTTATCTCCTCCATGCTCCCACCTAATGGGAATTCAATGGAGTTGTATAAATTCCTATCGAAGTTTCACCCTTCTTCTATAATCGCCTTGAACCTCTTCGCGTCCCAGCACATGTCGGTGTTGTTGAAGAAGACGAAGCTCTCGCCCCTGTTCCAGCCGAGGACGCGCTCCCTGATTCTTTGCAGTTCCTCATCGCTGTAGGAGTGCCGGTAGATTATCCGCCCGTTCTCGTAGCGCCCGTGAAGGCGGTAGTAGTTCGTCTCACCGCTGTGGAGCGGAATCCTCACGAGCGGGTCGGTAACGTCTATGACGTCGAAGGCCCTAACGAATCTTTTCACGCCCTTCTCGCTCCAGCCCCTCAGCTCAACGGCTATCTCGAAGCTTCCCCTGTCAATCATCTCGAAGAACCTTTCCGCGTTGGTGAAGCTCTCCTCGCTCTCCTTGAAGCTCTTTGGCAATTGAATTAGAATGAAGCGCGCGCCAAGGATTTCGGCTTTCTTCAGCGTCAGGCGCCAGAAGTGAAGGACGTCGCCCTTGGGCCTCAAAAGGCCGACGTTTTTGCTCGGCTTCACGTTGCTTCTCCGCCACGTCGGGCTGTTTGGAGGGTGTGTTACGCCCTGAAAAGCCTTCATCGCGAAGGTAAAGCCCTCGGGAGCTTCCTTCCTCCAGCGCTCGAGGGTTTTCTCCCCAAGGATTCTGTAAAAGGTCTGCTGAACCTCAACGGCATCGAAGTCCCGGAAATACTTCGCCCTTCCCTCGCAGAAGCCACACGTTCCGACCCTAATCATCTCCATCACTCCAGCGGTTCCCTTCCGTAGCGCAGGAAGTTCAGGTAAGCCTCGTCCTCGCCAACTATCGCGCTCAGGATTGCATCAACGTACGCGTCGAACTCCCTCTTCTTGATTACGACTGAGTGGTGCGCGTACTCAAGCGGAATCACGTACTCATCTTCGGCCACTGAGAGGATTTTTGCCAGCGTCTCCTCGAAGTCCTGCCCCTCCGGAACCTCGAGGAGGTAAATCAATCCCCCGTCTGCGAAGCGGACGTAGGCCGGGTTAATTCTCGCGCCCTCTATCTTCCTCCCGTCGAGGACGAGAATCTCGCGAAGGTTCTCGAAAAAGCCGTGCTCCATGAGGTCGAGGATTAGTTGAGCAAGGGCCTCCTTCTTGCCGACCTTCGACGAGAAGCGCAGGTAACCGCTCCTATCGGTCAGCGAAGCAACGACCGGCGTGTCCACCATTATTGGAACTTTCTTCAGCTTCTCCCTCTCGGCCACCGTCCCTATGACGTCGGAGCGGTAGAAGGTCTTGGCTATCGAGGCTATCTCGTTTCCCAAAAGCCTGTCGAGGGCGTGGAGGTATTCAAGGTATTCAAAGAGGACTATCAGGTTTTCGGCATCAACCACCCACCAGATTTTCCCGCGAATGCTCCGTGAGCCCTTCTCCTCCAGTATCTTGAAGATTGACTTTCCTTCCCTCCCGCGGGCGAGCAGAGATGGACCCGAGATGACGCCCTTTTTGAGCTCCCGCTTCCACTCCCTCCACTTGAGGTTCAGGGCATCAAGGAAGTCCAGCGAGGCCTCCAAAAGCGTCCTCCCGTGCCTCTCGTAGAGCTGGTTCGTGGTCGAGTTCGCGTAGCTCGGCGGTCTTATGAGGGCCCCGCTTATCGTGCCGTCCATGAGCACTAGGTCCGACATTTCCCCGACGAGGGCACCCATTCTTTTTTCTAAGGTATCCATGTGAACCCTTATCCTGTCGTCCGCGTTGCTGTAGGGGAAGAGCGCCCCGATGTCGTTCCAGTAGTAGAGGTCATCGCCGACCGCCGATGCAGAGACGGCGTAGATTATCGCCCCACTGAGCCTCTTGGCCATTCTACTGCCGTCAACGGCGTAAACCTTAGCTTTCTTCGGCTCGGGCAGGCTCTCCCAGTGGTAGTGCTTCCTCACGAGGGGAACGAGCTTTCCGAGCTCTTTCCTGCTCTCCCTGAGGAAGTGCCTGATTTCCTCGAGGTGCCTGTCGTCAATACGCTCCAAGGCTCTCCACCTCCACCCTCGCTTCACCGGCGTTGGTAACCCTTATCACGTAATCGGCCGCGTCCTTCAGCTCCTCATCGTGCGAGACGATGATTACCTGCGGTATCTTCCTCAGCTGGCTCGATATAATCTCCACGAGCTTCTTCCTCCTCTCCTCGTCGAGGAAGGGCGTCGGCTCGTCCAATATGAGGAGCTCAAGGTTGCCCACCTTGTAGAGCGAGAGGGCCAGCCTAAAGGCCAGACCGAGCGCTATTCTTTCTCCACCGCTGAGGAAGTCTATTCCCACCTCGTTGCCCGCGTAGAGGACTTTGAGCTCAATCCTCTCCTTTCCGTACTTCTTCTCGCGCCTCAGCCTTATCCCCTGATACTTGCCCTCGGTCATCTCCGAGAACAGCTCTCCGGCCAGCTTCTGCACCTCTTCAAGACCCCTCAGCTCCTCCTCCGCCTTCAGCCGGGCTATCTTCTCCCTAAAGGCCGTTATATCCGCGAGGGCCTTCTCGATGAGCTCGAGCTCCCTCTCGGCCCTTTCAATCTCCCCGAGGTTTGCCTTCAGCTCGTCTATCAGGCGAGCTATCTCGTCCCTTAGGCTCTCCGCTCCCTCAAGCTCGGCCCTCGCCCTCTCGAGGGCTCTCGATTTCTCAAGGTATTCCCTCTCGGCCCTCTCAAATTCCTCCTCCGAGAAGTCCTTTTTGGCTTCCTCCAGCTCTTCTCTCGCCTTTCCGAGCTCGGCCTTCAGGCACTCCATGTTCTCCCTTGACTCGTCGGCCTTCCTCCGCTCGATGTCGAGCTTCTTCTCGAGGGCTTCAATCCGTCTCGGAACGTCCTTCAGCGAGAGGAACTCCCGGTAGGGCTTCTCAAGCTCCCCAATCCTCTCCTCGACCTCTTCAAAGGAGCCGAATCCCCTCTCGGAGAGCCTCTTTAGAATATCGGCCTTTCTCTCCTCGAGGGCGTGGAGTTCATTCTTTACTTCTTCCGTTTCCTTCTCAAGGCCCTCAAGCTCCTCAAGCCTCTCCCTCACGCCCCGAATTTCCTTCTTGAGACCGATGAGCTTCTCCCTCGTTTCCTCGAAGAGTTCGGCGTCCTTTTCCAGTTCTTCAACGCCAAGCTCCTCAAGCTTTTCCTCAGCTTCTCTGAGCAGGTCAGCCGTCTTCTTGAGGCGGATTAGCTTTGGCTCCCTCGCGAGAAGCTTCCTGAGCTCGAGCTCGCGCTTTTTCAGCCTTTCAAGTTCCTTCTCGAGGGTTTTAACTTCTCCCTCAATCCTTGATATCTCCGACCTGTATTCGGTCAGGATTTCGCCTTCCTCGTGCTCGTCTATGGGTCTCCTGCAGAGAGGGCAGATTTTGGCCCCCTCCAGCCTCTCCATGTTGGCCCTAAGCTCCGCCTTTTTCCCCTTCAGCGAGGCTATTTTCTCCCTGACCTTCGAAATCTCCTCCTGGAGTTTTTCAAGCTCCTCCTTGGCTTTCTCGATTTCTTTGAGTTCCCTCTCAAGCTTCTCGACGGTGTAGCCGGCCCTCTCGAGTTCCTTCCTGTGCTTCTCGGCCTCACCGAGGATTGACAGGGCACGCTGGTAGAGCCGGTGCCTCTCCTTGAGCCTCTCGTATTCCCTCCTCGTCTCGGCCTCTTTCTTCTTCAGCTCCTCAAGCTTTTTCTCCAGCTCAGCACGCTTCGCCGTTTCCCTCTCGAGGGAGCGGAGCTTTTCTTTCAGAGAGGAAAGCCCAACCTCGACCTTCGAGAGCTCGTCCTTCAGCTTCAGCAGTTTACCGAGCTCGGTGTACTCCTCGGCGAGTGGCTTCAGCTCCTCGAGTCTCGCCTTCTTCTCCTCCAGCTCCTCGAGCTCGAGCTTCAGCTCCTCAATCCTCTTCTCCCTTTCCCTGAGGAGCTTTTCCTCGCTCGCCAGCGATTTTTCGAGGAGAGCTATCTTCTTCTCGAGGCCGGCTATCAGCTCTTTCCTCTCCTTCATCTCTTGATAGAGCTTGGAAAGCTTCTCCACCTCGGCCGAAAGCTCCCTTTCCCTCTTCCTCAGCTCGCTAATCTTCCTCAGCGTCTCGGCGAACCTCTTCTCGGCATCGCGGAGGTTCCCCTCGATTTCAGCTTTCCTCTCGATGAGCCTCTTGAGGTTCTCCTTCCTCCTCTTCAGCTCGCGGATTACCTCCCCCGAGTTCCTCTCGGCGTTCTTGTAGTCCTCTATACCGAGGACCTTGCGCAGAACCTTCTCCATGACCTCGCGGTTGGTGATTATGCCCTCAATCTCGCCCTGTCGAATGTAGAGCGCGTTCGTGTAGACCTGAAGGGGGTAAACGTTCCGCTCGACCCAGCGCGCTATGTCGGAGCTCTTCTCCGCGATAAGCCTTCCGTTCTCGAGGAGCTCGCTCTTCTTCGTTGTTCGGGTTATGCGGTAGGTTTTGCCGTTGTGCTCGAACTCCAGGCTCAGGGAAAGCTCCCCGGTTCCGACGCGGGCGTTGGTAGCGAGATAACCCTTTGGGAAGCTCGGGTGCCCGAGGTAAAGCGAGGCGAAGATGGCCTCGAGGATTGAGCTCTTTCCCGCTCCATTCTGGCCGATTATCAGGTTTATGCCGTCGCTGAACTCGACAACGCTTTTCCTGTGGGCCCTGAAGTTCCGAATCTCAATTTTCCTGACCCTCATCGCCTACCACCCCTCAGCCACGCGTCGAGGCTCGACGGCTTTGCCGGCTTCGGTTTCTTTCCGGTCTTCTTCTCGGGTTTTGGCTTTTCCTGTTTCTCCCTCTTCGGAGTTGCTTTCACGTGCTTTTCCTCCTTCGGCGGTTTCTTTTCAACGTTTTCCGGTTTCCTCGGCTCTTCCGCTGGTTTACGGGCCCTTGCACTCATCTCCGCCGGAACGCCGAGGCGGTACTTCTCAAGGAGCCAGTCCATGAACTCGTCGAGCGGGAACTCCTTGGGTTCACTCCTCAGGTGGAGGAAGAGCTCCCTCTCCCACTCGGTCAGTATCTCCTCGCCCACGCGCTCCTTCGAGATTATCGCCTCGCCCGTGACCCTGCTCCTGAAGGCGTAGTAGGCTATGCCTGAATCCTTCAGCAGGTCGTTGAACTCCGCCAAACTAACGCCACCCTTCACAGTTCCCTCGAGGTAGATGATTGCAACGGCCTCTTTCGGAATCAGTCCCGCTACCTCCTCGACCTTCCACCTGAGTTCGGCCTTTGAGTTTCCCGAAACCGTAACGCGGTAGAAGGGCCTCGTTTCGACCTCAACGAACTCCGGCCGGAAGTCCTCAACGATGTAGAAGCCCTTCGGCTGGTTGTTTTCCCTGACCCTCGGCTTCTTGTCCTTCTCGCCGTAGACTATTACGTGGCTTGCCTCCCTAACGTCGGTTCTCTCGAGCGAACCGGGGTAAACGATTGGCCCGTTTAAGCCGGTCTGGTCTGGCTCGGCTATTTTCCTCACGTGGATGTGCCCGAGGGCGTAATAGGAGAAATTCTCGGGGAGTTCGTTGAGCTTGAGGTCAAAGGCATCCTGATAAGGGGTGTCCTTCGCGAGGTAGTCAACGGCCTGGTGGAGCATCAGGATGTCGCCTTTCTTGAAGAGGGCCCTCAGGACGTTGGTGTTGCCCCTTATAAGTTGCCAGCGCGTGTGGTGTCTCAGGCCGTAGATTTTGAGGTCTCCAACCTCGGCCCAGACGAGGTAGCGGTCCGCTATTTTCTTGCTCCGCAGGAACTCGTCCCTTTTTTCTTCCCTCCTGAGGCCGAGGGTCCTTAGAAGGCCCAGGTGTTCGAGCAGGTCGAAGACGGAAGCTTCCCGAATCGTCTTGTCGTGGTTGCCCTCGATGGCGAAGACCGGGATTTCCCTTCTCCTCGGGATTTCGAGTATCTCGACGGCATCGCGCAGGGCCTTCGGCGACGGCCTGCTCACGTGGAAGAGGTCTCCGGCGATGAGTATGAAGTCCACGTTCGCCTTAACGGCCTTCTCAACCGCCTCGCGGAAGGCCCTAACGTAGTCCTCGTAGCGGAAGGGCTGGTTGAACTGCTCCCTGCCGAGATGGGCATCGGCTATGTGCGCGAACCTCATCCTAACACCTCACAGCGGGAGGGACGCTATTGCCTCTTCCTCGCTAACCTCTTCCTCCTTCCCTTCAAGCCACTCCTCAACGATATCTATGTCCCTTCCTCCATAGTGGCCGTTGAAGTCCTTCTCGAAGTTATAAATCTTCACCATCGCCGGAATCGTGATGGCGTAGCCGACTATAACCGCTTCACCCACTCCTAAGGAGGCTATATCGCTCAGCAGGTCCTCGCTTATCTGCTCGCTCGCCTGCTGGACGTAGCGCTGGTCGTTGGGCTCAACCAGCTTGAGTATTATCTTGGTGTTGGTCTGGCTGAGTATGTCGTCGTCCAGCTTCTTCGGCCTCTGGGACACTATTCCAAGGCCGACGCCGAACTTCCTGCCTTCCCTGGCTATCTTGCCGAGCCACAGGGTTGCGGGGTTCTTCTCGCCCCTCGGCGCGAATATGTGTGCCTCCTCAACTATGACGAGGATTGGCTTCTTCACGGCCGGGTAAGCCTCCAGTATCTCCCTCGCGGTGAGCCTATCGTTGGTTCTGACGGCTTTGATGTACTCGATGCGGTTCTTGAGTATGCCCCTCAGAACGAAGCTCGCGAGCGTTATCATCTGCTCCTCTTCCATTCCGCTGAGGTCTATGACGTTCACCATGCCGGGTCTTATCTCGCCGAGGACATCTACCGGGCTTATGAACTCGCCGAAGTTGGCCTTCAGCTCGCCTATGTAGTCCTTCAGCCTTATCAGGGAGTCCAAATCCCTCGCCTGAATCTTCCTCGGCGTCTCTATGCCCTTCTCGTTGTAGTAGTAGATTACCTTGTCGTCGGTGTTCTCGTAAACCCTAATCCACTCCTCTATCTTGTCCTCCATCGCCTCGAGGAATGGCAGACCACCGACGACCTTTCCGTCCCTTCTCATCTCCTCCTTGACCGTCCTATAAATCAGCCCGAGGAAGCGCCTCTGAAGGCTCGCGTTCTCCGCTATTCCCAAAAGCGTTGCCAGTTCGCTCAGCCTTATTCTGCCGGGGTCTATCGTGGCCTTTATCGGGTTGACGCGCGCCCCGGGCCAGCTCAACCTCTGGTACTCGCCGTGGGGGTCGAGGATTACGACGGTCGCGTTCACGTTGTCCACAAGCTCCTTGGTGAGAACCGCTATCGTGTTGGACTTGCCGGCTCCAGTAACGGCCAGAACCGCAAAGTGCCTCGAAACGAGCCTGTTGGCGTCGAGGCGAACCTCTATACCTCCCCTCGCGATGAGCTTCCCAATCCTGAGGTGGCCGTTGGCGAAGATTCTCTCCAAATCCTCGTCTTTAGCTAGATAAACCCTCTCGCCCGGCTTTATGGGAACGCGGTTCGGTGCCGGTTTCACCAGAAACTCGCCGTCCCTCGTTCTGAGAACGCCGAGAACCTTGGCGGTAGCCAGTATCTCCTCGCTTTTGTCGAGGATTCCGCGCGAGAAAACGTTGACGGTTTTTTCAACGTAGTCGTAACTCCCTCTTCCGGCTTCCATAAGCCAGTTGAGGTTTCTGATGGACTTGAGGAGTGCCAAAACCTCGTCTCCCTCGCGGTTTTTGACGACGAGGAACTCGCCGAAGCGCGGGAGCTCGTTCCGGGGGTTGACTATGAAAGTGAAGTGGTCGGTACTCGATTCACCGAACACTATTCCAACCGAAGCGTCGCGACCCTCCATATTACCACCTTGAGTTGATTCGCCCGGCCGAAAACAAAAACCTTTCGATGCAGGTCAACCTTATAAACTCCAGGGCGTAGCTTCCGGGGATGAGGCCGAAGCTGAACCCAGAGGCGAGAACAGTTCACAGGGCAATCCTGTCTGAGATTCGGAGGAGGCTGAGCCTTCCGGGTAGCGAGGCCCATCTCGAGCGCTTTTCCCTCACGAACGACCCGGACGAGATAATGAGACGGCAGGAGTATCTCAGGGAGGGACTCTCGAAGGTAAAGCCCGAGATGAGGGGCCTAATCTCGAAGGTTAAACCGATACGGTTCCAGAGGGAGTTCCTGAACGACAGGGTTCTCCTTGTCGACGAGTCCGAGGTTGAAGAGGCCGAGTCTTTGAACCTGTGCCACGTCACGACCGAGGTCGAGGAGGCCCGCGAGTATCCGATTGTCCTGAGCACACTCGGCTACGGGGTTGACGTTGAGCTGAAACCTCAGGAAATCGCTCCTGAGCTTTACATTCTACCCCTCTGGAGGAACAGGGAGACGCTTGAGGCCCTCGCCAGAATCGGTGAGCTGACCGGCGAGGGTAGCGTTGCTCCGAGAATGCTTGAGGCCTTGAAGGAGTTCGAGGAGGTAATGGGGCGCCAAAAGGTTCTCGAATCCCTCGACGAACTGATAGCGGAGAAGGAGCGCGAGCTCAACGAGAGAATCGGCGAGAGGCTTGAGAACTTCAGTTTAACCCTCAGCGGGAAAGAACTCTTGAGTTTCCTCGCCCAGCTCCGTGAGGGGAACTACGATGCCATATTCCGGCACTTCAGCGATGTCGAGGAGGAAATCCTTGGGCTGATAAACGAGGCCGAGCGCGACCTCTCTGAGAGGCTCGGCGTTACGGTGGAGCTCTTCTCGCGGGAGGAGCTTTACCCGATTCGTGTTCCTGCAGAGAGGGTCGAAGAACTCAGAAACCTTCTCGAACGCGAGCTGGCCCTTGAACGCTACCTGAAGGCGAGGGAAATCCTTGAAGAGATAAGGGAACTCATTCCCAAGCTCAAGGAGGAACTTGAGAGGGTTCACGAGCTCGACTTTCTCTTAGCTGTGAGGGAATTCACCGAGGGCTTTTCGTTCCCGGAAATCTGGGGCGGTGGAATTGCGTTCCTTCGCGGGAGTCACCTCTTCATCGAGAACCCACAGCCGGTGAGCTACGTCGTAGGGAGGAAGCCCGAGGGCTTCAGCGCTCCCGGCGCGGAGAGGATTAACGATGAAGACGTTGTAATCCTCACCGGCGCGAACAGCGGTGGAAAGACGAGTTTGCTTGAGCTGATAACGCAGGTTGAAATCCTCTTCCACATGGGCTTTCCTGTTCCAGCGGAGAGGGCCTGGCTCGAACCCCTCGACGAGCTGTTCTTCTTCCGGCGTAAGAGGAGCGTTTACGGGGCCGGGGCTTTTGAGACCGCCCTTAAGTCCTTCGTGAGGGCCCTGCGCGGTAAGGGGAGGAAGCTAATTCTGATAGACGAGTTCGAGGCCATAACCGAGCCCGGTGCCGCTGTGAAGATAATCGGCGAGCTCCTCAAGGTGGCCCACGAGAGGGGCTTTAGGGTCGTTATTGTTTCTCACCTCGGCGAGGACCTCAAGAAAGAACTCCCCTTCGCGAGGGTTGACGGCATAGAGGCGAAGGGCCTCGACGAGAACCTTAATCTAATCGTTGACAGACAACCCGTCTTCGGAAAGCTTGGCAGGAGCACGCCTGAGTTAATAGTCGAGAGACTCGCGAGAAAGGCGAGAGGAAGGGATAGGGAAATATACGAGCGGATTCTGGCCTCTTTCGGACGGAATGTGTAGGTCCCTGTGTAGGTGGTTACTACACCTTTTTGGCGTTATGTTCTTACTTTGTTGAATTAGAAAGCTTTAAGTATTTTTAACGCGTACTCCCCTGGGGGATGAGACATGGATGAGAAGAGCGCGCTCATAGCGTCACCGGTTCTGGCCTTCGGCCTGACGATAGTGCCGGCGTTTTTAGCGGGCCCCATAGCGGGCCTGATCGGTGGTATCGTCGGAGTGGGAGCAGGGATAATGCTAACGAAGAACATAGCGGGGAAGGCAAAGATTCCTCCAGAGGTGGAGCAGTACCGCAGGGAGATAGAGGAGCAGATGAATGCCATCATTAGAATCCTCGACAGAATAGCAGAGGGAGACCTAACGGTTGAGGACGTTGAGCTCGATGGACATCTCAGGGAGATTCGGAAGGCCATAGAAAAGATGCGCCAGAACCTCCACAGAATGGTCTCATCAATCAAGGACGCGGCGGAGATTGTAAACGAGAGGAGTGCCCTCATCAAGGAGAACATAGACCAGATTAGCGAGGCCATACAGCAGGTCGCAGAGGCAATCAACCAGGTCAGCATTGAGGCACAGAGGGAGCAGGAGAACATCAACCACATGACGGAAACCATGCGCTACATTGACGAGATAGGAAAGGAGACCATAGACACAATGGAGGACTTCGAGAGGTCCATGAGCGAGGTTGTCGGACTTGCCAGGGAGGGTGGCCAGAAGGGTGAAGAGGCCGTCGGGCAGATTGAAGAGATAAGGAACATGATGCTGATGATTGAGGAGACCGTCAAGGGCGTTGCCGAGATGGGCAAGAACATAGCCAACATAACCAACGTGATTACTGGCATCGCGGAGCAGACGAATTTGCTCGCGTTGAACGCGGCTATCGAGGCGGCGAGGGCCGGTGAGGCTGGAAAGGGCTTCGCGGTCGTTGCCGAGGAGATTAGAAACCTCGCAGAGGAGAGCAAACAGGCCGCCGACGATATCAGGAACATCGTGGAGCAGATTATGGCCAAGATTGACGAGAGCGTTGAGGTCACCGGAAAGAGCGTCGAGACCGTTGCCCAGTCAACGGAAGTCCTCAAGGAGAGCGTCTCGTACCTCACCCACATAGCCGAGCTCATGGAGGAGATGGAGGTCAAGGCCAACGAGCTCAAGAACAAGGTCCTTGAGGAGGGCGAGAAGATAGACGAGGGCCTGCGCTTCCTCGAGAACCTCGCGGCATCCGCGGAGGAAACCACTGCTGCGGCAGAGGAGGTCAGCGCCGCGGCGGAGGAGCAGACCTCGGCGCTGGAGGAGGTCCGCGCAACGCTCGCGGACTTCGAAGAGGTCGTCCAGAGGCTCATGGAAGAGGTCAACAGGTTCAAGCTTTGAGCCAGCTCCGCTCCCTGTACCTTCCCCTGCTCTCTATCTCTTCTATCTTCTCCTCGATTTCCTTCCTCGCTTTCTCGCCGAGAACCTCGCCGTAGCCCTCAAGAACGGCCTTAAAGCCCTCTTCGAACCAAGTGTAGTGGGTGCTCTCCATGGCCCTTTTGAGCAGGTGTAAATCAACGCCCCTCGCCTCGAGCGTCGAATCAAAATCGGCCAAACCGAAGTCTATGAGGTAGACCTTCTCCCCGCGGAGAATCATATTGCTCGTTGTTAAGTCGCCGTGAACGATGCCGGCTTTGTGGAGCCTGCCTATCTGCCTTCCGACTTCCCGGCAGAGGTTTAAGCGTTCGTCCATCGGGACTTCCTCAAGGTGCTCCTTCAGCCGCTTTCCTTCTATGAACTCCATCACTATTACCATATCGCGCAGGTTGACCTCGTAGACGTAAGGGCAGTTCACGCCGAACTCCTTGGCCCTGTGGAGGATTCGGGCTTCCCTGACGCTCCGCTCCTTCCTAAGTTTGACGTCTATCTCCGGAATCCTGTACCTCTTAGGAACCCTGTGCTTCACGATTATCCTCTCGTTCAGCAGGTCAACGCCAAAGACTTCCTCAAAGGTTCCCTCATAGATTTTCGCCTCGGCGCCCTGAGCTATGAGCCTCATTCCACCACCCCTGCTTCCCGAAGCAACTTTTCATACTCCCCGAGCTCAACCCGAATCTCAACAACGTTCTCGACGTTTATCACGAGCGTTCCTATTCCATCTCGAACGACCAGCACGGCCTTATCAACGTTGCCCTCCTTCACCTTCTCCCGCGCGTACTTGAGCTTCTCCTCGTCCGATTTTAGCATGTCGTCGAGGAGGGAAACCCTGTTCTCGACGTCCACCGCGACAATCCCATAGCGTTCGATGTCCTCAATGGCTTTTCTCGCGAAGTCTGGGGGGAGGTTGTAGGTCTTTACGTCCATGGACTGCCCACCACCCGTCATTGTCCCCCAAGGTTTTAGCCCTTTCCATAATCGCTCCAGCTTTTTTCTGTCAATTGACCAAAATTAGACCGAAAATTTGAACAATTTGAACCAAAAATTTATATAGAGCGCTGACGAACTGATTCCGCAAAAAGGCAAAACGTTTGGAGGAATGTCAAAATGAGCATGAGCGGACAGCCCGTTATAATACTCCCGGAGGGAACCCAGAGGTACGTTGGAAAGGACGCCCAGAGGCTTAACATCCTCGCCGCGAGGATTGTCGCCGAGACGGTTAGAACCACCCTCGGCCCGAAGGGTATGGACAAAATGCTGGTTGACAGCCTCGGCGACATCGTCATCACCAACGATGGCGCGACCATTCTCGACAAGATTGACCTTCAGCACCCCGCTGCCAAGATGATGGTTGAGGTTGCCAAGACTCAGGACAAGGAGGCCGGTGATGGAACCACCACCGCCGTCGTCATTGCTGGCGAGCTTCTGAAGAAGGCTGAAGAGCTTCTCGACCAGAACATTCACCCGAGCATAATCGTCAAGGGCTACACCATGGCGGCCGAGAAGGCCCAGGAGATACTTGATGAGATAGCCATCAAGGTCAACCCCGACGACGAGGAGACCCTCCTCAAAATAGCGGGGACATCAATCACCGGAAAGAGCGCCGAGGCCCACCGCGAGCTCTTAGCTAAGCTTGCCGTTCAGGCGGTTATGCAGGTCGCCGAGAAGGAGAACGGAAAGTACAAGGTTGACATCGACAACATCAAGATAGAGAAGAAGCCCGGCGAGAGCGTTGACGAGAGCGAGCTCATTCGCGGTGTCGTCATCGACAAGGAAGTAGTCCACCCGAGGATGCCGAGGCGCGTCGAGAACGCCAAGATTGCCCTCATTGGCGACGCCCTCGAGGTCAAGAAGACCGAGACCGATGCGAAGATAAACATCACCAGCCCGGACCAGCTCTTCGAATTCATAGAGCAGGAGGAGAAGATGCTCAAGGATATGGTTGAGGCGATAGCCAAAACCGGGGCCAACGTTCTCTTCGTCCAGAAGGGCATCGACGACCTGGCTCAGCACTACCTGGCCAAGCACGGCATAATGGCCGTCAGGCGCGTTAAGAAGAGCGACATGGAGAAGCTTGCGAAAGCTACTGGCGCCAAGATAGTCACCAACGTTAAGGACTTGACTCCAGAAGACCTCGGTGAGGCTGAGCTTGTCGAGCAGAGGAAGGTTGCCGGCGAGAACATGATATTCGTTGAAGGCTGCAAGAACCCGAAGGCGGTAACCATACTCATCAGGGGTGGAACCGAGCACGTCGTTGACGAGGTCGAGAGGGCGCTTGAAGACGCCATCAAGGTCGTTAAGGACGTCATGGAGGACGGCGCAGTCCTTCCGGCCGGCGGTGCTCCTGAAATCGAGCTCAGCATCAGGCTCGACGAGTTCGCCAAGCAGGTCGGAGGTAAGGAGGCTCTGGCCATTGAGGCATTTGCAGAGGCCCTCAAGATAATCCCGAAGACCCTCGCCGAGAACGCCGGACTCGACCCGGTTGACATAATGGTCAAGGTCATCAGCGAGCACAAGAACAAGGGCCTTGGAATAGGCATCGACGTCTTCGAGGGCAAGCCGGCGGACATGCTTGAAAAGGGTATCATCGCTCCGCTCCGCGTTCCGAAGCAGGCCATCAAGAGCGCCAGCGAGGCGGCAATAATGATACTCCGCATCGACGACGTCATCGCCGCCAAGCCCAGCAAGGGCGGCGAGGGCAACGGCGGAATGGGCGGTATGGGTGGAATGGGCGGCATGGACATGGGTATGGGCATGTGATGCCCCCTTTTCTACCCAATTTTGACCAAAAAGATTTATTTTTCGCCATTGTATTCTTCTCCGGGGTGAGACCATGGGGCTCGAAATGTGGCTCCGAACGGGGCTGTTGATGGCAATCCTCACCGGACTGCTTATGGGAATCGGCTACCTCTTCGGAGGGCCCAGCTTAGCGTTCATAATGTTCCTCTTCGCCATGCTCTTCAATTTCATAACCTACTGGTACAGCGACAAAATCGTCCTGAGCTGGTACAACGCGAGGATAGTTGACGAAACCGAGGCCCCAGAGCTCTACGCGATAGTCAGGAACCTCGCCGAGAGGGCAGGGCTTCCGATGCCCAGGATAGCGATAATCCCGACCGAAACTCCAAACGCCTTCGCCACGGGAAGGGACCCGAAGCACGCGGTCGTCGCCGTAACCCAGGGACTCCTCAGAATCCTCGACAGGGACGAGCTTGAAGCAGTCCTCGGCCACGAGCTGACCCACATCAAGAACAGGGACATCCTCATCGGAACCATCGCCGCGGCCATGGCTGGGGCGATAATGCAGCTCGCCTACTGGGCGCGCTGGATAGCGATATTCGGCTCCTACGACGACAGGGAGGACGGTGGAAACATAATCGCCGCAATCCTCGTGGCCATACTCGCACCAATCGCGGCGATGCTGATTCAAGCCGCTATAAGCCGTTCAAGGGAGTTCCTTGCAGACGAAGGCGGTGCAAAGCTCAGCGGAAAGCCCTGGGCTCTGGCCAGCGCGCTCCTCAAGATTGAGCAGGCCGTTCGCTACAGGCCGATGCGCGAGGGCAACCCGGCAACTGCCCACATGTTCATCATCAACCCCTTCAGGGGAATGAGCATCGCCGAGCTGTTCTCAACGCACCCGCCGACGGAGAAGAGAATCGAGAGGCTCAGGAAGATAGCGGAGGAAATGGGCTACGTCCCCAACTTCTGATTCGATTTTTGCATAATCGTTTAATTCTTCAATCTCTTTATTTATGCAATTCTGCTGAAAACTGCAGGTTGCGCTTCTCGACGATATGCATTTAAACGTTAGCGCCCAACTCTTAACGGTGATGAACATGAAAGCCGTAAAGGCAACTCTTCTCTACGATGGCCTCGGCAACGTCCAGAGGGATGTTTACGTCGTTTTCGATAAAAACATCGTGGACGTAACGAAGGAGAAGCCAAAGGAAGCCGAGGTAATCGCCGAGGGTGTCGTTACTCCGGCCTTCATAGACGGCCACAGCCACATTGGAATGGACCGCTACGGAGAGCCCTACCAGGAGGGCGAGGCCAACGAGCAGATGGATTCGGTTCTTCCACTCGTCGATGCGCTCTACTCCATCTACATGGATGATAAGGCCTTCAAACACTCCATCGAGTTCGGCGTGCTCTACTCCTCGGTCCTGCCGGGAAGCGGTAACATCATCGGCGGAAAGGCGGTCTTCATAAAGAACTACGGGCGAGACATCGAGGACGCTTTCATCCAGTACGCGGGCGTTAAAGCTGCTTTCGGCTACAACCCGCGCTCGACCACGAGCTGGAAGGGAACGAGGCCGACCACGAGAATGGGCGCGATAGGAATCCTTCTCAACTGGCTCATCAAAACCCAGAAGACGATAGCGCTCCTCGAAAAGGGCAAGAAGGAGCCTGAGGAAGTCGAGCCGACCGTTGAAGCGCTAATCCCTGTCCTCAAGGGCGAACTCCCGCTCCGCGTCCACGTGCATAAAGAGGACGACATAGCTGCTCTGCTGATGATTAAGAGAAAGTTCGGGCTGAAGATTACCATCGAGCACGCCGGCGACGTCCACAGCAGGGAGACCTTCGAGAAGATTAAGGCCGAGGGCGTTCCGGTTATCTACGGCCCATTTGACAGCCACCCCTACAAGGTGGAACTCAAGCACGAGGACTGGAAGAACGCCAGGTACTTGCTCGAGGTCAGGCCCCTCTTCGGCCTCATGAGCGACCACCCGGTCACGCTCCAGGCGAACCTCTACCTCCAGCTCAGGCACTTCATAAGGCTCGGCATGAGCAAGGCGGAAGCTATAAAGGTAATCACCCACAACAACGCGAAGATACTCGGCGTCGACGACAGGCTCGGAAGCGTAGAGAAGGGCAAGTGGGCTTCTCTGGTAGTCTGGAACGGAGACCCGTTCAGTCTCGAGAACTACCCGACGCACGTCTTCGCTGAGGGCGAGCTTATTCACGAGGCGGACTGGTGAGTTAAGCCTTTTACCTCCTTTTTGTTATTCTGTTTCTTCAGAGGTCAACACTTCTCGTCATCGCGCCGTCTATGACGACTGTGGAGCCGAGCATGTATTCGGCATCATCGCTGAGCAGAAAGGCCACGAGCGAGCCGAGTTCGCTCCACCTCCCGGTTCTGTGGAGGGGCGTCCTGCCGAGCACCTCGCGTTCCCACGTCTCCTCGAAGGGCTCTCCTCTCGCCTCGGCAACCGCCCTGAGGTTCTCCCGCGCACCGGGCGTGTCAAAACTGCCGAGCAGAACGGAATAGGCCCGGATTCCCTTGCTTCCGTATGTCCTCGAAACGCTCTTCGCCAGCTGAACAAGTCCGGCGCGCGTTACATCGGCAAGAACGAGCGGCGGCATGGGCTCCTTTATCGAGACGGAGTTAAGGTAGACGAGAACGCCCTTCCGCTTCCTTTCGAGCCACGTTTGAACCAGGAGGGTCGTTAGATAGCCCGGCGCGACCGTGTGAAGGGCTGAAGCTTCAATCCAGTCGATATAACCCGCTTCGTGGAGGAGGCACGGCTCACAGCGGACGTTGCCGGCGTTCCAGACGAGGGCGTCAACTCCCCCAAGGAGCTCCCAGCTTTCTTTTACGAGGTTCTCAAGGTCGCGCTGGTCAAAAAGATTAGCCTCAACGGCGTAAACCTCGCCGTAGCCCGAGAGCTCGTCGAGGGCCTTTCTCAGGTTTTCCCTGTTTCTGGAGCTTATAACAACCCTCGCGTTCCTCCTCAAAAGCTCCCGCGCGACGTTGAAGCCTATCCCGCGCGAGGAAGCCGTCACTATTACGCCCATTCCCCCAAGGTCAACCTCAATCATGGTAGCGCATACGGGGGTGGGCTAATAACCTTTGTCCCCCTGACAAATTAGGCTTCCCGAATTTGGGAAATCTCCGTCACTATGGCAAAGTTTTTGAAGAAAGAAACTTAAATTGCAAAACCTTCGGTTTTCAACAGGTTTTTCGAAAAACTTTGGGGGTGATAAAGTGAGGTTCTACATCTGCAGGGAGAAGAGCGAGCCAAAGCCCTTCAAGGTCGCAATCATTGGCGCAGGCCCGGCTGGGCTGACGGCCGCCGGCTACCTTGCGTGCAGGGGCTACGAGGTTCACGTCTACGACAAGATGCCAGAGGGAGGAGGAATGGTAGCCTTTGCAATTCCAGAGGTTAGAATACCAATAAAGACAGTTAGAGAGGGCGTTAAAGACCTCGAAAAGCTCGGCGTGAACTTCCACTTCAGGGCGAAGGTCATCTACGACTCCCCGCGGGAGCTTGGAGACGAGTGGGCTGAGCACTTCGTATCGCTCGAGAGACTGCTCGGTGAGTTCGACGCCCTTCTCATTGCAACGGGCGCTTGGCGTCCGAGGAAGCTGAAGGTTCCGGGCGTTGATTTGCCAGGCGTTTACGACGCGCTTAAGCTGCTCCACCACATAAAGATGGCGAGGATAGGCTACTACCCCTGGGACCGCGTTCCCGACTTGAAGGGCAAGCACGTCGTCATAATCGGAGCGGGCTACACCGCGGTTGACGTGGCAATTGAATCGAGGCTCCTCGGTGCTGAAAAAGTCACGATGGTCTACCGCCGTTCCCTCGAGCGGAGCTACGCGAAGGCCGAAATCAGGAAGCTCATAGAGGAGGGTCTTGAGTTCATCGAGATGGCCTCACCCGTAAGAATCATCGGCGAAAGCAGGGCCGAAGGGGTTGAGTTTGCGAGGACGAAAATCGTCGAGGGAAGCGTCGTGACAACCGACGAGAGGTTCATCGTTGACGCCGATGTTGTGGCTTATGCCATCGGCCAGTTGCCAACGAGTCCGATTCGAGAAGTCGTTTGTGCGAATGAAGAAATCCTCAAGGAGGCGGGAATCTTCTTCGCAGGGGACGTCGTCGCGCCGAGGAACATCGGAACGGCGATGCGTGAAGGGAGAGCGAGGGCGAAGGAGATAGAGGAGTGGCTCACAAAGAAGGCGCCGAAAAAGGTCTTCCCCGTCCCCGTTACCGCCAGGCTGATAGGCTCCGTCCTGAGCGGGAAGTGCTGACGAAAGCTTTAAACGCCCCCTTCCCAACCCCCTTCCATGACGGAGCCGAAGGACATCGTGCTTAAGGAGAGCGAAGAGGTTGAGGGAGTTCCCGTTGAAGGGCCGTGGCTCGACGACGTTTCAAGCCTTGAGGAGGTTTTGGATTATTACGAGCGCATAGGCTTTCAGGCGACGCACCTCGGAAGGGCGATAGAAATCTGGCAGAAGGTCGAGGAGAAGAGGGCAAATGGAGAAGAAGTCCGCGTTTTCCTCGGATACACCTCGAACATCATCTCCTCCGGTTTGAGAGAGATAATCGCGTGGCTCGTAAAGGAGGGCAAGGTTGACGTCATCGTAACTACCGCCGGCGGAATCGAGGAGGACTTCATAAAGGCGCTCAAGCCCTTCATTCTCGGCGACTGGAACGTTAACGATGCCCTGATGCGCGAGAAGGGCATCAACAGGATAGGCAACATCTTCGTGCCCAACGACCGCTACATTGAGTTCGAGAAGTACATGATTCCCTTCTTCGAGCGGGTCCTTGAGATGGAGAAGGAGCGCGGAAAGCCCCTGACCGCGAGCGAGTTCATCTACGAGATGGGTCGCTACATGGACGAGAAGCTCGGAAAGGAGAAGGAGAGGAGCGTTATCTACTGGGCCTACAAGCGGAACGTCCCGATTTTCTGCCCCGCCATAACCGACGGCTCGATAGGGGACATGCTCTACTTCTTCAAGGAGGAGCGCGGGGACAGGGAGCTCATCATAGACATCGCCAACGACATAGTGAAGCTCAACAACCTCGCCGTTACCGCCAAGGAGACCGCCTCGATTATTCTCGGCGGTTCATTGCCGAAGCACGCGATAATCAACGCCAACCTCTTCAGGGGTGGAACGGACTACGCGATTTACGTGACGACGGCGATTCCGTGGGACGGCTCTCTGAGCGGTGCACCGCCGAGCGAAGGTGTCAGCTGGGGTAAGATAAGGGCGAAGGCAGACTACGTCGAGATATGGGCCGACGCGACGCTGGTCTTCCCGTTGCTGGTGTGGAAGGTGATGAAGGGATAGGGTTATATCCAGAAAAGGCAACTAAGAACTGGTGAAAGCATGGAAGAGGTCATCCTCAGAGTCAGGTTGCCCAAGGGCATTAACGAGGATACACGACGGGCTATTGAGAGGGAACTTGAACTTGAAGCGTTGAGGATATACCTTGAACTTAAATCAAAGAAAAAACGCGAGAAGCGCTCGATTGAAGAATACATGGGAGTATTTGGGCAGGCATCTCCTGAGGAGCTCGACGCCTACGCTCTGGAGGCTGAGGGCTTTGAGGACGTACATTGACGCAAACGTCATTTACAACTTTCTATTCACGACGCCTTTGACCGCGAGGGCAAAAGAGATACTGACTTTGGACGATGAGCTAATTATCTCCCCGATTTCAATCAACGAGGCAGTTTACGTCTCCTTCAGGAAGCTCGCCAAAGAGAAACATGGAATCTCCAATATCTACGATGCAAAGCGATTCTCAAGACACCAGCTGGTTCAAAACTGGTTGAAACGGCGTTTTCCATGGTCTTGGGCCTCGTTGGAGATGCGGGGATTGATATTCTACCCGATGAGGATAGGACTGAGATAATAAAGGAAGTTGCCACAATATACGGCCTCCTACCAAGCGATGCCACAATCCTTGCAACCTGCATAAAGCACGGAATTCCGAGGATAGCAACTTTTGACTCCGACTTTGAGAACATTGATGTGATTGAGGTCGTTAAATAGTTTGCATCACCACTGCAAGCTCTTTTCTCTTTGCGTAGAGAGCGCAAGTTCGAGTGTAGTGATAACTGCTATGATAATTCCGTTATCACTTTGAATTCTCCAGAGCCTCCAAAACCCTTTCCTCCCCCCCCGGCAACACCAGAGGCCTCGACAGGTGCTTCCTCGCGTCGGGGGGAACCTCGTAAATCTTCATCTCAAGCTCGCGGGGGACCTCCACCGGAATCAGCTTCTTCGGCATTCTGTAGCCACAGCGCTTGCACTTTAGGTAGTCGCCCTTGCTCTTCATCGTTCCTCCACAGCGCGGGCACTTGGGCTTTCTATACTCGATTTTCGGGACGAGCTTCACCGGGTAGAACTTCTCAAGGTTGAGGGTCAAGACGCCCTCGTGCTCCTTAACCCCTCCAGCGGCGATGATTTCATCACCGGGCAGGAGCTTCCGAACGTAGTTCCTGAACTTCTTCGTCGGCTCGAAGGCCGCCACCCTGATTTTTCCGGTCTCGTCCTCAAGCTCGAAGAAAACGTGCCTCCCACGCTCCCAGTATGGCCTGGAAACCCTTCCTCTGACGACCGCGCTGTCGTATAGCTTCAGCTCGCCGATTTTTTTGGGAGTCAGATGGTCGTCGGTGTTCTGGTTCGTCTTGTAGAGCTGGTAGAAGGCAACGGGCTCCTCAAAGCGAACCATCTCAAAGGTCTGGAGAACCCTTCCCCGGTCAATTCCCCTGATTCCGACGAGAACGGGGTCCTTGCCGTGGGGGGCTATGAGGACGGTTCTCTTGTAGGGGTCAACGTTATCGTAGGTGAAGGGATAGCTCCACCTGTCGGCCAGAAACACGCTCTCGGCGTCGACTTTTCTCTCCTTTCCCCAGTTCTCCGGCTCGCGGTAAGCTAAAAGCTCGTAGGTGAAGGTCTTTAAAGGGTAGCCGATTGAAGCAAGCGCGCCGATTATGCCCCTGCCGAGCTTGAACTTGAAGGTTTCCGCCCCAACCTCCCTCGCAACATTCTCGGCCTCCTCGATGGCAACGTGCTCCCTCAAAGCTTTGAGCGAGAACTCCCTCAGTCTTTCGGGGATTTCGCCTTCGAAAAAGGCGACGCCTGGGTTGGTGTTCTCGTGTGTGAAATCCGCAAGCTGATTAACGTAGAACAGCACGAGGTCCTTAACCTCAGGGACAATCTCCTCATCAACCTCGAAGGTCATCGCAACCGCTCCGTTCCCGCGCGTCTTGTAGGGGATGTTCGGGTTCAGCCTTATCAGCCTCGGCAGGTCAATGGGCTCGGCTAAGCGCGACAGCTCGCGGTAGAGGAGCGCGCCGAGGTAGGTCGTGCACATGCCGTTGGGTGAGTCCGTGTCGTCGAGTCCGATGTGGAGGAGCATGGTTGGAGAAAAGAGAGAGGGCTTAAAAATTAAACGCAAGGATGAGACCCGCGGAGATTACGAGGACGACGATGAAGTACGGCAGGGAGCACCTGTGGAAGTCTCTCAGCGAAACCCGTGCTATTCTAACCGCTATTAGGTTGGCAAGGGAGCCGACGACCGTGCCAGTTCCTCCCGCGTTCACACCCACAGCTAAGGGAAGCCACGCGGGTTTGGAGCCGAGGAAGACAACCGTCGCCGGGACGTTGCTTATCAGCTGACTTAATCCTGCAGACGCCAGAACGAGGCCGACCCCTCCGGTCGGGAGCGAGAGACCCGCTTTGATGAGAAGCGTCGAGAGCTCGTTGAAGTCGATAAAGATGAACGCGAAGGTGAGCACGAGCGCCCAGTCGAAGCTTAGAAGAACGTCCCGCTCAAGGAGAAGAAAGGCCAGCAGGGTGAGCGCAATCGAGAGCTCGTGCCTCCCCGTTTCGCCGAGGTAGACGTTGAGGCCGAGGAGAAGGGCCGAGACAAGAAACAGGTCCTTTCTGAAGGCAACCGGGGGAAGGGAGCGGACGGAGAGCGGTTCATCGGGAGTAAGGAAGACGATTGCCAGCAACAGGCTGAGCCAGAGGAGGACGAAGGGGAGCATACCCCTGATGAATGCAAAGAAGCCCAAACCGTACTCGCGCCAGATTATGATGTTCTGCGGGTTCCCTATCGGCGTCAGGGCGGAACCGACGTTCGCCGCTATCGCCGAGAGTGTTACCGCCCTCGCCTTGTCCATCCCGGAGAGCTCCGAGAGGGCCACGACAAGGGGAATGAAGACAAGCATTGCTGTATCGTTCATTATCAGTGCCGAGGAGAGGGCTATAGTTGGAAGCAGGAGGAGAAGCAGTCTTCTGCTCGAACCATTTGTCCGTTCAACGAGCCTCGGCGCGAGCCTGTTGAAGACTCCCGAAAGCTCGAGGCCCTTCGAGGTTATGATTAAAGCGGTGATGAGGCTCAGGCTTCCCCAGTCAACGAGGCCTGGCGTCCTTCCGGGGAGGGAGCGGTCTACCAGGACTAACCCGGCGTAGAGGAGGAGCAGAAGGCTCAGGAACCACTCCCTTTTCAGGAAGTCTTTCAGCCTACATGCCGTGTCGCCTCACCTCTTCGGTTAGATGGTAATCCGGAATCAGCTCGCTTCCGTCCGCCGAGACGCGGACGTGCAGGATTATAAAGCTTTTCCACGCCACCGGCACGACCCAGCAGTCCTCCGGCTCCCTGAACTCCGCCCCCTCGAGGACGTGGGCCTCTTTGAGAACCTCGTTTATCCTCTCGCGAGCACCATCTGCGCAGGGCTCCGCATGGGGCGGTGCGCCCTTGGGACTGGGATTGCCCGTTCGCGGGTCGTAGTGAACCCTGTCTATCGCGAAGTCGAGGTAGAGAACCGGAACGTCCACGTGGTCTGGGTGAACTATCGGCTCTCCCGCCCTGAAGAAGGGCAGTGCCTGCCTGACGAGCTCTATTGCTTTTTCAGCATCTTCCGGCTTGAGGATTCGGCTCTTCCTTTCGGGCGTTCGCCTTATCGGGGGAAACGGCGCGCTCACCTTTCACCACCTCCGGAAAGCGCAACGACGAGGGTGAAGACCATAACGAGGATAATTTCATAGGTTTCCAAGAGGGCCGTTGAGGGCCACTTGAAAAATGCCCCTATAACCGCGAGGGCAAAGAGAACGAGCGAGGCGACCCTAACGTTTCTCCTCGAGCCGAGGCCGTAAATCAAAGTCCCCAGGAAGAACTGGACGAAGAAGTACGTCGAGACGAAGACGTGGGGCTTCGTTCCCTCGTGGAATATCCCTATCAGGGCCAGGAAGATGGCCGAGACGCTTATGTAGGCTCCTCCAACGGTCTGGGCTTTGTTGAGTGCCGTTGAGATTAGATAGACCGCGAAGGCCAGCACGAAGAACGAGGTAACCACCAGGCCAGCGTTGTAAATCCAGGGCGAGTTCGCCCTAGCCCCTCCGAGGTCGCTCAGCGCGTTCCTCCAGAAGGAGAACCAGGGGTTTCGGCTTACGCTCCAGGCAACGAAGAGCCAGTAGACAAGACCGCCCGCAAAACCGCTCCATGCGAGTTTTTTCGAGACCATTTTAACCCCCTAATTCCTTCGAGCTTGTGCGTAAAAACCTTTTATGTTGGTTGAGGACTTCCGTTGGTGGTGGCATGGAGTTCTTCGAGGTTCTCAGGAAGAGGAGGAGCATCCGGAGGTTTCAGGACAGACCCGTTCCGAGGGAGCTTGTGGATAAGTTGCTCGAATCCACGTTCCTTGCTCCAAGCTCCTACAACAAAAGACCATGGCACTTCATCGTGGTTGACGACGGGGAGAAGCTCAAGGCCCTCTCGAAGGCAAAGCTCGGCGCGTCCGGCCTGGCGACGGCGCCGGTTGCGATAGTGGTTACCGCCGATGAAACGAAGAGCGACGTCTGGATTGAGGACTCGAGCATAGTTGCCGAGCACATACAGCTCTCAGCCTTCGCCCTCGGCCTCGGTGCGTTCTGGGTGCAGATAAGGAACAGGATGCACGACGAGACGAAGAGCGCGGAGGAGTACGTGCGGGAGGTCCTCAGCATTCCCGAAAACTACCGGGTTCTCTGCATAATAGGGGTTGGCTATCCGGCAGAGAAAAAGCCTCCGCACGGCGAGGAGGTCTTTGAGTGGGAGAAGGCGAGCCACAACACCTTTGGCAGGCCGTGGAAGAAACGATGAAGCCACATTCATTGAAATTTTCTCCAGAAAATCGTTTTTAAGCCTTCCCGGGTACTCACACAGGTGGCTGTGGTGAAGAAGGTTGCACTGCTCGGCCTGCTGTTGGTGTTCGCGACGGGTCTCGTGAGCGCGGGGACGGTAAAATACGGCAACCTGACCTTTTACACCGTTACCGACGAAAAGGACCTGCAGGCTCTCATCTCCCAGAACGACGGCCGTTACTTCTTCCTGTTCTACAACTCAGAGAGCTGTCCGGCCTGTAATTACATGAAAACGAGTGTGTTCCCAACTCCGACGGCAGAGGAAGCCCTAAAAAGCATGGTTCTCGTCTCGATTGACGTTTACAGGGCCCGTTCAATAACGACGCTCAAATATCGGGTTTATGGCCCCATCATCGTCATCCAGCCCGACAACGCCGGTTATTACCAACCCAAATCGCCGGGAGAGGAAATCAGCGTTGGAGTCCCGGGAACGCCGACGATGGTTATATTCAAGGCCGTCAACGGCACTATGGTGCTCCGGGGAGTGGCGGTCGGCGCCCTCAGTCCAGAAGGTCTGGCGTTCTTCGTTGACAGGGCCATCGGAAACGAAACCATCCCGGGCGCCAACGAAAACTCGGGAACGGGCCAGCAAACCGGTCAGACATCTGGGACAAATGAAACAAACCTTAGCCTCGCCGTCCTACTGCCAATATTCTCGGCCGGAATCTTGAGCGTCTTCTCACCCTGTGTGTTGCCAGTCGTGGTTGGAACCCTCTCCCTGACCTTCGCAAGGAGGAAGGTCGAGGCCATAATAGCGGGAATGGTGGCTTCCTTCGCCCTGCTCGGTGCGCTCGTTGGGAGTCTCGGCGAGTACGCCTCCCAGATACAGGGGGCGCTATATTTAATCGGCGGTGTCGGTTTCATCGTCATAGGCGCGGGATTCGTGAGCGAAAGGGTAAGCTCGAAGCTCGAAAGGTTTCTGAGCTTCTCACCCACCGACCGGGTGACGGGGAAGAGGGGTGTAATCTACGATTTCGCCCTGGGCTCTGCGTTAGGAGCTACCTGGCTCGGCTGTATAGCGCCGTACGTCGGCTTCGCGGTGATAACGGCCACCCTGAGCGGGGATACGCTGAGCGGGGTTATTGTAATGGGCACCTACGGCCTCGGGATGGGCCTTACCGTCTACCTGCTGACGGCATCGAAGGACCTCGGCGAGTGGGTTAACAGGAAGTTCCTCTCAGGAAGGTTGTCCCTGGGCGGAAAGGGCAAAGCAAGGTGGGAACAAGCCCTCGGTGTGATTTTAGTCCTGCTCGGCCTGCTGATGCTGACCGAACTCACACCGCTCAAGCTCTGGAGTTCCCTCTTCGAGTGGCTCTCACAGCTCTGAGGAGGTGGTTTGATGTACAGGTACAGGAGGAAACTCAGCCTGGGTCTCAAGGAGGCCGAGGAGAAGTTTAAAGCGAAGCTGGAGGAGAAGGGCTACAAGGTCGTGGTGGAGTTTACCCCGAGCGACGTCGTCAAGTCTAAGGTCGGCGTCGATATGGAGCCTTACAGAATTCTGTGGGTCTGCAACCCTAAGATATTCTACGAGATGACCAAGGAGGACTACGAGATAGGCTCCTTTGCCCCGTGCCCGGTGCTCTTCTACCAGAAGGACGGCGAGACCTACATCGCCATAAACACCGCCGACGACGTGCTGGAGGTCATCAAGGAGCCCCTTGAGGTCGTCAGGGAAGTCATTGAGGAGCTCTAATCCTTTCTTTTTATTTGAGAAAGCTTCCCGTAAGCTACTGGGTCATCTACTCTCAGTTCCTCTTTGAGTTATCCGGTTCGGAAAGTTAGAAATAGAAAAACTCAGTGGAGTGAGGAACTTATCACAGCCTCGCTCAGTTTCTTCACAGCCTCAACGTAACCCCCCCAGTCCATCGCCTGAACGGAAGCCGGGTGGAAAAACTTGTCGATTATCACCGGGGCGAAGAGGCCGAAAAGGACAACGAGGATTCCGAGGACTAAGTTAATTACTACGAAAAGCGGAACCTCGTGCCTCTCCGGTTCTTCATGTCCTCCGTGCTCGTGGTGGTGTCCCTCGACCGGCTTTCCGCGCCAGAGGGTTATGAAGAGCTGGAAGTAGGCCCACGCGGCTATGGCGCTCGTTATTACCACGACGGAAGCCACGAGCGGGCTCACCTGGAGGAGGGCGTTGAAAATCAGCATCTTGCTGAAGAAGACGTTGAGCGGGGGAACGCCGATGAGGCTGAGCGTCGCCAGGCCGAAGAGGAAGGTATTGAGGGGCATCTCCCTGCCGACTCCAGCTAAGTCCTCGACCTTCACCGCCCCCCTGCGGTAGATGAAAGCTCCAACCGTGAAGAACAGGAGCGTCTTCGCTATCGCGTGGTTGACGATGTGGAAGTCGATTGCCATCAGCGCGAGCTGGGTTCCGACGCCGAGGGTCATGAAGAGGTAGCCCATGTGGAGTATCGTAGAGTAAGCGATGAGCCTCTTGACGTTCTTCTGGACGAGCATCATAATCGAGCCGAGGAATGCCGTTGCAGTTCCGAGGACGAGGAAGACGAGCGAGAGGGTCCTCCAGAAGGGAAGCCCGTGGAAGAGCGTGTAGGTGTAGCGTGCGAGCAGGTAGATTCCGACGACCTCGACGAAACTGCTGAGTATCGCTCCAACGGGAATCGGCGCGCCTGAGTAGGCGCTCGGAAGCCAGTAGTGGCCGGGGAAGATTGCGCTCTTGACTACCACCATCGCCAAAGTCAGCGCGAAGAAGATGGCCAAAGCGAGCGTCGGGTCGCCAAAGAGCTTCGTCGTTACCGGGAATGAAACCCCGTGGAACTTGGCGCTTAGGTCGGCCATGTTGAGGGTTCCGAAAGATGCGTAGATGAAGCCGAGGGCAAGGAAGTAAAGACTTGTCGCTACTGCACCGCTTATTCCGTACTTGAAGGCCCCTTCAACGGCCTCGCTCCTGTTGCGGTAGAAGCCGACTATCGCGTAGGCGCTCGCGCCGATGACCTCGAGCATGACGAAGGTGTTGAAGGCATCCCCCGTCATAAAGGCTCCGAGCGTTCCTGCCTCAAGTCCGAGGAGGAAGGTGTAGTAGAACTCGAGGCCGTGCGTCCTTATGAACTTGGCGGAGTAGATTCCAGCGAGGAGGAAGCCGAATGTGGCCGTTAAAACGAGCGTCGCCGAGAGCTTGTCCACCTCGAAAACTATGCCTATCGGAGCTATCCAGTTACCGAAGGCGTAGACGAGGGGTTCATTGCTCGAATAGGCCCTATCGAACAGCCAGATTCCAGCGAGGAACGTAACGGTGAGGGCGGTGAGAGAGTAGGCTATTACAATTCCCCTTTTCCTACCGGTCATGAAGGCCACGAAGGGCAGAAAGAAGGCGAAGCCGAGCGGAATTACCGGAACGAGTCCGACCTGCATGCTATCACCTCAGTCGAAGATTTTCCTCGCGTAGTCCTCGAAGTAAGCGACGATGTTCTCTTTCACTTCCTTCTCGTCGAGCGTGGAAACGTCAATCCAGTGGACGTAGAGCCACTTTCCGTCGTCGCTTATGTCCACCACAACCGTTCCGGGCGTGTTAGTTATCGAGTTTGCAACGAGGACCTTTCCGTAGTCGCTCTCGACGTCGAGGGGAATTCGCACTATGCCGGGGTTGGCCTTGAGCGTGAAGACCCTCTTCGCCACGTCGATGTGCGTCTTGGTTTCCTCGATGAAGAAGTATCGGAGGGCGTAGACGATGGCATAAAACCACCGTCTCGGCGAGAAGAACTTGAGCTCGTTCTCCACCAGCCAGTGGCCGACGATGAAGGAAACTATGAGCGCGACTATCGAGCCCGTTATTATGTCGTACTCCGTGGCCGAGCCAGTGTAGAACAGGTACGTTGCCAGGACTATAAAGAACGTCGCCGGTGAAAACCTGAGCCTCATTCGCCCTCACCCCCCATTATCTCGGCCATGTCCCTCGCATCAACCGTCCCGTGGAGGCGGTAGAACTGTATCGCATAGGTAGCCAGCAGTATGTTCATGGCCATTCCGATGACTATCGCCGTCAGAACGAGCGCCTGCGGAACCGGGTCGACGGCCCTGCTCAGGAACTCCTCGAAGCTCAGGTGCTTCTCGTAAATCGGCGGGAAGACGGGGAAGACGAGGCGGTAGCCGATTAAGATGAAGAGCATGTTTATCGCGTCGCCCATGACGTTGAGCATGATGATTTTCTTAATCAGGTTGGAGCGAGTGGCAACTCCGTAGATTCCGAGGAGTATCATGCCGAAGAGCGTCAGCGTGATGTAGGCGAGGAGGAAGCTAATCATCGACCTCACCCCTGAGGACGGTCTTGAATATCCACTCCGAGACACCGAGCACGAGGAACACCGTCAGGAAGCCGAAGGTCACCGCTGTATACTCGCCCACGTCGAGGTTGAAGAGGCCGGTTTCCCCGGGCAGGAGGTTTATCTCAAGGACTTTGCCGCCGTAGAGGAAAACTGGAGCAAGCACCGTGGCGAGGATTAAAGCTAAGCCGAGGGCGTAGGCCGAAATCGTGTGCCTCAGGTTGAGGCCCTTTCTCTCAAGGGTGAACTTCGAAAACACCGCGAATAGCAGGAGGGAAGCAACTGCCATCGCCGAACCGCCCTGGAAGCCACCGCCCGGCGTCAGGTGGCCGTGGAGCGCTATCGAGGCAGAGATGGCGATTATCATTATCACGACGAGCTTGGTAGTTGACCTCGTGATTAAATCCATCTGCCTGTGCGGTTCCTTCGCCTCGAGCTCCCTTACAATCTTCTCCTGCTCGTCGGTGAGCCTGAGCACACTGAAGGCTCCCATTATCGCGAGGAAGAAGACGAAGGTCTCAAAGAGCGTATCGAAACCACGGTAGTTCCAGACTATGGCAGTAACGACTTCCGGGCTGTGGCTCGTGAGGCCCTCGTGGGCGAAGGCATGGCCCAGGTAGAACTCTCCGAGGGGTCTCAGCTCGGCCCCGCCGAGGCCCAGGACGTTGGCGTAGACTAAGGCGTAGGCGATGAACGCGAAGGCCCCAAGGAAGGAAACCGCGACGATAACGTCTCTCTTCATTCTCCCACCTCGTAGCGCTCCGTTTTGCTTATGGCGAGGATTACGAGGGCTGTGTAGGCACCAACCGCTATGGCGAGGTAGGCAAGGACTATGTCCGGGGCGGCCAAGATGTAGAAACCGAGGGCGAAGAACGTTGACTGGACGGAGCTCAAAGCGAGGGCCTTGAGCAGGTCGTGCTCCTTCATGGCCAGGTAGCTGAAGGCGAAACCGAAGGAAACGACTATCGCAAGTATTATCAGGTGAATCTCAATCATCTCGCCAGCCTCCTGAAGGTGAACTTGGGCTCTTCCTCCTCGCCGGGTAACTCTTCATGCTCGCGGACGAGTTCTGCAACGTCCTCTCTCGCCGGTAGGTCCTCCTCGAGCTGGTCAACGACGAGGGGCGGTTTCTTTCCGACCCTTCCGAAGTAAACCGCTGAGACGAGGGAGTGAGTTCCGGTGGGCGCTATGAGGAGGATTAAGACGCCGACGGTGAAGGCTATTCCGGCCATGAAGAACCTCTGGGCGCCGAGGGGGTGGTAGACGAGCGCCACCAAACCCGCACCGAAGACCGGCAACGCGGCGCCTCCGACGGTTCCAACGGTCGCGGCGTGGGTTCTCATGTAGAAGTCATTAAACCTGAGCAGGCCTATCGCCGCTATGAGGTCGTAGACCGCCCCAAGGAGTATCGCGACCGAGCCGATGACGAAGATGACGTCCTCGATAATCATACCTCCACCTCCCCGTAGAGGACGTACTTGGTGTAGTAGATGTCCAGCATGAAGGCCCACAGGGCCAGGATTATCGCACCGCTCGCGAGCATGATGGACTTGAAGTAGATTCCTAATATTACCATGAACGCCGCCATGTCGAAGGACAGGCAGTCAACCGCGAGGATTATGTCTGCCGTCGTCGGGCCCTTAATCGCGCGGATTCCGTAGAGCACGAAGGCGAGGGTGTAGATGACGGCCGCGAAGTAGAGGACGTTCAGGAAAACACTTTCAACGTTCATGTGAACACCCCCAGGAGGACTATGAGGATTGCCATAGCAATCGCGAAGCCACTTATGAGCGCGTTCATGTCGAGGTTCCTTGACCTGCCCCAGCGCGCGAGCCTTTCAACGGCCCTTATGAGTGGCATGAACATCGCCTCGTCAAGGTGCCTCACAGGGTAGTCGAGCGCGTCGTCGTAGTCCCTGATGAGCGGGAGCTCGTGCTTCGGAACGACCTTTATGACCGGGAGAATCCTGTTGAGGTAAAAGGTCTTGCCCAGAGAGAGGAAGTAGTCAGCCGTGAAGCGCAGTATGTCGCCCATGTTGTAGAAGATGAGCAGGAGCTCGCTGACGCGCTCCGTTGGCATCTTACCGATTCTCCAGCCGATGACCGCCATAGCCACGAGCGTGACGAGTGCAATGAGCGAACCGGGACTTCCCAGGAAGAGCTGTGACGGAGTCTCTGGCAGGGGGTAGCCGAGTTCTTCGAGTGAACCCGTCAGCCATGGGAGCAGGATGAACGGGAACACCGCCACGAGGAAGCTCGCGAGCGAGACTATTCCCGTGACGGTTCTTATCGCGAAGGGAACTTCATCCCTTTCAACTTCCCTCTTACAGATGAGCCTGTTTATCCTCCTGACCTGGATTATCGAGGCCAGCGGGAATATTCCCAGGAATGCTATCGTGACGACCATCAGCCAGAGGAGGACGTTGGTAGTGCCCATTGAAGCCGTGTAGATGAGCCACTTGCTCACGAAGGCCGAGAGGGGAGGAATTCCGGCCATCGAAAAGACGGAGAGCGACATCAGGAGCGCGATGACGTGCCCCTTGAGGAGCTTTCTCATCGAGCATATGTTCGGCTCCTCGCCGTAGTGCTCTATCGCGCCGAGGCCGAAGAAGAGGGAGCTCTTGTAGAGCACCTGATACAGGACGTGAAGCAAAGCTCCGAGGAGCGCAACGGTTCCGAGGAAGGTTCCCTGGAGCACGAGGGAGCTCCCGAGGGCGAAGTAGGCTATTCCAACGTCCATAACGCTGTGGTAGGCGAACTTGCGCTTGAGCCTGATTTCCTTGAAGGAGTAGAGCGTCGCAAAGGCCGTAACCGTGCCGATGAATGCCACAGCGTAACCGAGCGCCTCTCCAGACGGGAGAACGAAGTGGGCAACCCTGAGGAGCATGTAAACCCCAAGGGCCTCGCCGAGGAGGAAAACCGGAATGAAGGGGCTCGGAAGCGAGCGGTAAACCCTCGGAACCCAGACGTGGAAGGGGAACGCCCCGCTCCTGACGAGGGAAGCCGAGAGGAAGAGGACGAGGAGAAACGCAGGACTGACCGCGAGGTTTCCAAGGTTCTCGCGGAGGCCGTGGAAGGTCAGGTGGTGCAGGCTCCCGACGGCGCCGTAGGCCAAGCCGGTCGCCATAAGAAGAGGGATTATGCCGAAGACCTGCGTGAGGACGAGGTAACGCCATGTGGCCTTTCTCGAGCCCCTCGTCTCAGAGGCGAGCACCATTACGGCCGTAAAGACCGCGAAGAGCTCGTAAAACAGGGTGAGCCTCTCTATGTTGTTCGTTGACAGAAAGACCACCACCGAAAGGAGTGCCATGTTGGTGGCCATTGCCAGGAACCTCTCGTCCCCCTTCACCTCATAGGAGAGCAGGTAGAGCGAGAGGGTGAACGTGATGAAGGCAGTTACGAGCAGGAAGAGGGCTGAAAGGGAATCTATCCTGACGGTCGTGGGGAGGAAGGGGATTATCTCACCTGAGAGACCGTTCAACCCCTCAACGGCGCTCGCGAATAGGAAGACGGAAGAGACAAGGGTAACGTAGTAGGCCCGCTTTCCTGAGACGAGGCCAACGAGTGAAGCTATGAATAGCAGTCCGAGGGCCAGTTCCATGACGTAGAGGCTCATGGTATCACCCCGTAGAAGGTTATCTCCTCCACGAGCGGATAGGCGAGGTAAGCCGAGACCAGCGTCAGGACGATGAGGGTCACGAGCGACGCGGTTATTATCGGGTGGGTGCTGACCTTTTCGACGTTGGGCCTGCCGAAGACGTTCTTCGTTATCCACTTGAGGCCGACCCAGAGGAAGACGGCTGAATCGGTTAGAACCATGATAATCGGGAGCCAGGCCAGGGCGGAAACCTTGACGAGGCTCAGGTTGGTTATCAGCTCGGCCTTGCTGAAGGCTATTCCCATCGGAGGAAGACCTGCCAGTCCGAGGAGCGCCACCGTCCACGCGAGGCCGTTCACGGGCAGGATTTCCCTGAGACCGCTTATCCGCCTCAGGTCAAGGGTCCCGAGGGAGTACGTGAAGGTTCCGGCGGTGAGAAAGGCCAGGCCCTTCACGAAGGCGTGAGTAGTCAGCTGGAACATCGCCGCTTTGAGGCCGATGTCAAAGCCCGGTGCCTTACCCGTGAGGCCGAGGACGGCGTAGGTCAGGCCGGAGAACATTATTCCGGCCTCGGCAACCGTTGAGTAAGCGAGCAGTCTCTTCGCGTCCTTCTGAACCGGGTAGTTGAGTATCGGAATGAGGAGCGTGAGGGAGACCATGACGGCCATGAAGTAGAAGACCCAGACGGGGAGGGGGCCGATGAACTGGATAACCCTCGCTACGAGGTAAACGCCCATCTCAACCATCGCCGCGCCGTGAAGGAAAGCGCTCGCGGGGGTTGGGGCCTCCATAGCATCGGGAATCCACGAGTAGGTCGGAAACTGGGCGCTCTTGGTGTAGCCAGCTATGAGTAAAGCGAGGAACAGCCAGGGCTTTACCTCGGGGGAAACCTTTGAGAGCGAGAACAGACTCAAATCATGAAGCTGGGTGAGGCCAACGTAGATGGCCGTGTAGAAGCCTATCATCGCTCCAACGTTCGGGATTATGAAGGCCTTGAAGCCGGCCCTCCTCGCCTCCTTCGTGTTGTAATAGCTCACGACGCCCCAACAGGCAAGCCCCATCAGCTCGAAGAAGATGAGCAGGCCGAGGAACGTGGAGGAGTAGATGAATCCAAGGGTGGCACCTTCAAAGAGCGTCATCCAGGCGTAGAAGAGTCCCCTGCCCTTCCCTCCAGGATGGCCGACGTTCCTCTCGCTCATGTACTCGACTCCGTAGAACATGAATACGAAACCGGCAACGGCAACAACAGTGCCTATCAAAACGCTCATGGGGTCGATTATAAGGCCGTAAACCTCGCCGAACTGGGCGCTTTTGAGATAAGTGATGTGAATAAGCTCCTCGTGGCCGAGGAGATAGAGGACCGCAACGCCGAGCTGGGTAATCATCGCCGATATGAAGGAGGCGAGCATTATAACGTCCGCTTTTCTCTCGTCGAGCCTGAAGAGGATTAACCCGCCGATGAGAGGGACTGTGAAGGTTAGTGTTGTGAGAAGGCCTATCATGACTGACCCCCCAGTCGGGTTAAAATCCATTCGGTTTGTCTAACGAACCTTTTTAAAGTTTTTCATTGTTTTCCGAAAGATGTTCAAAAGCGGTCATTTAGTGGCGAAATTCAATTCATTGGAGGTGACGTTCTGTGGACATAATTGGGGAGCTCTCTGGGACGGCAGTTGTGGACGGGTTAAAAGGTGAGGGATGAAGGACTCACGGCCCATTCTGAGTCAGCAGATTCCTCAGTGCGGCCTTTCTCGCGCCCAGCTCCCGGTCGAGCATGAAGAGGCCGTTTGGACTGTCTCCAATTATCTTCAGCTTGTCCACTATCGCCTTTGTGCTCGCTTCTTCCTCGACCTGCTCCTCGACGAACCACTGGAGGAACTGATATGTTGCCCTGTCCTTCTCCTCCTCGGCCAAGTCAACGAGCTTGAAGATGGACTGCGTGACGCCAACCTCGTGGAGGTAAACCGCCTCAAAGGCTTTGAGCGGGCTTTCAAAGCTCTGCTTGGGCTTCTCAATCCTCTCAAGCTCAACGGTTCCTCCCCTGTTGAAGATGTAGTCGTAGAAACGCATCGCGTGTCCAAGCTCCTCCTCAGCCTGAGCTTCCATCCAGCTCGCGAAACCGTCGAGGCCCCTTTCCTTAAAGTAGGCCGCGATTCCAAGGTAGAAGTAGGCCGAGAAGAGCTCCTTGTTGAGCTGTTCGTTCAGAGCTTTAAGCATCCTTTCGCTCAGCATAATATCACCTCATTCGTTATTGTTTTCGAACCTTATAAGTTTATCTATCGAACTAAATGCGAGTTCAGCTTGTTTAGTTCTCCTTTGCTTTCCTCAATTTCCACAACCCAAGTCCCACCAAAACACCTCCAAGGGCTATCCAGTAGTACTCTAAAGAGTCTCGACTGTTTGAGGGCGCTTCACGGCAGAGTGGCAACCGCTCCCTCAGTCCCTCGGAGAGGTTGAGAACCTCAAGTGTTTTCCCATTGTAGTAGAGAATGCTGAGCTCGTTCCAGCTAAGAGGACTATCAAACCTCTCGGGATATGTGTACACTAGAACGCCCTTTCCCAGGAAAACAGCCCTAAGCGTTACGTTCGGAGGGACGGAGAGCGAAAGATTCTTGGGGAGCTGTATAGAATAGGTTGAGTTTTTTGAGGGTGGGAATTCGATTAAATCTGGGGACTCCACCCCAAGTATCTGAAGTGTGGAGCCGTTCAGAACCGCCGGATAGAATTTTGATTGAATTGAAACGTTGTCGCATGAACAGAGCTTTGGCCGGATTTCTTTGGGGATAGTGATGTTTTCTGCCATACAGAGGTTTTCCGGAGAAATCGCCCGTCCATCACTCAGGTACCAGACCCCTTTGTAGAGCTCATAGAACAGTTCATACGCTCCGGTGGTGTTTCCGAGGTAGTACAACTTTCCGTTCTTAAAATAGAAGTAGTAATCCCCGACCATACTTGGCGTCGGCAGGCCGGACATCCCTGGGCCGAGGGCACTCCAGGAGAGAACTATAATCGCATCGTTATTCCCCGCTTTCACAAACGTGGCAAAGGAGCAGTACTCACCCGGCGCGAGAACAGAGTGCGGGCCGCAGGTGACTCCTGATGCATAAGCAGGAGAGCACATAAACGATAGAACAACAAAAAGCAACAACATGTTGTCCCTTTTGTTCATCTCTGTCACCTGCAAAGGTTTGTTCCGCAGTTAATAAGTATTTCTGGTATCCGAAAACCAAAGCCCTCTTTTTCCGCGTGAAAACCTTTTTATTCGGAAAACCGAACTAAAACCGGTGATAGTTATGGTGAATGCCAGAGTTGAGCGGCTCTGCACCGACCCGGAGCTCTACATCATCAGGATTGACGATGACGAGATTAAGTACTTTGAGGCGGCCTGGTACATTCCTGAGGGAATAACCTACAACGCCTACCTGATGAAGCTGAAGGACGCGGTTGTGCTCTTCGATACGACCAAGGCGGACTACGCCAACCTGTTCCTCGAGAAGCTGAGGGAACTCGTGAACCCGGAGGAGATAACGCACATCATCGTCCACCACACCGAGCCGGACCACAGCGGGGCACTGCCGAAGGTTCTAGAGGCCAACAACTATAAAGCCCAGGTCATCGGAACGGCCTTCGCGAGGAACCTGCTCGAGGGCTTCTACGGAAAAGACGTCGTCAAGAACTTCAAGGTCGTCAAGGACGGCGAAGAGATGAGCATCGGCGGAAAGACCTTCCGCTTTATCACCGTCCCCTGGCTCCACTGGCCGGACACGATGATAACCTACGTCGTCGAGGACAGACTGATATTCAGCTGCGACGCCGGCGGTGGCTACTCGATTCCAGAGACGATAGACGACAGCGACGAGGAGGTCGTTCAGCGCTACCTGCCCCACGTGGCAAAGTACATCGTTACCGTCATCGGCCACTACCACAAGTACATCGTCCAGAACATCAAGAAGCTCAAGAACCTCGGAATAGTTGACAATGCCAGGATGATTCTGCCCGGGCACGGAATAGCGTGGTGCCACAATCCGAGGAGAATCTTCGAGTTCTACGAGCGCGTCGGGGCCGGCGTTCCCGAGAAGGACAAGGTTCTCGTCATCTACGACTCGATGTACGGCTTCGTTGAGCGGAGAATGGAGATAGTGCTCGACGAGCTCAGGAAGCTCGGAAAGAAGCCGGTAGTTTACCGCTTCACCGACAGGGAAGCTCCCGCCGTCAGCGACATCCTCGGCGAGGTTCCGAGTGCCGAAGCCATAATCATCGGTGCATCCACCTTCGAGGCAGAGATACACCCGCGCATACGCTATACGCTCTTCGAGATACTCGACAAGGCCAACTACGAGAAGCCCGTCCTTATCGTCGGAGCGTTCGGCTGGGGCGGGGTTGCAGGAAGGAAGATAGAGACGCTGATAACGAGGAGCAAGTTCGACCACGTTGCAACCGTAGAGAGCAAGGGAATGCCGACCGAGGAGGACGAGGCCAAACTGAGGGAAGCCGTCAGGAAGCTCGTCGAGTGGACCTCTTGAGTCCCTTCTATCCTTTTCCCATCTCTCTTACTCCACCCCCCTTCCCCGGAATCCCTGCAAACTTTGTTCGGCTTTTGGAACTTCCGGTTCGAAAAGTGTTATATACTTTCGCTCCCATCTTAGTACGGTGTTTTCCATGCCCGTTGAGAGAGCCATGACCAGGAAGTTTTTGGAGGACGCCTTTGCCGGCGAGAGCATGGCCCACATGAAGTACCTGATTTTTGCCGAGCAGGCCGAGAAGGAGGGTTTTCCGAAGGTTGCCAAGCTTTTTAGAGCGATAGCCTACGCGGAGTTCGTCCACGCGAAGAACCACTTCATAGCTTTGGGTAAGCTCGGGAAGACCGAGGAGAACCTGAAGGAAGCAATAGCGGGCGAGACCTTCGAGGTCGAGGAGATGTACCCCGTTTACAAGAACGCCGCCGAGTTCCAGGGTGAGAAAGAGGCCGTCAGGAGCACACACTACGCCCTTGAGGCCGAGAAGCTTCACGCCGAGCTTTATGAGAAGGCCAAAGAGAGTGTTGCTAAGGGCGAGGATATAGAGGTTGGGAAAGTCTACATCTGCCCGGTCTGTGGCTACACTGCCGTGGACGAGGCCCCGGAGCGCTGTCCCGTGTGCGGTCTGCCGGGCGAAAAGTTCGTGGTCTTTGAGTGATTCCTTCGCTTTTCCGTTTCACAAGTTTGAACCACAAACCTTATAAGGCCGAAGTGCCAACAGTAGAATGGTGAAAGAAGTGGCAAAGTGGAGATGCATAATCTGTGGATACATCTACGATGAAGACGAGGGCAACCCGGAGGACGGGATAGAGCCCGGAACCAGGTTTGAAGACCTTCCCGAGGACTGGGTCTGCCCGCTCTGCGGGGCTCCAAAGGACCAGTTTGAAAAGATAGAGTGAGGTGGTTGAGATGCTGAGCGAAACCATAAAGAGTGGAGACTGGAAGGGGGAGAAGCACGTCCCCGTTATAGAGTACGAGAAGGAGGGCGACCTCGTCAGGGTCGAGGTCAGCGTCGGCAAGGAGATACCGCACCCGAACACCCCGGAGCACCACATAGCGTGGATTGAGCTCTACTTCCACCCGGAGGGGGAGAACTTCCCGATTCTCGTCGGCAGGGTTGCCTTTACCAACCACAGCGACCCGCTGACCGAGCCGAGGGCGGTGTTCTTCTTCAGAACTCAGAAGAAGGGCAAGCTCTACGCGCTCAGCTACTGCAACATCCACGGCCTCTGGGAGAACGAGGTCGCGCTCGAGTGAGCTTTCTTTTTCCGCCCCAACCCCCGTTATTTTTCTCCCGAGAGCTGGAACGTCATGTTTGTCCAGTTCTCAACCCATTCCTGAGCGTAGCCTTCTAGGGTGTGCACGTACTTGACGTTTCGTACGCATACCATAACCGTCACGTTTTCAGGGCTCTTGAAGAGCTCCACGTGGTATCTTATAACCTCGTCGCCGGAGAGGGCGAGGAGTGACTGGAACGGGCCCCAGAATGTCATTGACTCGTACTTTTGCCCAACTTTAATGCCATCAACGTAAACCCCCGCCCCGCAGAAGTTCTCGGGAACCTTGATGAGAACGTCCACGACCGCAGGAGAGTCAGAGGTACTCCAGTAAACGGCAACGCCATTTGAGCGCGCCAAGCCATCGTAGCTTGGGAAGGGAACGTTGAAGAGAACCGGAGAGAGAAGCAGGGAAGCCACGAAAACCGCGAGGACTTTCCTCTTTGAGAAATTGAAGGGAACGTCCTTCCTGGCGGCTAGGGGCAGATTCCAATAGGAGTAGGCCTCCACGAGGCGGGCGATACTCATTAAAACGACGCCAATCAAGACGGGGAACAGCAGGGCACCGACGAGATACAGATTCCCGGCTAGGTTGAAGTTCAGCTCCCCGGTTGACTCCGCGAACAGGCCCATCCTGAGTCTATAAACGAGCGCGCTGGCAACAAAGGCAGGATACGCCGGTGCCAGTAAGTTAATGAGCTTGTAAATGTCCCACGAGGGTTTGAGGAGGACCCACTTCGGGCTCCAGCTGAGGAGGAAGACGGCAACTAGGAATAGAGCCGTCTCAAGCAGGAACAGCTTCAGAGGTCTTGAGTCAACGTCCACGCTCCAGAGGTAGAGACCAATCAGGTAAACCACGAGCCCGAGTCCAAAGGCTATAAGCGAGAAAATGCCGAAGAGATTGGACAGCACCATCAGCAGACTCCCGGCCAGCAGGTATTCTCTGCCACCAACCGGAGCAAACTTTCCTTTAACTGTCACTAATATCACCAATAAAACTTTAAGTTTTAACACTTAAAGCTTTTGGGCAAGGTTTAAAGGCTTAACGCCGTAGGTTCAATGGTTGAGAGTCATGGATTCGTATGCTCTTGTAATGTCCGTTGACGGTCCGCTCGTCTTGGTCGGCGTCTTTCTCACCTGGCACCTGACGAGGCTTGTCGAGCGGAACAGGCTTGGGAAAGAGAAGTTATCCCATTTGATACTCGCCGGAGGTTTAATGACGGCGTTCGGCTTTACGGGCCATATGATTGGCCTCAACGTCTCCTTCCTCGTAATATTTGGGCCCGCGCTTATAGTTTATGCTCTCTCTATGAGCGGCCTCGTTGGAGCAAAGCTTGAGATGCTTGCCCAAATTGCCTTGATGGTTCTTTCAATAGGTTTGAGCGAAGACCCTCGGAACTACGTTTTTTTGATGTTCTCGGATATCTCCCTTCTCCTGCTCATGGATGCGGTGGCTTTCTACTCGAACTCGCCGAAAAAACCTGCCTCAATGGCCCGCCTGTCCGCATGGCTCCTCGTGGCCTTCACGGTCGTGAACGCGATTTACTACCGCTCCCTGCCGGCGCTCCTGCTTTACACCGCCTCGGTGTCGCTGTGGATAACCTCTCTGCTCCTCTCGTATCCCTCGGCTAAAGTTCTCAACTCTGCCCAGGAAGGCTTATAACTGACCAGTCGAAGGGGGAATCGGTGAGGGAAATGAAGGTTTACAGTCCAGATAGGGAGTGGCCCGAGCCATACAGGGCCGTCATCGAGGAGCTGAAGAAAATAACCGACCCGGTTACCGGTGGCGACATCCTCGATTCTGGCGTTGTGGCGGGTCTTGAGGTCACCGACGACACGCTCAAAATCTGGCTTCGCTTCGAGAGCCACGCCGAGTACAACATCATAGGCGAGAGCCCCATAGCGTACTCCAAGATAATCGGCGACATAATGGAGCGGTTTGCACTGGTCAAGTTCGACAACGTCTACGTCTACGACCTCGGGAACAACGTTGTTGGAAAGTTCGAGAACAGGAAGGGCTACAGGCCTGAAGATATCTCGGGAGAGAGGGTTTGAATGCTCCTCCCGGACTTTTTACGGCCCAGAAAGAGACCGGAGCCGGGTCCGAGGAAGGACATCCCCGGGGAAGTCAAGCGCGTTGTGAAGTTGCTTGAGAGGGTTAAAGACCCTGAAACTGGCCTCAACATCGTCGGAGAGGGTCTCGTCTACGGCCTCACCGTTGAAGGGAAGCGCGTCGAGGTCTTTCTCCTCATGGCCCGCTCCACGCCGGAGTGTCATTTCTGCCAGATGCTGGCGATAAACGTCCAAAGGAAGATACTGGACGAGATAGTTTCGATTCTCAAAACGGAAGGGTTTAATACCGTGAAGGTGTATAACGAACTCGGACTGCTTTTAGCGGAGGGATGATGTATGGTTCCGCCCGAACTCGACGAGGGGCTTCCCCTCGAACGGATTAAGGACTTCTCGCTTGAAGAACTCCTCGGAATGGCCATAAAGGCCGAAATCGGTGCGAGGCAGTTCTACGAGAGCTTGGCCGAGAGGGTTGAGATAGGGGAGCTGAAGGAAAAGGTGAGCTGGCTCGCCGGCGAGGAGAAGAAGCACGAGGAACTGCTGAGGAAGATTTACGCTGACTTCTTCCCCGGAAAGGAAATGGTCTTTCCAAAGGAGCACATAGGACCGGAGCTCCAGCCCGTTGCCAGGAAGCTTGATAAAGTGGAAGACGTAATCGACCTAATCAGGTGGGCGATGAAGGCCGAGGAGATAGCGGCTAAGTTCTACGCCGAGCTTGAGAACATGGTCGAGGACGAGAGGAAGAAGAGGCTAATGCGCTACCTCAGCGACATGGAGTGGGGCCACTACTACAACCTCAAAGCTGAATATGAGCTCCTCCTCGACTGGGCGATGTATGACCAGATGATGCATGTGGGGCCTTGATATTTTGTTTTCCTATTTAGTAGTAAAGCATTTAAAGCCAGAAGTCGTTATTCCCATGAGTCAACATGGACTTCAGAAAGTTCGTGAGGTTGTTGGACTCGGGCAGTATTTCAGAAATCCTGCTGACCGACCACGTCAAGCTGAGATTAAAGCAGAGAAACGTTGACCCCAAACTCGTTGAGGAACTTCTACTGAAGAGGCAAAAGGCCCTTCGAGGGGTCGAACATCAAGGAGGCAACAGGTTTAAATTAACGTACGTACATCCAGAATCGAGAGGTATGGACTTGGTTATCGTCGTTGAAGCGAGGGAACGGAAGAGCAAGATGAGACTAACCGTGATTACCGCATTTCCACAGCCTGCAAGCAGACGTATCCGGGTGAGTGAAGATGGAGAGAAGTGTTAGAGGGATACAACCCATTGACTACGACCCGGTAGGGGATTCTCTGTTCGTGAGCGTTCCTAATCGGAAGTATGAGTACTCCATCATGGTCGGCGATGATTTAATCCTCGATTTTGGAAGGATTCCCCCCGGTGAAAAACAGACCATTGTGGGGTTTGAGCTGTTAAACGCTTCAGAAAAATTTGGAATTGATAGACACCTTTTGAAGAACATCAGGAGACTTCACGCGGAGATAACCATCGATGAAAAAACCGTTAAGCTAAAACTCTCGCTGGTCATCTCCCATCGTAGAAAAGAAAGAGAGCGCTCCAAGGTCTTAGAAGTGGCGAATTTAGGAGTTCCACCAATGGTTTCTTCCATCAACATCTGAGCTCAAAGCTCCACCTTTATCCCCGTTTCTTCTTCAACCTCCTCAAAGCCCTCCTTCATATACTTCGCGAGCTCCTCGTCAACGGCGAAGAGAACCGCCAGGAACTCTCCAAAGTGCTCCTTCTCCTCGTTGGCGACGTCAAGGAAGACGTGCCTAATCTTTTCGTCTTCAATGTGCTCCGCCAACTGCTCGTAGAAGCTTATCGCGTCGAGCTCGGCTTCTATGGCCCAGCGAAGGGCCTGGGCGATTTCCTTCTTGCTCAACGGCCGGTCCTTCGGCAACTCAAACGGGTATTTAGCCAGCATGGTATCACCTACCCCCACAAAACCTTCAGAATCCACAAAAGGAAAGCGTCAGTCCACCTCAAGGCTGAAGTCCTGGTAGTCCATCCAGATGCCGGTCTTCATCACCGAGTCATACTGCGCTTTGAGCAGCTCGTAGTGGGCCTTCTCTATCTTCGCCAGCTCCTCGAAGAGCCTTTTAACCGACTCGTGCATTGCTTCCTTCGCGGCCTTCTCGTAGAACTCCCACGTGAGCTTTTCCTGCTCCATTCCAATCCTCACGGCATCGACTTCGCTTTCAATCTCCCCGGCCTTGACGAGAAGCTTTTCGAGGAGCTCTTCACTTACGGCTGGCAACTTGCACTCCTCTGCGACGCGCTCAAGGAACTTCTCCTCGAACTCCGCCCAGTGGTCGGCCTCCTCCTTGGCCAGGAAAAGGAACATCTTCTTAGCTTTCTCGTCCTTAGTCCTCCCTGCGAGGTCGAGGTAAAAGCGCATCTCGGCCTTCTCAACCTCCAGGGCCAAAGCTAAAGCCTCAAGCTCGTCCATAAAACCACCACAGTTATTTTAACCCCAACCCTAATAACCTTTGGGGGACGGAGATGGGTATCGAGATGGTCAAAGACCCGCTCGCCCTGAAGGAAGAGCTTTTGAGGTTCGTCTTCGATGTTTACCGCTCAACGAACGGCGCTTATCCCGCCCTGGAGTGGGTTGAGGAGAAGCCCTCGCCTGACGACTTCGAAGGTTTCAGGCGGGTTTATGAGCCGTTTCTCGAGTTCAGACTCGGAGAGGAGTTCGACGAGCTCTACCTAATGAGGGAGGATGGAAGAATCGCCGGAACCGTGGCGCTCGTCTACAACCTCGAGGGCAAGGAAATCCACTGGGTTCCCGATGAGCTGAAGAACGAAAGAACGGGCCTAATTGAGTTCTTCATGACCGGCCCGGAATACAGGGGAAGGGGGTACGGAAAGGCCCTGCTCGATTTCGCGGTGAAGAGGCTCCTTGAGCTCGGAAAGACACCCTACGTTGTAACGTTTCCCTGGCTTGAAGCCTACAACTACTACCTCAGAAAGGGTTTCGAGAAGGTCATGGACTACGGGGAGTTCGTGGTGCTCAGGTGGGAACAACCTTAAAAACCCCTCATGGGAGGCTGGAACATGCTCTACGTTGAGATACTCGGAAACCTGCCGGAGATGGCGAGGGACGAGGTAAAGGCGATGCTCGAACTCGGGGGAGGGAAGATAGTCGGCCAGGACTACCTCTTTCTAAAGGTTGACGCTCCCGAGAGGGCCTTCCTCTTCCTCGACCGCCTCGGATTGGCTCACGAATACGGTGAGCTACTGGTGGAGGCAGAGTCCGTTGACGAGCTCCTCAGGAAGGCCAGAGAGGTGGATTGGCCGATTGAAGGCACGTTTAAGGTTGACACCGAGACGATGGCCAACTGCAGGCACGACGTCCTCGACCTGCCGAGGAAGCTCGGGGCGGTGATTCACTCCCAGGGCCACCGCGTGAACCTCTCAAGGCCTGACACGCTCGTCCGCGTTTACTGCGGTGAAAGGCTCTACGCGGGGATAAGGCTACGCTTCTTCGACCCCAAGGACTTTGAGAGGCGAAAGGCCCACCACAGGCCGTTTTTCCGGCCGATTTCGCTCCACCCGAGGGTTTCGCGCGCGCTGGTGAACCTGACGAAGGCCACCAAAGAGCTCCTCGACCCCATGATGGGAGCCGGCGGGATACTCATCGAGGCTGGCCTGCTCGGGCTCAAGGTTTACGGCGTTGACATAAAGCCCGAGATGGTTGAAGGGGCCGAGATGAACCTCCGGCACTACGGCGTGAAGGATTACGAGCTGAAGCTCGGCGACGCGACGAGGCTCGAAGAGCTCTTTCCAGGGAAGGAGTTCGAGGCGGTGGCGACGGACCCTCCCTACGGAACCGCTGCGACACTCGCGGGAAGGAGGCGGGACGAGCTCTACAGGGCGGTTTTGAGGAGCATCCACAGCGTCCTTAAACCCGGAGGAAGGCTCGCGGTAGCGTTTCCGACGAGCTTCGACGGAAAGGGTGAGGCCGAAAAGCTCGGCTTCAAAACGCTCGGACGCTACTACCAGAGGGTTCACAAGAGCCTTGAGAGATACTTCTACGTGTTCGAGAAGTGAAAGGGTGTCCTGAACTGATTACCAATCCAAAAAGTTTTTATTGTTCTTGACTACATGGGTAAATTATGAGACGCGGCGTGTTGCTCTTGGCACTCCTGCTGTCCCTTCCATGGGTTTCGGCATGGAACGCCACCTTTCAGTTTCACCCGTCACCTGGCCAGGAGCTCGACGACATTCTAATTAACTACACCTCGGAGTGCTCATCTTGGGTTTTCGGAACCTTTGATGATGGGAGTCTTGTTCAGGATTTTGCGTTTCCCGTAAACGGCAGTGGAAGCGTTGACCTCCAGGACTATCTGGATATGGGGGTTCCTTCCAACTCAACGCTCTACCTGGAATCAAACTGTGAGCTTAACGTCACCGTCCATCCACGCTACGGGATTTACATGCACCCTCCCGAAGTTAGAGCGCTCTCAACGGAGTTTCGTCTTGTTAAAATACCCTTCAAAAAGACTGGTGAAGGCAGGTTTGAGATTGAAACACCCTGGAAACTTGTTGCGGTTTACTTGGAGAGCCACACTATCTACGACAACGGAACCTATGTTTCCAACCTACCCCTAAGGGTCGAGGTCTCTTGGGAAAACCAAAGCGTTCTAAAAACACCTGAAGGGAGGGGAACGTATTACTGGGTGGATGTAAGCGATTGGAAGCCCCGTGGGAGGGTTATCCTTAAGCTATCGGGCAGGAGAGCGAAGTACATAGACAGCGCGTACGGATATGCCCTCGTTCCCCACAGGGAGAAAAGGCAGTGGTGGCTTGTCTACAACTACAAGGAAGGTTATTATTTTGGAGACGGCAGGCCGTGGAGAGAGATTCTAATCAAGCTGGAGTTTCTGTGGAAGGGCGAAGACTTCACGCTGGCCAGCTTCGTTACACAGGAGGAAGAAAAGCTAAGCCTCAAAGTGGAAGGTGGAAGGGTGTGCCTCGAAGGGCCCCATCTGAAAAAATGCGGTTCCAGAATACCCCGAGGTGCCCTAAAGCTCACTGTGGGCTTTCAAAGCGGATACCTGTGGGTTCTTGGCGGGGGAAATGTGTACTTCAACGAATACACCGGAACGGAGGCTGCCGCACTCATAAACCTCCTCTGGGGAGTACCAAAAGACGACAGATACAGCGTAGAGATTCACGCAAAGGATAGCTCCTACTGGAAGCCAAAGAAAAGGATGGAAATCGGATTGGCCGAGATTCTCGGCGGAAGTGCACTGGTGATATCGTTGCTGGCGCTTTACCTGTCGAGGAAGCATTAGTCCTCAAGCCAGATTTCGAGCCTCTGCTTTCCCTTTCCGAGGCTGGAGCGCTTGAATTTCTTCAGGTGGCCGATTTCCTTTATGTCCCTCACGTGGGTTCCCCCGCAGGGAATGACCTCGAAGTCCCTTATCTGGGTGTAGCGGGTGTCACCTTCCCACCATATTCTCATCTCTCCGCCTTCGTCAACGAGCCTGTTGAAGGTCTCGATTATTTCTTGCTTCCACTTGTTCACGTTCTCCGGGTAAACGATGTCGAGCCTGCCCTTCTCGGCGCTCATTCCGCTTCCGTAGGGCTCCCACTTCTCGGGCAGGACGACGTTGAGGACGTGCTCGAGGAGGTGCATGGCGCTGTGGATTCTCATTAGCTTGTAGCGGTAGTCCCAGTCGAGCTTGAGCTCAACCTCGTCACCGGGCTTGAACTTCTCCGGTTCCGCAACGACGTGCCAGACGTTGCCTTCATCGTCCTTGTAGACGTCCAGAACCTCAACGCCGTTTATCGTTCCCCTGTCGTGGGGCTGGCCTCCACCGGTCGGGTAGAAAATCGTCTGGTCGAGGAGCAGGGCGTCCTCCTTCACTTCGAGAACCTTCGCCTTGGCCTCCTTGAGGTAGGCGTCCTCGTAATAGAGCTTGCGGGTCATTTAAACCACCGTAGAAAAAGAGGGCACCGAGGTTTAAATGAATATCGAAAAAGGGAAGAAGGAAATCACTTCCTCCTCCTGAGGAGGAGCGGGGCTATGGCGAGTCCGACTATCGCGGCCGGTCCGCAGATTCCGCCCTTCTCTCTGGCAGTTGACGTCGGAGTAGTCGAGCCCGCGGATGGCTTGCTCTCGGCTATGTTGAGCTCCTTGGTGACGACGGCCTTGTTTCCGTAGAAGTCCTCGGCCACTATCTCAAGCTTGTACTTGCCTGCCTTGAGTCCCGGAAGCTCGACGATGTAGAAGGTGTCGCCGGGCTTTCCGCTTGAGGGCTCGGCCGGGAACTCCTCAACCTTGCCGTACTTGACGATGTTGCCGTTCGAGTCGTAGAGAACCGCGTAGAGGTCCCTGATGCCAAGGTTGTCCTGGGCGGTGAAGTAAACGGTGAACTGTGAGTCGGGCTTGGGGTGGCTGGGCTGGAGGTAGGCAATCTGAACGACCGGCTTCTCGGTGTCCTTTCCGGTGTCAACGACGAGCTGGGAGACTCCCTGTGGAATCGTCACGTTGAGGAGCATGTAGTACTGGCCGGCTATCTCCCTTGAGGCTATAACCTTGTAGGTGACGTTGGTGACGCTCGGGTCGACCTTGGCGTTGGCCGGAACCGGGATGACAATCGGGCCGGTAACGCTGTTGTTGAGCTCGTTGATGAACTTGAGGGCGGTTCCAAAGCCCGTCTGGTGCTTGAATATCATGAACTCCTGCGGAACGGGGACGCTGATGAAGTCGCTCCTGACCTTGTCGTTCTCAATCTTGACGGGGGTGTAGGGCATTTCTACGTTGCCGTTCTCATCTATGACGACCAAGTTGCTTCCGTACCAGGTCGGGCTGTGCCTCGGGTTGGCCGGTGGGTTCGGCTCCTTGTCGGGAGCACCGGTCGAGGTGAGGGTGAGGAAGTAGTGCTTGTGACCCTCCTTGTCAATGTAGAGCCAGTACATGTCGTGGTGAATGTGGCCGCTCATCGTGAGCGGGATGTTGTACTTAACGACGTCCTCAAGGAAGCGCTTCGCGACCTCCTGGTCGGCACCCCAGTAGCGACCAACGTACTCCTTAATCTGGTCCCAATCGGTGCTCGGGTCAAGGTCCTTGATAACACCGCCGAGGTAGTTCCAGCGCGGGTTGAAGAAGTACGGGTGGTGGTAGAGGACTATCGGAATGTAACCCTTGTGCTCGTCGAGAACCTTCTCCATCCACTCAATCTCGTCCATCGTCGGGTAACCGCGGTCTCCTCCGGTGTCAAGGCCGATTATGATGAACTTGCCGATGGTGACGTAGAAGTACTTGGGGCCGAGAACCTGGGTGTAAACGGTCGGCGGGTCGTCGTGGTTGCCCTTGATTCCAACGACAGGAAGGCCGGAAGCGGAGGCGAGCTTGGTTATGTTGTAGATTATCTGGTATCCGGTAACGTCACCGCTCGTGTCAACCTCATCACCGGTGTTTATCATTATGGTAGCACCGTTCATGGCCCAGTACTGGTAGGCGCTGTAAGTTGCCACAACGCTGTGGAGCGGAATCGGGTTCGAGCACATCTCCTCAAGCTTGTAGACGTTGCTCTGGAAGTACTGGTCGCAGACGAAACCGACCTTTGCACCGGTGGTGACGTGGGTGTCACTCGTCCAGGCAATCTTGAGGGTCTTCGGCCACTCCTTGAAGACCTTGAGACCGTTCGGGAGAACGAGGGTTCCCTTGTCGGTCTTTATGAGGAGGAAGTAGTCATCCGGGGCAATGTCGTCGGGGGTCTGCAGGGTGATGGACTTGTCGTCCTTCGAGACTATCTGAAGGTCGTACGGGCCGTGAAGGATTGAAACGGCAGTCACTGACTCAACCTGAAGGCCTTCCTTGGGGTAGAGCTTGAATGTGCCTCCAGGAATTGCGAAGGCCGGAACAACGGGCGCGGGCAGGTAAACGTAGTCGCTGTAGGTCGTTGAGTAGTCCTGAGCCAGCGCTGGAACCGCTCCAAGTGCAGAAAGTGCGGTCGCAAAAGCTATTAACAGAGCCAACAGCCGTCTGGCCATGGTATCACCGTTGAGAGGGGAGAGAATGCTCTTAAAACCTTTCCCGTTCGAAACCTGTCCAAAGGGACACCATTTAATGTCCCTTTTGAGTCTTCCCTGTCAAAAAAGATACCATGTGGTCGGCCGTTGCGGAGCGACCACCGAGGTGTCTATAGAGGGAGTGCATCTCCAGAATTCTGGCCCTTAGCTTCTCCTCCGGTTTCACGAGGTAGCGCGTGAAGAGGACTGCCATCTCAACGAGCAGGCAGTCGGCCCTGCTGAACGGTCGGAGTGGCGGAGTTCCCTCGATTTCGCCCTCTGGAATCAGCTCACAGAGCAGAACCTCTGTCTCGCCGAGTTCATCTTTCCAGCGCTCAACCTTCCACTCCACCCGCCCGTAGAGGCCGGGAAGGCCTTTAATCCAGCGGTGACCTTTCACCTCAACGAACTCCAGCTCGACGGGAAGGTTCAGAGCGGTTCTGACGAGCAGTTCGGGGTCGTTGGTGAGCTGAAGTGAGGCCTTACCGGTTTCAAGAACCTCGCGAAAGCTTTTCCCGGGGAAGAGCTTGAACCTCAGCCTTTCGCCCTCCCGGACGACGCCAACGGGGGTAACGTTCGAGCGCGTGACGAGAAGAACCTCGTAAACCTTCCCCTCCTCGAAAACGTCGAGCATTCCTACCACCGGGCCAAATGGAGGAGAAAAAATCAGAGGTTCTGCTTGGGGAGGACGATTATGTCGTCCCTGTCGATGTAGAAGGTAACCGGCTGGGTCGGCCTGAGGTTGGCTATCTCCTTGTCGCTTATGGCTCTGGCTATGATTCTCGTCTCGCCGAAGAGGCCGACGACCTCGGTGAAGAAGCCGTAGTACTCGATGAGGTCAACGGTTCCCTCGAGCGAGACGGTGTTCTCGCCGGGCCTGAACTTTATGCGCTCCGGCCTTATTACGAGGACGACGTTGTCGCTCTTCTCGGTGTAGTGGAGCCCGTCGAGGCGGAAGCTCTCAAACTCAACGGTGACCTTATCGCCGTTCCTCTCGACGACCTTAGCCGGAATGACGTTGGTCTTGCCCATGAAGCTCGCCACGAACTCGGTCCTCGGCCTCTCGTAGATGTCCCTTGGTGTTCCGACCTGCTCGACGGTTCCGACGTTCATGACGGCAATCCTGTCGCTTATGGCCATTGCCTCCTCCTGGTCGTGGGTGACGTAGATGACGGTGATTCCGAGCTCGCGCTGGATTCTCCTGATTTCCGAACGCATCTCAAGTCTCAACTTGGCGTCAAGGTTGCTCAACGGCTCGTCAAGGAGGAGAACCTTCGGCTCGACAACGAGCGCCCTAGCTATTGCCACACGCTGCTGCTGTCCGCCGGAAAGCTGTGTGGGATAGCGGTTCTCGAAGCCCTTGAGCTTGACGAGCTCGAGCGCCCACTCGACCTTCCTCTTGATTTCCTCCTTGGGCACCTTCCTAATCTTGAGGCCGTAGGCGACGTTGTCGAAGACCGTCATGTGGGGCCAGAGGGCGTAGTTCTGGAAGACGAGAACGGCACCGCGCTGGTAGGATGGGAGGTAGGTGACCTCCTCGTCGCCGAAGTATATGTGCCCGCTGTCGGGGTAGTCGAGGCCCGCTATAATCCTCAGGGTCGTGGACTTTCCACACCCGCTCGGGCCGAGCAGGGTGAAGAGCTCCTTGTGCTTTATGTGAAGGCTTATCCCCTTTAACGCGGTCGTTCCATCGAAGGTTTTCACGATGTTCTCAAGCTTAACGTCAACCATCTCAATCACCACCTCAGGTAAGACCGATGAACGAGTACCTCTGCTTGGTTATGATGTTGGCTATAACTATGGCCGTTATCTGCACGAGCATGAGGAAGACACCGAGGGCCGCGGCGAGGTTGGCGCTTCCAACGGCTCCGATGATGAGCTCCCTCATCTTGGCGGTTATCGGGTACCAGGTAGAGTTGATGGAACCGAGGGTGATGCCGACGCTGGTCTCGCTCATACAGTAGACGAAGCTCAGCATCGCTCCACCGAGCAGGTTGAGGGAAATCATGGGAAGGAGTATGCTGGTGAGGGCCTTCCACCTTCCGGCGCCGAGGTTCATCGCCGCCTCCTCAAGCGAAACGTGGACCTGCTGAAGGCCGGCGGAAATCGAGCGCGCCGCGAATGGCAGACGCCTGATGGAGTAGGCCAGTATGAGCGCCGCTCCCGGGAAGAAGTACAGCAGGTTGGTGGGGTCAAGGATTGTGCCCTTGAACGGCGGGACCGTCGAGAAGAAGAAGAAATAGCTCATTGCTATGACGATTCCAGGAACCGCTATTGGTATGGTGGCAAGGCTGTCGAGTATCGGGGCGAGCTTGGCCTTCTTGAACCTGCCGGAGGCGTATGATGCGGTAAGAGAGAGCAGGATGATGATGAATATGGCCACGGTCGAGTAGAGGAGGCTGTTGATGATGACGCGCTCTATGTCGGGCTGGGTGATTATGGCCTTCATGTTCTCGAGGGTGAACCCGCTCGGCCAGGTGCCGTACCAGGTTTCCGAGAAAGCGAGCAGGACGACACCAATCTGCGGGAAGATGGTTATCAGCAGGAGCGGGACGGCGACGAACGCGATGATAAGGGCCTGCCACGGCTTGGGCTTGGCAACCCTCGGCTTCCACCTGCCACCCTTGCTGAGCATGGCGTACTGCTTGAGGCCAACGTACCAGCGGACGGCGAGGAACATTATGAGGGCGATGGTGAGCATTATCAAGGCCAAAGCCGCCATCTGCGGGTTGCCGACGGCAAAGCCGGAGACGAAGGAGCTGTAAATCTGGTAGGACATGAGCTTCTTGGCTATGGCGCTTCCCTGGAAGACTATCGGCGCGGCGAGGTCCTCAAGGCTGAAGATGCCGACGAGTATCGCACCGGCCATTATTCCCGGCATCGCGAGGGGAAGCGTGACCGTTCTGAAGAGGTGGAAGCCCTTGCTGCCGAGGTTCTCGGCCTGCTCCTCGAGGCTTGGGTCGATGTTGATGAAGCTCGCGTAGGCGTTGAGGTAGACTATCGGGTAGTAGGTTATCGTCTGGGCGATGATGACACCGACGAGACCATCAATCCATATCGGCTTCGGGAAGAGGTGCAGGTGCTCGTAGAAAATCCAGTTGATGATTCCATCCGGAAGGAACATCTTCTTGACAACGACGACGTTGACGAAGGGGGTAACGAGGAGCGGGATGAACAGGAGGATTCTCATTATGTTCTTGCCCGGGAAGTCGTAGCGGGCCATTATGAAGGCGAAGAACGTTCCGAGGAGCGTGGTCAGAATCATGACGCTTATCGAGACGATTATTGAGTTGAGGATGACACCGAAGTCCCAGCCCGAGAAGTGATAGACCTCCTGCCCTCCGTAAATCGTTGTCTTGACGAGGTATCCGTCCGGGTGGAAGTTCACATAGTAGCTCGAGCTGAGGATGCTCTTGAACCAGTAGAGGGAGATGTGTCCGTTGTACTTGAAGGCCGTTCCGAGCATTACTATGACCGGAATCACGAGAAACGCCACCAGGTAGAGCAGCGGGAAGAGGAAGGAGACTATAACAACTGGGTCCGGCAACGGGGTTCCGAAGAGCTTTTCACTCCACTTGCTGACCTTCATTAGCGTTACCTCCTCGCGGTTTTTAACCACTCGCAACTACCTTAGGATTTGCGGGCTCGTTTTAAAGGTTTCTGAAAAGAGTCTGGAAAGTTTGGGGAGAGAGAATGGCTTTTCTTAACTTTGTCCTGTCAAAATGAAGAAAAGAAAGGTCAGCTTCCTTCCATCTTTTTGAGGTCGTCCATGACCTTCTGGTATTTGGCCTGGGCGGCGTTCCTCCACTCCTGGGTGAGCTGGCTCTGGAAGCCGGCGTCGGTGGCAATCTTGTCGTTTATCTTGGCCGCGTACTCCTCGGTGAAGGTGACCATCTTGCCGGTCTCGGGGTCCTTGAACTGAATCGGTGCGGTAAGCTCGTCCTTGAGCTGCTCAAACTGCTCCTTGGTTATCTTGCCGTTCTTGTAGGCGTTGACTATGGCAATCCAAGCCTGGTGGAGCGGGCCGTTGACGTCAATGAGGGTGGCCTTGAAGTAGTACTGGAGGGCGTTAACGGTCTTCAGAGCCCTGTTGTCGTCGAACGGAATGCCCTTGCTCGAGATGGAGAGTTTGTAGGCCTTGAGGAGGGTCGGGCGGGCCTTGGCAAAGGTCTCGCCGGCGTACTTGCCCTTGAAGAGAACCTTCGCCTCCTCCTCGGTGATGGTCTTGTTGAATATCTCGGCGTTAATCGGAAGCCTGTTGATGTCCGGGCTCATCCAGACGGCCTGACCCTCGGTAAGAACCCAGTAGATGAAAGCCTGAGCCGCCTCGGGGTGCTTGCTGTACTTGAGGAGCGCTATCGGGTCACCGTTGATGATACTCTCCCCCTCGGGGATAACGTAAACACAGTTCGGGTTCTGCTTCATGGCGGTGTAGCCGTAGAAGTCGATGGTGTTTCCGGCGGCAATCTCACCGTTGATGACGGCATCCCTGACGGCATCGCTCGCCTCGTAAACCTTGGAGTTGGCCGCGATGAGGGTCATAATTCTCCATCCCTCGTCCCAGCCAAAGGCCTGGAGGATAATCTGGTAAATCCTCGTGTTCGAAGTGCTCCTGGTCGGGTCGGCTATACCGTACATCGGCGGGTCGCGGGCCCAGTCGGCGGTGGCTATGTCCTCCCACTTGTGCGGGAACGGGAGCCCCTGCTTCTCGAGAACCTGCTTGTTAACGGTGAAACCGAACGATGAAAGCGCGGCGGCAATCCAGTAGACCTTACCGTCCTCCTCCCTAATCATGGGCATTCCGGCAAGCTCCTTGGGAATCTGCTTGCCGATGAGACCGAGAACCTTCTGGTCGGTTATCGGCGCGAGGTAGCCCATCTTGTACATGTCGTCGAAGAGGGTCGGGCCTCCACCCCAGCCGACGTCGGCGCCCTTCTTGATGTACTCAGGCCAGAGGGACTCGGGAACGCCTATGAACTTCAGGTCGGTGATGTGGTACTGCTTCGCAATGTCGCTCTTGAGGAAGAGCTCCTTGACCTTGTACTGGATTGTGGCATCGTGTCTGGTGACGATAACGAGGGTGATTCCACTGGTTCCACTACTGCCGCTGCTTCCTCCGCTAATACAGCCGCTGGCCACGACGCTGAGACCCAAAACGAGTATAAGGAGGATTCCAAGCATGCGCCTCATGGCAATCCCCACCCCTTTTTCGGACTCCCTTTAAAAAGCGTGTTGGTTCAAAGGTATAAAAAAGAGGGAAATCACTTCCTCCTCCTGAGGAGGAGCGGAAGGACGGCAAGACCAACGATGAAGGCCGGGCCGCAGATTCCTCCGCTGCTTCCGCTTCCGCTGCTCTCCTCGCTGGCCTTGGTCATCTCAAGGCTCCACTGGAGGATGTTCGTAATGACGGTCGGGCCGTCGAGCTTGACGCCGTAGTACTCGCTCGCCCACATGGGCTCGTAGCCGCCAATCGGGGTCTCACCGCTGACGATGATGACATCGTTCTTGCCGTTGACCTTGACAATCTGGGCGGCGACGATTGGGAACTCGCCGGTCTGACCGGCCTGGTAAGCGTTTGCAGCTGGAGCGTTGTTCTCGGTGATGTCAGAGCTTGAGTTGGAGTGGATTATAACGTAGGCGTTGTCGGGCTTGACGTCTGGCTTGAGCGGGTGCCAGTCACCGCTTCCATCCTTGCCGTCAACCCAGGCAACAACGCCCGGACCGTGAGCGAGAACCTTACCTCCGTACTTGAGGTTCTGAACGAGTATCTCCCTCTTCGGGGTGTCCTTCCAGGGGTCATCGTAGGCAACGACACGGTAGGACTTTCCACCTGCGTTGCTCTGGGCATCCTCAACAGAGGCGAGGTCAACACGAAGGTTGGTTATGTTGAGCTGGTCGAGGAGGCTGTTGACGAACTGCTGGGTCTTGGCACCGTTTCCGTAGTCGGAATCGCCGGCGACCCAAAGAACCTTGCCGCCTTCCTCAAGCCACTGCCTTATGGCCTTAATCTCCTCCGGGAGGAGCGGGCTGCTGGGCTGGCCAAGGATGAGGATGGTAACGTTGTTGTTCTTGAGCGCGTCGTAGGTGATTTTGTCACCGAGCCTCTTGATTCCAAGGTCGCTTTCGTACTTGGGGTCGCCGAAGTAAACGAAGGTGTAGTCCGTCAAGGTCTTAAGCATTCCCTGCGTCAGAACCTTGCCCTTGTAGGTAACGTCGTCGAGGCCCTTGGGGTTCTCGCCGTGGGCGAGGTCCACCGCTATAACCACCTTGCCGGTGTCAGCGGCGCTGACCGCTGGGCTGGCAACCACCCCAAAAACCGACAGCAGAACGACTGCCGCCAGGAACATTGCAACCTTCTTCATGGTATCACCGTCCCCTTTAGCGATAATGCGGTTATAAATCTTATCGCCCGAAAGTTTAACAGGGCGGAAAAACTTCCGCAAAGCCCTTAAAGCCTTCTGCCGTTTCAGGCTCAGGTGGTAGTGATGGACGTTGAGGAAAAGATTCAGCTCATAAAGCGCAAGCCGACGGAGGAGCTCCTCACCGAGGAGAATCTTAGGCACCTCTTCGAGGTTGGAATCCCGATGCAGCACTACATCGGCTTCGAAATCAGCGGTTACATTCACCTCGGAACCGGACTCATGGCCGGAGCCAAGATAGCCGACCTCCAGAAGGCCGGGATAAAGACGAGGATTTTCTTAGCCGACTGGCACAGCTGGATAAACGACAAGCTCGGCGGTGACTTGGAGACCATTCAGAAGGTCGCCCTCACCTACTTCAAGGAGGGAATGAAGCAGAGCATCAAGGTTATGGGCGGAGACCCCGACAAGGTCGAGTTCGTTTTGGCCAGCGAGATACTTGAGAAGGGCGACTACTGGCAGACGGTGATAGACATCTCCAAGAACGTCACCCTCGCGAGGATGATGCGCTCGATAACGATAATGGGGCGCCAGATGGGCGAGTCAATAGACTTCGCCAAGCTCATCTACCCGGCGATGCAGGTGGCTGACATCTTCTACCAGGGCGTCACCATAGCCCACGCCGGAATGGACCAGAGGAAGGCCCACGTCATAGCCATCGAAGTTGCCCAGAAGCTCCGCTACCACGCCCTCGAGTGGAAGGGCGAGAAGCTCAAGCCCGTTGCGTTACACCACCACCTCCTCCTTGGCCTGCAGGAACCGCCGGTCTGGCCGATAGAGAGCGAGGAGCAGTTCAAGGAACTCAAGACCCAGATGAAGATGAGCAAGAGCAAGCCCTACTCGGCAGTTTTCATTCACGACAGCCCCGAGGAGATTAAGCAGAAGCTCAGGAAGGCATTCTGCCCGGCGAGGGAAGTTAAGTACAACCCCGTCCTTGACTGGGCCGAGTACATAATCTTCCGCGAGGAGCCGACGGAGTTCACAATCCACCGCCCGGCCAAGTTCGGTGGCGACGTCACCTACACCACCTTCGAGGAGCTCAAGAGGGACTTCGCGGAAGGGAAGCTCCATCCGCTCGACCTCAAGAACGCGGTAGCGGAATACCTCATCGAGCTCCTCAAGCCGGTTCGCGAGTACTTCGAGAAGCACCCTGAGCCCCTTGAGCTGATGAGGCAGGTCAAGATTACCCGCTGATTTTCCTTTCCCTTTGCCGGTGATAAGATGCCAGGGATTGACGAAAAGGACAGGGAAATTCTGAGAACCCTCCGCTCAAACGGCAGGATTACGCTGACCGAGCTCGGAAAAAGGGTCAACCTCTCCCCAGCAAGTGTGAAGAGCAGGCTTGAGAAGCTCGAAAGGCTCGGCGCGGTTAAGGGCTACTCGGCGGTGATTGACCCGGCATTCCTCGGGAATCTCGTTACAGCCCTAATCTTCATCAGGCTCAAGGACGTTGACCCCTACACTAGGAGCATGCTCCGCGAGCTTGCCTCACTCGACAACATCGAGTTCCTCTACCTAAAAACCGGAGACCACAACGTACTGCTGAAGGGAGAATTCAGGGACATGGATGAGCTCAGGGAGTTCCTGAAGAGTCTGAAAAAGACCTTCGGCGTAAACGCGCTCTCAATCGAGGCGAACCTCGTCGTCGAGGAGCTCAAGAACTGCTGGCTCGCCGATGAGGACGCCTCCCGACTCTGAGGTGTGATGAGTGGACGGCTGGCCGAGGCGGTTAAGATGCTCTTCGTAATCAGGTCCGGAAGGAAGAAGAACGAGCTTGAGGCCTTCTTTATCGAGAACGAGCCAGAAAAGCTGAGCGAGATGAAGAACCTGAAGGCTGACAGGATATTCCGCCTCATAATGAGAGAGGGAAGGCTCTTCAAGGTCCTGGAGGGGAGCAACTACCGCAACCCAAAGGAGATTGAAAAGCTCCTTCGCCAGGCGAGAATCGTTCTCGTCAACGCGGACGAATGGGAGGACTACTTTAAGAGAAGGCTCCAGAACAAAAGAGTGGAAAAGGCCGAGCTGTGCCGTCTCTGCCTCCTTGAGGGCAGGATAACAGTCCTGACGCCCGGCAACAGGATAAAGTACCGCAACGAGTACATCTGCGAGCGCTGTGCGGAGGATGAGCTGAAGAGGGAGCTCAGGTTTAGGTTTAACAGCATAGCGATGTTCGAGCAGGCCAAGAAGCTCCTCGACAGGTTTAGAGACCTCGATAAGGTTTTGTATGCCTTCGACCCGCGCTTCGACCCGACGAAGCACCCGGAAGTTACCAAGTGGGACGAGCTGAAGGCCAAGCACGTCAAGGTCGAGAGGGTCAAGGTTGACGAGCTCCCGCTTCCGGAGAGGTTTAAGGAAGTTCTGAAGGCCGAGGGCGTGAAGGAGCTCCTCCCCGTTCAGAGCCTGGCCGTCAAGAACGGCCTCCTTGAAGGGGAGAACTTACTCGTCGTTTCCGCGACTGCGAGCGGTAAAACGCTAATCGGCGAATTAGCTGGAGTCCCCAAGGCGATGGAGGGCAAAAAGCTCCTCTTCCTGGTTCCGCTCGTGGCCCTGGCAAACCAGAAGTACGAGGACTTTAGGAGGAGGTACTCAAAGCTCGGTCTCCGCGTTGCCATTCGCGTTGGCATGAGCCGTATAAAGACCCGGGACGAGCTTGTGGTTGTGGATACCGGAATTGACGCCGACATCATAGTGGGAACCTACGAGGGAATAGACTACCTGTTGAGAGCAGGAAGGAAGATAGGCAACGTTGGAACGATTGTGGTAGACGAGATACACACGCTCGACGACGAGGAGCGCGGGCCAAGGCTGGACGGACTGATAGCCCGCTTGAGGAGGCTTTATCCAAAGGCCCAGTTCATAGGCCTGAGCGCTACCGTTGGAAACCCCGAGGAGCTCGCCAAGGAGCTTGGATTAAAGCTCGTCCTCTACGACGAGAGGCCGGTTGATTTGGAGAGACACATCATCATAGCGCGCAACGAGTCGGAAAAGTGGCGCCACATAGCCAACCTCTGCAGGGCGGAAGCGATGAGAAAATCCAAGCAGGGCTACAAGGGGCAGACGATAGTTTTCACCTTCTCAAGGAAGCGCACGCACGAGCTTTCGGCCTACCTCACGAGCAGGGGCCTCCGCGCGAAGCCCTACCACTCCGGTTTGCCCTACAAGCAGAGGAAGCTCACCGAGATGGAGTTTTTAGCCCAGAGGCTCGACGTCGTCGTCACGACCGCCGCGCTGGGAGCGGGCGTGGACTTTCCAGCGAGTCAGGTCATCTTCGAGAGCCTCGCCATGGGCAACAAGTGGCTCTCTGTTAGAGAGTTCCACCAGATGCTCGGGCGAGCTGGAAGGCCCCTCTACCACGAGAAGGGTAAGGTTTACCTCATAGTCGAGCCCGGGCGAAAGTATTCTGCCCAGATGGAGGGCACCGAGGAGGAGGTTGCCTTCAAGCTCCTTACCGCGCCGATAGAGCCCGTAACTGTGGAGTGGAGCGACGAGCTTGAGCAGGACAACGTTCTTGCTCATTCCTGCGTCTTCAACAGGCTTGACGTTATCGAGGAGGTTCAGGAGCGCTGCTTGGGGGCCAACCAGAGCGCCGAGAAGGTCTTGGAGAAGCTGGAGGAGTTTGAGCTCGTAAGGCTCAAAAAGCCCCTCGTCGAGGTCACGCCCTACGGAAGGGCCGTTAGCATGAGCTTTCTGCTTCCGAAGGAGGCTGAGTTCATAAGGAGGAACCTTCGGGAGAAGCCCGCAAGGTGGATTGCGCTCAAGCTTCACCCCTTCGAGAACCTGTATCTAAGCGGAACGCTCCAGCGGGAGCTTGAGGGGGCCGTGAGAGGCAGGATAAGCGCCAACGTCTTCTCGCCGAGCTTCGCCTCCATTCTCGAGGAGCTCGACAAGGTCATCCCGGAGCTTAGCCCGAACGCGGCCGAGAGGCTGTTCACGATTTATCAGGAGTTCTTCATGTGCGGTGAGGAAGACTGCACAGAATACGCGATGGAGCGCGTTGGGAACCTCATAATCGAGCTTCGCAGGAGCGGGAAGCACCCGACCCAGATAGCGGAGCACTTCAGGAAGGTTTACGGGCTGATAGTTTACCCGGGCGACGTCTTCACGTGGTTAGATGGCATCGTCAGGAAGCTTGAGGCTGTTGAGAGAATCGCGAGGGTCTTCCGCGTGAGGAGAGCGGAAGAAGAGGCAAAGCTCCTCAGAAGGGAAATAGAGGAGGGGAGAATTATCCGGAGTTAAAGAGGGCAAATTAAAGTGACACCCTCTTGATGAGGGCAGAAACGATTTTAGTACTTCATATCAAGGTATCCTAGGTGAGTGTAATGCGGCAGGAGATGGTCATTGTCTTGGAGCATCCTGAAAGCGGAGTACATCAAGAATTTAAAATTAGTTCAAAGAATGTTGAAGAGTTACTGCATTTTTTCAGTGTGTTTTCAGGGAAGTGCCGTAATCAGCTACCCAGTTGGAGATTTGTAGAACTCCGCCCTACACGTCCGCATCCCAACAAGTTTAAGCTACTTTTGAGACTTCTCCCAATCACGCATTATCTGATAAATCCATTTGATTTTGTTGAAAGTGTGAAAAATGCTGTTGGAAGTAAGTACCCGCCCCAGTTAATTGAGAAAATAGCCTTACTGTTCGAACCATTGTGCATGTTTGATTCCATGAGTGGAAGTTATATTATTATGCCCCCAGCACTATCTGTGAGAGAAAACGAGGGTGTCTTGGTTGTAAGCAGGGAAAAGGAGTATCTCAAACACTGCAGGAATATAGTTAAGGGGAATACGAGGGACAAAGTTGTCTGGTTTGTGCTGTATCATTGCCCCCATAGCCCTGCAATTATTCAGAAAGGAAACGTTCTAATAGAAAAGCGTGTCAGAGAACTTGGAGATAATATGAAACTTGTGGAGGTAGAAGTGTCTGAGGGGGAAAATTATATCGAGCGTTTCAGGGATGTGATTGTAGATGGCACTAGGCATGTGGATATGAGCACTCGCAAGTTACGGTTTGGTAAGAACGGAAAAATTCTAATTGATTTGAAAACCCCTCCAGAGGATGCATTCAAAATCTTGAGAACAGAACTCTCCCGTGATGTGGTGAAGCGTGACCTCAATATTGTGAAGTTGTTTAATTCTTGCCTTGTTTGGCCCAATACTGGTAAACTTTGCCTGCATACTAGAAAAATCCACGTGTGGCCAAAAGGTACCGGGGCAGTATCCCTCATAGTTGCTGAACTAATGCACATAGCTGATGCAGAAGTTCAGACGAAAGAACAATTTGTCTTTTCGCTAGTTGAGAGAGTTCCTCACAAGATTTTCAGAGATAACAGTGCAAAGGAACTCCTAAGGGTGTATTCCCAGCTGCAGGAGTTCTTTACAAGCAGGGAAGAACTGGTATTCTCCGAAAGCGTTCTTCCCCTCTCTCCTGACAAAATAATTCTTGTGATGAAACCAGTTTTCAGCAATCAGATAGTTCCAATAGTGGTCGCAGATGCTGTATTGGCAAGAGCCACATCCACATCGGTACTTCCTGGAACTGGAGAACCAATTCAGAGAGTTCAGCTTGAGTTTATACTTCCATGGGTGAATAGGAGGGTAGTCACTAACCTTCAGCTCGATGAATTTGAGTTGTTAAAATCTATATGGGACAAAACTTCAACAAGAAAAATAGGGGAGAACCTTCACACCTGAAGAATCATCTGGGCGGGGTCGCGGATTGCCGGACCGAGGCCAAGGACGTAAACGGCCAGGTACCAGAAGCGCCTCTCCTCCTCGTCCTGGACGAGCTCCTGGAGGGCGTAATAGACCACGATGAGGATTAGGGTTATCCAGGGGTAGTAGATGTAGGCCCCGAACCAGCTTACGAGATGGCTCTCAATCCAGTGGACCTCCCGGTAGCCGTAGAAGTGGATTCCAACCACAGTTGAGGCTATGTCGAAGTAGTGGGCCAGGACAGGATAGAGGTAGAGCCTGTCAAAGGGCCTCCACCTGTAGAAGGCGAGAACGACGGCCCAGCTGACGGCGGTGTGGATTAAAGTCAGCTCGTAGGGGCGCCAGTCCTTGGCGTGAGTGACGAGCACGTAGTTCGCCCAGAGGGCCAGAACCGTTCCCCAGACTATGGTGACCTTTGGGTAAGTCCTAAGCTTTGCATCGGCAACTATCGCCGGAACTATGAGGATGAACGCCGTGAAGAAGATTCCAGGGGTTAAGATTAGCGGGTTCTTCGGCAGAATGCCCCCGTCGACGAGCGCCCTGACCGTTGCTCCAAAGACCACCATCGGCGTTACCGCCCAGAACAGCCTCTCATCAACCTTGATTTTCAGGGGCTTGATTATGTAGCGGTAGGAGTAGATGACTCCGAGACCGAAGAGCAGTGCGTAGACGAAGGTGTTGACCGCGTTGTAGCCGCTCCTCGTGAACATGGGCTCCCAGAAGTAGTTGTAGAAGAAGTCCCACAGAGCCTTCTCGATGCCCATTTTAACCACCGGCTCCCGTTGGAGTCGAACCTTATAGGCCTTTTGGGACAACTTATTAAAGCAAACCACCGTAGGTTAACCGAGGTGATAGCATGTACGGTCATCCCGTTGAGCCCGCGCTTACCGGGCTTGGAACCCTTGCCCTCTTCGGATTTCTCTTCGCGCTCTTCGTCGCCGGACTAATCCTGGCCTTCAGCGCGAAGCTCGTCGGCATAAAGGACGCGTCCATAGTGGGTGCAATGGTGGCCATCGTCGGCGGTGGAATCCTCGGCGCGATAGTGGGGGGAATCGTGGCGCTTGTCTTCGCGATAGCCGGCCCAATGGGAATAGCGCTCGGCTGGCTCGCCTTCATGGTTACCTACGTCTGGGTCATCAAGGTGGTGTTCCACACGGACTGGCTCAGGGCGTTCCTGGCGTGGCTGATAGCGATAGTGGTTGAGCTCATCATAGCCGGATTCCTTGGCCTCGCGGGGGTTGCGACCCTTGGAATCCTTCACCCCTGAGTGGAAAAAGATAAATAGAACCTCCGCGAAGGATGAACGATGCCGGGCTTTTTCCAGCCAGTTGAAGAAATCAGCGGGATAAAACCCTTTGAAGGATTCCCGGTTGAATTCAGCCGGGGCTCGCTGTCGGCCCTCGTTTCGACGGACGAGTTAGCGGGTTCTATACTCGTTCACACCTTCCTCAGCGAGGCGCTCAAAGCTGGAAAGGCCTACCACGTCGGGCCCAAGAGGGCATTTTCTCCCTCAATCCTGAGGGCCCTTGAAGTCGAGCCGTCCACCCTATTATCGGCCAGCGTTTACAGCGCCGATGAACTCCTTCAGGCCCTCGATTACGTTGAAGACGGCTCAACGGTCCTCGTTTCCCAGTTTTCTGCACTAAGGGGCGTCTCCGGGGAAACCATTCTTGAGCTGAGGAGAAAAGCTGACGATGGTTCGCTCACGCTAGTCCTCCACCACGAAACCCTTACCTTCAACGAGCTCGACCTTCCGGGAGAATTTGCCCGGCTCTTCCTCCTGCCCGAGCTCTTTGATTCCCTCCTCGTCCTGAGAACCAGCTCCTACCGCGGGCACTACAAGCTGAACGCCACCGTCCTCAAGGCCCCGCCCGAGCAGATAGCGAACCTTGGAGACCACTCGATTCCCGTTGACTCGCTCGTCAAGGTCATCACCGGTAGATGACGACGTGCCCGAAGCCAAGGGCAAAGCGGAGGTACAGGAGGGACGCGAAGCAAACCAGCAGGATTCCAAGGGCCAGATAGTCCCTTCCCTTCATCGCTATGTCCTGGTAAAAGGTCCTCCTCCTGCTCGCCCCAAAGGCCCTGCTCTCAAGGGCTATGCTGAGCTCGTGGGCAGTTTTGAGCGAGGCCACGATGAGGGGAATCAGGATTGGAATCGTCTTCCGAATTCTCTCCAAAAGGTTTCCCCTGTCGAGCTCAAGCCCTCTGCTCCTCTGGGCGTCCATTATCGTGCCCGCAATGCCGTAGAGCGTCGGGATGTAGCGGAGCGCTATCGTGAGGGTTAGGCCAAGCTCGTAGGGGAGGCCGAGCCTGACGAAGCCGAGTATCAGCTCCCTCTGCCTCGTCGTCATCAGGAGCTGGAAGGTTATCAGTCCAAAACCGAGCAGGCGGAGCGAGAACGAGACGCCGAGCAGAAGGCCGGTAAGCCTCGGTTTGTAGACGAGCGGCCAGATTACGACGGTTAACGCAACGATGAAGAGGAGGGGCTTTAGGAGCCTCAACTGCTCCCCGATTCCCAGTCTTCCGAGGAGCCTGCCCGAGAGCAGGATGAGCAGGAACAGGGGGATGAGAACCTTCGGGTCGTTGAAGAGCATCAGCGAGGTTATTCCGATGAGCATACCGATTATCTTGACGCGGGGGTCGAGCGAGTGCAGGAGCGAGTCCCTTTCGACGTAGAACTGGTAAATCACTGCCTAACCCTCCCCGCAAGCTCCTCAACGCTTCTCACGAAGCCGGCGCCAAGTTTTTCCGCAAGGACGAGCAGTTCGGGCATCTCAAGCCCGTGGCGCTCAAGGTCAAGGCTGAAGAACTCCTCAACCGGGCCATCAAAGGCCTTCTTCCCGTTCTCAAGGAGAACCACGCGCTCGGCGAGCTCGAGCACCAAATCCATGTCGTGGGTTATGAGCAGAATCCCGTGACCATCCTCACGGAGCGATTTAATAGTCTCGACAACGCTCCTCTCGGCCTTCCAGTCGAGTCCCGTCGTCGGCTCGTCAAGGATTAGGTACTTCGGCCTCATCGCGAGCACACAGGCTATAGCCAACCTCTGCTTCTCCCCACCGCTCAGGGAGTACGGTGTTCTCTCCTCGAATCCCTCAAGGCCAACCGCTCCGAGGGTCCAGCGAACCCGCTCCTCGACTTCCGAATCATCCAGTCCAAGGTTCTTCGGCCCAAAGGCGACCTCCTTGAAGACGGTCTCCTCGAAAAACATGTGCTCGGGGTTCTGGAAGACGTAGCCGACTTTTCTGCTCAGCTCCGCCACTGTGTGCTCCCTCGTGTCCATCCCGTCCACGAGAACCCTTCCTCTGGTCGGCTTCAGAAGGCCGTTGAGGTGCTTGGCCAGTGTCGTCTTCCCGCTACCGTTCGGGCCAACTAACGCAAGGATTTCCTCCCCAAAGACAAGGTCTATTCCCCTGAGGACTTCCCGCCCGTTGTAGGCGAAGTGAAGGTTCTCTACCCGTATCATCCCACACCTACGGGAGCGCTAAGGCTTTTAAAGATAAGCCCCATCCCGTCAACATGAACGCGAGGGAAGTCGCTCTGACCGGTCTGTTCGTGGCGTTAACCGCTGTAAGCGCCCAGATTCAGGTTCCCCTCGGGCCCGTTCCCTTCACGCTTCAGGTCTTCGCGGTCATCCTCTCAGGCCTCTTACTCGGTTCGAGGCTCGGCTTCACAAGCCAGGCCCTCTATATCCTGGCCGGCGCCGTCGGCCTTCCAGTCTTTGCGGGCTTTACAGGCGGTTTCGCGCACCTCTACGGCCCAACCGGAGGTTACCTGCTCGCCTTCCCCATCGCCTCCCTCATGGCCGGACTCTTCGCGGAGCGCTCGGAGAGGGTAGAAGTGTGGCTCCTCGGGTCAATCCTCGGAATCGGCGTGATTTACCTCCTCGGCTGGCTTAGGCTGGGCCTCTACCTAAACGGCGACTTTGGAAAGGCCCTCGCCGTCGGAGTGCTTCCATTCATTCCCTTCGACATAGCGAAGGCGGTCCTGGCCGTTGGGGTTGCAAAGGCCGTTAAAAGGGCTCTCCCCTGGCTTTGAGCTCTTCAATCGTTTTCTCCGCGAAGGCGACGTCGAGGGAGTTCCTGACGCGGAAAAAGCTGAGCATAACCTTGGGGTTTCTCTTCGCCAGCTCTTCTATTGAGACCGGCTCGTAGTCGAGGAACTCGATAACCCTTGAAAAGCTCTTGTAACCCTCCGCGAGGGCCGATTCTATCGCATCCCTCAGCGCGTCCTGCTCGTAGACCGCGTGAAATACCTCGGCGCTCCCGTCGTTCCAGACGGGGATTAAAGCTTCCGGTTCGTTCTCGTAGAAGAGACCGACGAGATAGTTCACGAGGAAGGGCATTATCAGTGGCATGTTGCCCTCGACCAGGAAGAAGGGCTCGTCGGGGAGGGCTTTGAGGAGCGCCTCCATCTTGTTTCTCGCGGTCACCGGCACGGGGTTTGAAACGTGGAGCGAGTAAGTCTTCAGCTTGTCCCGTCTAACAATTGTGATGACCTCGTGGATTCTTTTGGCGGTTAAGAGCCTCCTCTCCGTGAGCCTGACGATGGGCTCTTCGTTTACTGGTAGGGTGTAGTTTTCCCACCTCTTCTCTGGAAACGCCAGTATAACGCCGAGCATGTTCACCGGAACGACAACGGCGTTAAAAAAGCTTTTGGCGAATTTCAACGCTTTTCCAGTTTTTCCGAGAAAATCTTAAAGTCCCAGCGGGGTTTTAATATTAGGGGGACGAATCATGCTCGCGGAGGCACTCTTCGGGTTCCTCTTCACGGTCGCCTGGGCGCTATCCTACGCCCTCGTTATCAAGCAGAAAAGCACGGTAAAGGCTCTTCTCGGAGTTTTTCTGCTTTTCGGAGCGATGCTGGCCGTCAACTCCCTCCGCTTTAGAGGAAGCCTCCTCGGATGGTTCCTCGGCATAGTCCCGGGTTTCTTCGCCGGCCTGTGGCTCGTCCAGAAGTACGGCCCGAAAAAACTCACAGAGGAGTCGGCGGTGGCTGTTCTCCTTTTCGGCCCCCTGATTATGGTCGGACTGCTCGTGGCTCTCCTGCTCCTCTGAGCGAAAGTTTTATATACTCAGAGTTACTAAAATTCACCGGCAAGAACGCGGAGGTGATGGGAAATGGCCGAGATGATAATACCCTATCCACAGCTCCAGAAGATTCTGGAGAGGACCTGTGAGCTCGCGGTCATCAAGCCGAGGGCCGAGGAGATGATGGACATCGTTGAGAAGAAGCTCAGCGACCTCTTCGAGGTTGCCTACGAGAACGCCAAGGCCGAGCGCTCGAGCACGATAAAGATGCGCCACATACCGATTACCAAGGGCTTCAAGAACAGCCTGAACCTCTTCAGGGCTGTCATCGAGGACGAGAAGGTCCAGATTGAGCCCATCAGGAAGTACGTCCTCAAGAAGATACCGGGCGACATTCCGCTCGAGGAGGACGTTGTCAACGAGCTTCCGATTATCGCGGGAACTCTCTTCGTGCTCATCGGAAGGGTCATCAAGGCTCTCCACCCGGAGATTAAGAACGTCTACCCGGAGCACATCGAGGAGGCCAAGAAGGTTCTGGACTACACACTTTAAAGTTGTAGGTCTCTTGAATTAATATTTTTATCCTGAATTAAAGAGAAAACCACACAATGTTAGACTTAGGCGAGGCATCTAAAGGGCGTATACTCTTCCTAAAAATCCGTATTTTGTTACTCTCCAAATTTACAGTAGTATTGGTGTTAGAACCTATAATAATTTGACTAATTTCTGCATGATACTCAGGATGAGAGATCTTAGAACTCTCAGAGACTAATATTTTGCGAGCTTGTTGTGGACTTATGCCGAAGAAAGCTTCAAGCTCTCTAAGAAGTTGTTCATTATTAAAATCGCCATTGGATTTAATCTCCCCTATATACATGTTAATTGCATTCTCTGATATACCCACTAGTAAGAAATCTATTTCTTGGTTTACATTATCAGTTCCATTACTTATAACTACATTGGGTGAATATATGAAAAACTTGGAAGTGTCTAGATTATGTATAATGTATTTCAGAGCTTTCTGTGAGTATTCACTCTCAATCTTTTTTGTGCCTTCAAATTGTAAAGCTTTTGCAGTAAATTTAATAAAACTGAGTGTATCATCCAAGTCGTATCTTGCAAAGAGTATTGGATAGGTTAAAAGTGACCCCTTTATAAAGTATTTCGGAAACCTTAAATCAGATCTTATTGTGGTCTTTAGAATATACTCTGCTAGTGGAGAGAACATAAAGTATGGGACATACCCTAATACAATTCTATAGTTTGGAGGAATTTCAAAAGATTTTTGACGAATGACATTATATAAATTCTCAAATATTAGCAAGGTGTTGACTATTAATTGAAAATTATTTTGGCTTTTATAGTTTTTTGGAAAAAACAGATCTACTGTACACATGTTTTTGGAAAGGTTAAACCCAACACCTCCGATAATACTAATTTTCTTAAGTTCGTGTAGTTCCCATGTAACAGGATTGGGGAAAAAGTTAGAAGGAATGTTTAATCTTACAATATTGTATTTATTTTCTATTCTTATGTGTTCTGTTTCCGATGTTTTCAGGTTCTCTAATACTTCGCGTATTTTGATATCTAACTCGTTATTTAGGAGTGCATCTATAAATACTTTGGAATCACTAAAATTAGAAAATATTTTCTGTTCAAACTCTTTTACAAGAACATGATGGTAATACATATTTTTGGGAGTTTGATATATTGTGGAAGTGTAGAATCTATGGATGCTGTTTAAGAGTTGTTTGTATTCGCGTGATACAACAAATTTTTCAATATCATGAATGACTCTTAACGGCTCAAATCTTAAATGGCTAGGAGCAAAGGATCCATCCAATATTGTAAATGCTAGCATTCTTATTGTGATAAAATAGTCAATAATCTTCTGCAATTTAAGCCGTTGTTCGGTGATTTTAACACTGTCCAGATATTTATGTCTTAAGAATATAAATGTTGTCAGTTCTCTCAATTTTTTGTAGTTTTCTTTTTCAGAGTCTTTTATTTTATCAAGAACATTTAACAACTTTAAAAGAGTGAATATTTTGTATACCCTCATTATATTCTCAGTTTTTATAATATTTTGGAGGTTACCCATTATGTTGTCTAAATATTTAAAACGGCCTCTGTTCTTGAAGTGCCGCTTTACCCTTTCTTCTACATCTTCATAAAACTCTTTGTGAAAATCGGGATTATTTAGTAAATATCTCAAAAAAGCATGCTCTGCAGTAAAAGTAGTATAAAGATGACCAAGTGAGTAAAGTAGACTCCAAGATTTTAAAAAGTCTTCAATTGAGGTATATTCCACATTGTTGTTCAATTTTATTGGGGTGCTAAATCTGGGGTTAGATACATGTTTTTTAATTTCTTGAACTAATGTCATCATTGTGATTATGTGATCATATCTTGTGTACATAGGAATTCCTAACGTTTGATGTATTATCCCTAAGTGAGGGACATTTTTGAGTCTCTCTATATCTCCCCTAAAAAGTTCATATATCATACTAGCGTCGTCATACAACTTAATCTCAACTTCTCCAAAAATCGGAAGAGAATGATAAAGTTCAAGCTCCATACTCTCACCAATAATAAAAGAAAGAAATCCAATATATAAGTTTTATTCCGTTAACTCATATCACTCCTTCAACCACCTCTCCATCCAACCGGCGATAAGCTCAAGCCTCTTAACCCTGTGCTTCGGCTTTCCGCTCCTGCTCAGGTCGTGATTCTCGCCCGGAAAGAGGGCGAGCTCAACGGTCTTGCCGAGGTATTTGAGGGCCGTGTAGAACTGCAGCGCCTCCGGGAGCCAGCAGCGGTAGTCCTCCATCGAGTGGATTATCAGGAGTGGCGTTTCCACGTTCGGCGCGTACTTCAGCGGGCTCTTCTCCCAGTAGCCGTCGGTGTTGCTCCAGGGGTCACCCCCTATCTGGTCTGGAGCAAAGAAGTAGCCGATGTCAGTCGTGCCGAAGAAGCTCACCCAATTTGAGATTGAGCGCTGGGTTACCGCAGCCTTGAAGCGCTTGGTGTGGCCAACTATCCAGTTGGTCATGAAGCCCCCGTAGGAACCGCCCGTGACGCCTATACGTTCAGGGTCGATGAAGTCGAAGCGCTTCAGAGCTTCATCAACGACCTCCATGAGGTCCTTATAATCCCTCTCCCCGTACTGGCCCCTTATATCGGCGAACTCCTCGCCGTAGCCGTCGCTACCGCGCGGGTTGGAGAATATTACCACGAAGCCTTTAGCTGTCAAAACGTGGAACTCGTGCATGAAGGCGTATCCGTAAGCCGTCTTCGGCCCGCCGTGAATCTCCAGAATGGCGGGATACTTCTTCCCGGCCTCGAAGTCAACGGGCTTCATAATCCAGGCGTCTATCTCTACTCCATCGCTGGCTTTAACCGTGAAATGCTCCGGCTTGGAGAGCTTGTAGTCCTTAATCCAGCCGTTGAAGTCCGTGATTTTCTTTTCCTTGCCGTCGCGGAGAACGTAGAGCTCCAGCGGAGTAACCGCGTCCTGGGCGGTGAAGGCTATGTAGTCGCCGATTGCAAAGCTCTCGACGCTCCTATCACCGCTGATAACGCGCTCTACCTTCCCATCGAGGTTCACCCTGAAGAGGTTCGCCCTCGGGCCGTCGGTTGCGACGTAGTAGACCCAGCCGTCCCTGAAGACCAGCTCGGCCCTCTGTGCCCCACGAACGTCACTGTTAAGGGAGTTGTAGGCCGAGCGGTCCAGGTCAGCGGTGAGCTTTCTCATCTCGCCCGTCTCGGGGTTGTAGTGGTAGATGTGCGTGTTCGTCGGAATCCCGCGCTCGCGCGTGTTGGCCTTGAGAATGAAAGTGCCGTCGTCGAGCGGAATGAAGTCGCTCACGCCCCACTCTCCGGGGGTCAGGCGCTTCGCCTTCCTGCCTTCGAGCAGGTAAAGGTCGCTCACCATCGGCTTTCTCTCGCGGTCTTCTTGAGCTATAAAGTAGAGCTTCCCGTTGTGGAAGCGGACCTGCGAGACATCGAGGTTCTTGGGCGTTACGCGCTTTTTCCTGCCGGTTTCGATGTCCACCAGATAAACAACGCTCCTCTTCCCGTAGACCCAGCCGACGCCGTTGAACCAGAAGGGAATCTCCTTGATAAGGTGAACGTCATCTTTGGGCTTCTTCTCGACGTCTATCGGCGTTATAACGGCTATGCTCTTACCGTCCTCGGTGAAGCGGAGGTTTTTAATCCCGTACTTGAACTTCGCTAAAAGCCTCGCCTCACCGCCGTCGGTTGGGATAACGTAGAGCTCGGACTCTTTGCCCTCCTTATCGCGCTTGGAAGTGAAGGCTATCAGCTTCCCGTCTGGCGAAAATCTCGGGTTTGAGTCCTTCTTTCCCGAGGTGAAGGGTTTAACCTTCCTGCCATCGTAGAGGTAGAGCCTTGAGAAGTAGTCGTCCTTCTCGACGCTTATCTCGGTGACCTGGAAGACGACCTTCCGCCTGAAGGCGTCGAGGTTGCCGACGAGCTTGAACTTTCCGAGGTCCTTCTCGGCCAGACCTTTCATAGAAACCACCGGGGTAAGTCGGTGTTTTTCGTATAAAAGCTTAGCGTTTCGATGGATATCGAGACATCTCGAAAGCTCCGAAGGTTTTTAAATTCCCCTTCTCCCCTTTAGCGGGGGAGGAGAGATGACCGTGAAGGTCAGATTTGACAAGGAAGTGAGAGACTACGCGAAGGGCGAGAAGGTTAAGGACTCAATCTTAAAGCTCACCGAGACCGCTTTAGCTCAGGCCCTTGAGAACTTCCACAGAAGAATGATTGTAATCGAGGGTGACACGCTGAGGAAAGCCGAGCTGGCCGGAATACTCGCGGGGGCCTCTGCGAGGGTTTTGAGCGAGGTTCTCGACGAGCTGATGAAGAAGCGCCTCCGCGACGAGAGCGAGGATAAAATAGAGGTTCTCTACGCCACCGACGCGCTCGGCGAGGAGACCTTTGGAAGGAAGCGCTACGAGGCCTTCAGGAAGCACTTCGACGTCTTAGCTGGCCCAAACGTCGAGGTAAAAGCCGTTACCTTCAAGCACACCCGCGACATCCTTGGAAGAACCTACGATTTGCTCATCCTCGATATGAGCTACGACTACTCGCCGAACGACCTCGGAAGGATTATCGAGACCGTTCGCGGTGGAGGGCTGATTTTCATCCTCGCTCATCCCTTCGAGAAGTGGAAGAACATGTGGACGGGCTTCCACAAGAGCCTCGTAACGCCACCTTACACGATAGACGACGTCAAGAAGCGCTTCAATAGAAGGCTCATCAGGAAGTTCACGGAGCACGAGGGCATCTACATCATCACCGAGAGCGGAAAGGCCAGGAAGAAGCCGAAGAGGAGCAAGAGCCAGGCGAGGATTAAGGCCAGAAAGGGCGTTCCCATTCCGGAGGAAACCCTCTTCCCGAAGGAGCTCTACGAGATGGCCTTAACCGAGGGTCAGGTTGAGGTTTTGAAGGCCTTCGAGGAGCTGGTAGAGGGCGGAATGCTCGTTCTTACAGCGGACAGAGGAAGGGGCAAGAGCGTTTCCGTTGGAATCGGCGCGATAGGTCTGGCCTTAGCTCTAAAGAAGAGGACGAGGATTGTCGTTACCGCCCCCGAGCTTGAGAACGTTCAGGCACTGTTCCGCTTCGCCAAGCGTGCCCTTGAGAGGCTCGGCTTCAAGCCCTACGTCGTTGAAGAGCGCGGGCTGATAAAGGAGCTCTACGCAAGGAAAATCGGCCTCCGCTATTATCCGCCGGCAGAAGGTTACAAGAAGAGCGCCGACCTCTACATTCTCGACGAAGCGGCAGGAATCCACGTCCCGATACTCCATAAGTATCTCAACAAGGATAGGGTGGTTTACTCCTCAACGATTCACGGCTACGAGGGAGCGGGAAGGGGCTTCTCGGTGAAGTTCCTCAAGAGGGCGAGGGAGAAGAGGGAGTTTAAGGAGCTCCACATGGACGAGCCGATTCGCTACGCGGAAAACGACCCGATTGAGCGGTGGCTCTTCGACGTTCTCCTGCTCGATGCCGAGCCTGTGGAGCTCACCGATGAGGACTTCGAGCTGATTGAGAAGAAGGAGGTCTATTTGGAAGAACCTGACCTCGACGACTGGTTCGAGAACGACCGGGAGGACCTCAGAAACTTCGTCGGAATCTATATCTTGGCGCACTACCGCAACAGGCCGAGCGACGTGGCGCTCTTAGCTGACGCACCCCACCACGAGGCCCGCGTGCTCAGGCTCAAGAACGGCAAGATAGTGACGGCGATACAGATTGCCAAGGAAGGAGGAATTCCGAAGAAGGTAATAGACAAGATGGCCAAGGGCTACAAGCCTCGCGGAAACATAATCCCGGACATGATGGTCAAGCACCATTATTTGAAGGAGTTCGCGAAGCTCAAGGGTTACAGAATAGTGAGGATTGCAACCCATCCGGATGCGATGGACAGGGGACTTGGAAGCAAGGCCCTGGAGCTCCTTGAGAAGGAGGCGAGGGAGAAGGGCCTCGACTGGATAGGCTCTGGCTTTGGGGCCAGTGAGGAACTCGTCCGCTTCTGGGTCAGGAACGGCTTTGCAGTAGTTCACCTCAGCCCCGCGAGAAACCCGGTCAGCGGTGAGTTTACGGCGATAGTACTCAAGCCGATAAGCGAGAAGGCCAAGAAGCTCATCAAGAAGGCCAACGACGAGTTCAGGATAAGGCTTACCGAGTGGCTCGGAGACACGCACAGGGAGCTTGAGCCCGAGATAGCGCGCTGGCTCTTCGAGACGCCTTTCGGCGAGGCCGTTGATTACCCGGTTCACCTCACGGAGATTCAGAAGAAGCGCCTCGATGCATTCACGGGCAAGGTTCTGACCTACGATACCGTGGTAGATGCCGTGAAGCCGATAGTGAAGCTCTACTTCCTCGACGGCTGGATGAAGCCCTACCTGGACGAGAGGCAGATAAAGCTCCTCATCTACCGCGTTCTCCAGGCCCACAGCTGGGAGGAGACGGCGAAGCTGATAGACAGAACAGAAACCTTTACCATGATTGAGGTGCGCGACATAATAAGGGGCCTCTGGTACTACTACAAGCGGCTCCTCTGACGAACATTTTTATATTATTGGCCCGTAAAAGGCCGTGTTGAGTTTCAGTGATTTCAACGGTGACACCTATGCCAGGCGGAAGCTGGGAAAAGATAATCTCAATGACGAAGGATGGAATCAAGAGTATAGGCATGATTAAGCGGAAGTCCAAGCGCGGGAAGAAGATAGCCCTTCTCATTGACGGGCCGAACATCCTGAGGAAGGAGTTCGGAATAAAGCTCGAAGACATCGTTGATGTTTTAGAGAGCATCGGAGACATCCGCGTTGCGAAGGTTATCCTCAACCAGTACGCCCCCCAGGGCCTCATAGAGGCGGTCTCGAATCAGGGGTTTGAGGCCGTTGTCGTTTCCGGCGAGACCGGGGTAAAGCTTGCCGTTGAGGCCATGCGCGAGATTTACAACCCCAACATAGACGTAATCGCCCTCGCGACGCGGAACGCGGAGTTTCTGCCGGTTATCCTCAAGGCCAAGGAGAAGGGGAAAGAAACGGTCGTCATCGGCGTCGAGCCCGGCTTTTCGGTTGCCCTCAAGCACGCGGCCGATTACACCATAGTTCTTGAGCCCAAGAGAGAGGGGAGGGAAGAGGAGTGAAGGAAACGCTCATCAAGGTTCTCAAGCGCGAGAAAGAACCGGAAGAGGAGATAAGCGGTAAAAGCATCGGGCTCATAATAGACGGACCGAACATCCTGAGGAAGGAGTTCGGAATAAAGCTCGAAGACATCGTTGAGGCCCTTGAGAGGCTCGGTCGGATAAGGGTCGCGAAGGTCGTTCTGAACCAGTACGCTCCCCAGGGACTCATCGAGGCGGTCGTCAACCAGGGGCTTGAGCCCGTTATAGTCGCCGGCGACACCGACGTGAGAATAGCGATAGAGGCCATGGAGCTCATCTACAACTCCGATGTTGATGTTATAGCACTGGCCACGAGGGACGCGGATTTTCTGCCCATAATCCAGGAGGCGAAACGGAAGGGGAAGGAAACCATAGTCATAGGCACCGAACCCGGCTTTTCTGTGGCCCTTCAGAACGCTGCTGACTACGTCATCAAGATGGTTAGCAAGGTAGAGGAGTGAACTCACCACTAACCAGAACTGGGAAGCAAACCTTTTTTAATCTCCCAATTATCGGGTTATGAAACGGAACAACCTGTTAATCGGGGGGGTGGTTCAATGAGGAAGGTTCTGGCATTGCTCGTGGTGACTCTGTTCGTCACCTCGCTCCTTGGGGCGAGGCCCGTTAAGGCCGAGGAAACTCTGACCGTTTACTCCTACGAGAGCATCGAGGGTTGGATGAAGGAAATCATTCCGATATTCGAGAAGGAATACGGCGTCAAGGTTCGTCTCGTGACGTTCGGCGACGCTGGAGAAGTGCTCAGCAAGCTGATAATCGAGAAGAACAACCCGCAGGCCGATGTCGTCGTTGGAATAGACAACAGCTACCTCCAGAAGGCCCTTCAGGCGGACATCTTAATCCCCTACAAGCCGGAGAACGCGAAGTACATCCCAGATTGGATTATAAAGGACTTTGACCCGACCTTCCACCTCACGCCCTACGACTATGGTGCTATAGCGATAGTCTACAAGAAGGACGTCGTGAAGAACCCGCCGAAGACCTTTGAGGACCTGACGAAGCCAGAGTGGAAGGGCAAGCTCATCGTCGAGAACCCGCTGACTAGTTCAACTGGAATGGCCTTTTTCCTCTGGACGATTGGCGTTTACGGCGACAAGTGGCCCTACTACTGGGAGAAGCTCAAGCAGAACGACGTGATAATCGTCAAGGGCTGGGGAGCCGGCTGGGAGATGTGGGACAAGAACCAGGCCCCGCTGTTCGTCAGCTACGCCACTGACCCGGCCTACGCGGCCTGCGAAGAGAACAGCACCAACATCGGTGCAATCTTCCTTAACAACACCGCCTACGTCCAGATTGAGGGAGCGGGAATCGTCAAGGGGACGAAACACCTCGAGTTAGCGAAGGAGTTCATAAACTTCCTGATAAGCAAAACCGCTCAGGAGAAGCTCCCGCTCAACCAGTGGATGTACCCGGTTAACAAAGAAGTCAAGCTCCCGGCCTGCTTCAGCTACGCCCTCAACGTCAGCTCGGCGAAGGTCATCACAATTCCCTCCGAAGAGCTCGCTAAGAACACAGACAAGTGGCTCAAGGAGTGGAGGGCTCTGATGGTTGAGGGCAAGAAGCCTGAGGAAATCTCGCCAACGCCGACTTCCACCGCTCCAAACACGAACAAAACCGAGAGCTCAAGCGGTAAGGGTTCGAGTATCTGCGGTCCTGGTTTGATAGTCGGACTTGCCATAGTGCCTCTTCTTCTCAGGAGGAGGCCTTGATTCCTCAATCCTTTTTTACTCAGCCTCAGTTTCACCAAAGTTGCCCATTCTTCTTTTTCTCCAAAATGGAGAAAACTTTAAATAGGCAACGACGCCAAATCTTAACGTTTGAGAGAACCAGGGTAGTGATGACGTATGAAGTACTTCGTCGTTGTTTCGTACGATGACGACGCCGAGCGAAAGCGCGTTGATTACCTGCTCTCCAAGTGGGCGGAAAGGGCGGACGTTGAGAAGCCCAGGGGGATGACGTTCATCATCGAAACAGAACAGGAGAAAGAGTTCTTCGAGGAGCTGTTCTCCAGGATAGAGGGCAACCCTTCAGAGAAAGTCAGGATTTACCGTGTAACCGAGGAATGGCCCGAACTCAGGAAGCGGAGCGCGACGAGGGAATATCTGCTCGCGGAGGAAGAGGGCTTCGTTCGAAGGTTTCTAGCGTACCTGTGCTCCAAGCTCGGAGGAACGTTCAGCCCAGAAGAAGGAACCTGCGAAGTCTACACAAGGAAAGGAAGGGGTGTAATCCAGTTTTCCCTTAGAGGAACACCGAGGGGAACCGTTGTCAGGGTCACGGTCTCGGGCTACGGCGAGGTCGTTGACTACCTCCTCTCGCGTGTGGATGAGGAGCTAAAACCTCTGGCGGGTGATTCCTATGGGACTCTTTGAAGAAGGAGACGCGAACTGCGTTAAGACACTCCTCCGCCCCGCTGAGCGTGTTCTGAGGCTCGGAACCGACGTTTGGCGGGAGAGCTACGGAACCAGGGCAGACCTCTGGGGAAGAATCGTTGAAGCCTACAACCGCTACCAGGAAGGCGAGTGCGGGGACTTTCTGCGCGACCTCGACAGACGCTTCAGGGCCAAGTTTGAGGGAGCACTCGCGTTGCTCGCCTGGTCCTTCGAGCGGAACGGAGAAGACTTCGAACCAGCTAAAAAGAGGTTCACCCCCGAGGAGCTGACCGCAATAGAGAGGCTCTTCCGCTACAACGTCTTCGAGATTTACTCCAAGGACGACATCATGAAGCTGATAATGCACAGGGACAACGAGGTTCTCTCACTCCTCAGGGAGTATTACTCCTTTGACAGATGGCTCCAGGAGTTCCTTCAGAGCCCAAGGCACGGCCTTGCCCTCAGGGACTTCCTGAAATCGACGTGGGACTCGTACAAGGAGAAGATAAACCTCGCGATAGCCGAAGCCACCGCACGTTTCGACTGGTTCAGAGACTTCCTCGAAGAGGCCAAAAAGGAGACAGAAGCCGTTGAGAGGATTTACAGGAAGAAGCTCGACGAGAAGGAGAAGGAAGTCGAGAAACTCAGGAAAGCGATGGAGCTCATCCGCGAGCGCTGGTACGAGGAGATAGAGAAGGCAAAGGCAGAAATCGAGTCCGCCAAGAGGGAGGAAATAGAGGCCCTCAGGAGGAAAAACGAAGAGCTCAGAAGGCGCTTTGAGGAGGAGAAGGCCAAGCTCATCGAGGAAATAGCCAGAATGAAGGACGAGGAGATGAAGGCCAGACTTGAAGAGGAGCTCAGGAAGGCAGAGGAAAGGATGAAGGCAGAGGTTAGGGCCCTTGAGGAGAAGCTGAGGAGAAGGGAGCTTGAGCTGAGGCAGAGGGAGATGGAGCTCAGGAGGAGAGAGCTTGAGCTGTCCAGGGCAGAAGAGGAAGTCCGGAAACGAATAGAGGAAGCCATGAAGATGGTCGAGAAGGCGGAGAAGGGCTCACGCTTTATCAGGAGCGATGAAGCGAGGATAATGGAGATGAACTTCGCCGGTAGGATTAGGAGCAAGCTGAGCGGCGAGCTGAAACTCCTCGGGAAGACCTTCAAGGTCGAGTCCGTTGAGGAGAGGGAAACCTTTGACCGCTCCAGGTACGCTGGAAAGCTCGACGAGGTCGCGCTCAAGAACGTTCCAACCAACGTCGTTGTTGAGGCAACGCTGAAGGAGAAGAAGCTCCTCGGAAGGAAAGAGAGCCTAACCCTGAGGGCGGTCTACCTTTCGAGGCCCGAGCGCTACGCGGAGTACGGCTTCGATACCGACCCGGTCGAGCTCGCCGAGCTGAACGCGCTCCTCGACGACGCGAGGAAAGCGAAGGAGAGGACGGTCCTGCTCGTTGCATCGCCAACCGGTTTCGAGAAGAGGATTCTCAGCTACGTTGCCTCAGATGATTTCCACAGGAACTTCGTGGCCGATAGGGTCTCTCTGCTCCTCCTCGACCTCGGTTCGGGTGAGATGATTCACAACCCCAACGACCCCTACGCGAAGGCCTTTGCCCCTCTCCTCAGGCTTGAGTTCGACGAGGAACTGCTTGAGAAGGCCAGGAGGTTCCTTCTCAACAGGCTGGCCTACAAGCACTACGTCCGCTTTGACGAGGCCATCAGCGAACTCGACCTGCCGGTTGAAATCGTGAGGAAGGCTTTCCTGTCCCTCGGGAAGGAGGGCTACGTTGCCAAGTACGTGGAGGGCGTTGGATACGTCCTCGTTTCGAAGGAGTTTGGAGGTGAATGAGATGGGAATACGCGACGTTTTTGGAAGGAAGAGCACCGTTGAGAGGCTCTCCCTTAGAGAGCTCCAAGAGGAGGAAATTAGGCTCAGGAACAGGCTTGAGAGGCTGAAGAAGGACATAAACGCCATAGAGAAGAAGAAAAAGGAGCTCTTCCAGCAGGGCATAGGCGCGGACAAGCTCAAGAAGAAGATGCTCGCTCAAGAAATCAAAAGCCTCGACATGGAGGAGAAGCTCAAGCTCAAGGAGTTCACGACGGCCCAGAAGCAGTACACCCTCATAAAGAACCTAATCGTCGTCAAGAAGTACGAGAAGGAGCTCCGCGAGGTAGGGGTCTGGGACAAGCTCAAGAAGGTCGAGCCCGGGGAGCTTGAGAAGGCCCTCATACGGATAAACCTCGACGGCAAGGAGTTCAACGAGATGGTGGAGAGCCTCAACAGGGTCTTTGAGATGGAGATAGCCGAGTTCGAGGAGGGCGAAGACGAGACCGAGAGGGAGCTCTTTGAGGCCTGGGCCCAAGTTGAAAGCGGTGAAGCGGAGCCGGACGAGGTTGTGGAGAAAGTTCTGAAGGCTGAGGCGGAGGAGGAGTGACATGGGGCTTCTCTCAAAGTTTTTTGGACCGAAGAACCCTCTAGACGTTCCCCTCAAGGACCTGCTTGAGAACCAGATGAAGCTCGAAGCCCAGATTGAGAAAATCGAGCGCGAGCTCAGGGCGATAGAGGCCGAGATAGCGGAGCTCTTTGAAAGGGCAAAGAAAGCCAAGAGCAGGAGCGAGGAGCTCACGATAGCGACGAAGATAAAGACCCTCAACAAGCGCAAGAAGAACCTCCAGGCAACGCACGCCCAGCTGAACAAGCAGTTGATGCTCGTCAGCAACCTGCTCATCATCAAGGAGAACGAGGAGCTCCTGAAGGGAACGCCAACCTGGGAGATGCTCAGGAAAATGTCTCCGAAGGAGCTTGAGGAGAAGCTAATCGAGATGGAGCTCGACGCCAGGAACTTCAACGAGAGCCTTGAGAAGATGCTCGGCATGACCGACAGGACGATAGGGGTTGAGGACTTTGAGGCCGACGAGGAGCTTGAGGAGATACTGAGCACAATAAGGGCTGTCAAAGAGGGCGAGCTTGAACCAGAAGAGGCCACGAAGAAGGTCGTCGAGGAGGAGACGGAGTGAATGCCGAGGAGGAGCCTTGAAGAGGACTTCGTTCGGAGGCTCATCATCTCGATTTTCCTGATTGCCCTTCTCCAGGGCTTCGGGTTACTCATATCGCTCTTCATATTCCTGCCGTGGATTGAGAGGTTCCTGAGGGAGACGGGCTCCTGGAAGCCCTATCCCGGGCCCGAACCGGTTCCGAGGCCGATGCCCAGGAAACCGCACAGTAGGGGTCCAAATCGTGGAATCTCCCTTACGGACGGGCTGATTTTTGAGGCGCCGAAAAAGCTAATCCAGGGAGCTGAGGCGCTGATAAAGGTCGGTTTCAGGAACAGGACAGGGAAAAGCCTTCGCGTCTCGATAGACCTGTCGGAGCTGGCCCTCTACGGAAAGCTGGAGAGGAGGACCCTCGACCTGTACCTCCTTCCGGGCGAGGAGAGGAGCGAGTACGTGCGCTTCGTGCCCTCGAAGGTTGGGAAGCACGCGCTTACCGTCCGCGTCCGCTCCGGGCCGTTTATGGGGAAGAAGGCCATTGAAATCGAGATTACCGGAGAAAAAGCCGGGGGCAACGGGTTGGAGGCCCTTCTGTCGAGATACGAGAGGGTCGAGCTAATTGGAGAGGGCGGCTTTGGCAAGGTCTACCGCGCCCTGAGGGACGGCCGGTGGGTCGCGCTCAAGGTTCCCCACGTCCTCAACGAGAGAACCGGAAAGCTCTTCCTGCGCGAGGTTTCCATATGGCGCGAGCTGAGGCACGGCAACATAGTGAAGCTCCACGACGCAAATCTGACGCCTTACCCCTACATAGAGATGGAGCTCTGCGACCGGTCGCTCGAAGACCTGGAGAAGCCCCTTCCGGCGGAGCGCGTGGCCGAGATAGCTTTTGAGGTAGCGGAAGGCCTGAAGTACGCCCACTCGAAGGGTATAATCCACCGCGACCTGAAGCCAAGCAACGTCCTCCTCAAGGGCTCCAAGCCGAAGATAAGCGACTGGGGGCTTGCGAAGGTTCTGTTCGAGAGCGGAACCACGACGGTAACGGCGATGACGCCCTACTACGCCTCGCCCGAGCAGATAAGTCCGTCGCGCTTCGGAGGGGTTGACGAGAGAACCGACGTATGGCAGCTGGGCGTTCTCATGTACGAGCTCGCGACGGGGAGGAGGCCCTTCGAGGGGAGCGACTTCGTCGAGGTCGCCGGGAGGATAATCATGGAGGAGCCGCAGAGGCCGAGCGAGCTTAATCCAGAGGCGAAGCCCCTTGAAGGAGTAATCCTCCGCTGTCTGAGTAAGGAGAAGGAGAGGCGCTACGGAAGCGTTGAAGAGCTCCAGCGGGATTTGTCGGGAATCCTCGGCGGGAAGTACCGGGAAGAGCTCAAGAAGAGCGTCGAGCCCTCGCGCTCGGCCTACTACGCGGGCCAGCTGTTCCTCCTCCACCTGCGGCTCGGGGACGCGAAGGAGGCCCTGAAGTACGCGAGGGACCTGCTGAGGTACGCGAGGGGGAGGGAGAGGGAAGAGCTGGAGAGGCTCATCGAACAGATTGAGCTGAGGGTTGAGGAGGGGCTCCCCGTTCCGAGGGAGCTCGTTGAGAAGGGGGAGGTTGTTGTTCACGGAGTTGGCGGCAATCCGTCCAATTGCTCTCATTCTTGAAGGAGGTGTATCAAATGCCCGTTGATTTGACAGGTCCGCTTATGGCGTCCTTCAGAAGGGCCAAGAAGGCCTACGAAAAGGCCCTAGCCGAGGGCGATTACGAGACCGCCAGGAGAAAGGCCCTTGAGTGCGCGAGGATTCTCAAACAGCTCGCCAAGCACGACCCCTACGGTAGGAGCTCCTACCTGGCAAAGGCAAGAAAGTGGGAAGACCTTGCTAAGGGTCTCGAAGAGGGAAGGATTCCGAAGAGGGAGGTCAAGGTAACCTCGGAGGGAACCGACGAGGATGAGCTAAGAACCTACGTCATGGGACTTATAGCAAGGTCAAACGTCAAATGGGGCGACATTGGAGGCCTTGAGGACGTCAAACGGCTCCTCATGGAAACGGTGGTCGTCTCGGCACTCCAGAGACCGGAAGCGGTTCAGCCCTGGAAGGGGGTTCTCCTCTTCGGCCCGCCGGGAACCGGGAAGACCCTGCTCGCTTCTGCTGCCGCCGGAAGTTTAAACGCAACCTTCTTCTCGGTCAAAGCCAGCAACGTCCTGAGCAAGTACTTCGGCGAGTCCGCGAAGATAATCTCGGCCCTCTACGAGGTCGCCCGCGAGAAAGCCCCGAGCATAGTCTTCGTTGATGAAGTAGATGCCCTCACAACCCGGCGCTCCGGCGAGACGAGCGAGGCCAGCAGGAGGATGCTCTCGACGTTTCTAGCGGAGCTTGACGGCTTTCAGGACAAGGGTAGCGACGTGCTCGTTCTAACCCTCGCGGCAACCAACACCCCCTGGGATTTGGACGAGGCGGTTCTCTCGCGCTTTCCGAGGAGGATTTACGTCCCGCTGCCGGACGAGAAGGCCACGAAGGAGATAATCAAAATCAACACGCGCGGGCTCGACATAAGCAGGCTTGACTTGGACGCAATAGCCGAGGAGAGCGTCAGGCGCCTGTACTCGGGGAGGGACATCAAGAACCTCTGCCAGGAGGCGGTATGGAACATGATTCGCGAGGAGAACAGAGACCTCCACAAGCTCGCCGAGCTCCCCTACGAGGAGCTCAAAAAGCGCTCGCTCAGGACGAGACCGCTTGAGATGAGGGACTTCGAGGAGGCATTCAAGAAAATTAAGAGCCCGCTAACGAGGAGAGATGTCGAGAGGTACGAGAAGTGGGCGGAGGAGTTTGGGGGATGAGAAAGGTTGAAATCGCAATTTTGCTCGTCTTCCTTCTCACGTTAAACCCTGCTTTTGCCGTTACAATCGGGATAGACCTCTTCCACGGCGAGAATCCCAAGGGACTCACACCGATGACCTATAAGAATCAGACGCTCGCCCCTGGAATGGTCGAAACGCTCAGCCAGTACACCTTCGTCTACTTTGGAAACGAGAGCTATCGGGACGAGCTGGGAATCCGCTGGCTGGGCAGGTCAATAACCCCGGGCCTGCTGGAAAACGTTGACGTCCTCATAATCGGACAGCCAACGGTCAACCTTTCAAGCGCCGAAATCTCGGCCGTGAGGGAGTGGTTCTATTCGGGAGGAAAGGTTCTGTGGGTTGCCGGTGATTCGGACTACGGAAACGGCGCCAAGACTCAAGAGATAGTGAACGGCCTGCTTGAAGCCCTCGGCGCACCCCTACGCCTTGACCTGTGCTCCGTTGAGGACCCTGTGAGCAACGCGGGAAGACCCTACCGCCCCATAGCCTACGACAGACCGAGCAACGATACCCCTTACAGGGTGCTTTTGATTCAGGGAGTGGCTTATGGCATCCTCGCGCACGGGCCCGGGCCGGTGGCGCTCTTCGCGAACGGCACTTGGAAGCCCCTGGGGGATGAAAACAAGCCTTCGGGGGTTTACATCATACTCCGGACGAGCAAAGATGCCCAAATCGTTGAGAACAGCGCACCCCCCGCGAAGGCTTACAGGGCGGGAGAAACCGGGGAATTCCCGATAGTGGCGGCATGGGTGTGGAGTTCGGGCAACAAACGGAGTGTTCTGATAGTCAGCGGCGAGACGCCCGTTGGGGGCTACGAGCCCATGTGGGTCAGTCAGTACTACGGTATCAAGCTCGACGGGCCAACCTTTGTCTCGAACGTAATCCACTGGGGCGTTACCGTTGCCTCACGTCCCCCTGAAAACAGGAGCTCACCATCAACAACGTTCACGACGGCCGCATCTCCAACGAACAACCAGGTTGTCCAGCCGTCGAGTTCCCAGCCCGCAACAACGAGTTTAGACGGCGTAGAAAAGAGCTCGCCGGTACCGGCCCTTCCTCTCGCACTCGGAGGTATTCTGGTGCTTCTCATCATTGGACTCGCCTTTCTGAAGGGCAGGAGCGGGGGTGAAAAAAGGGCCAACCTCAACGTCCCCGGATTTCCGCCGGAGCTTCTGGAGGGGTATGAGCCCCTTGAGTTCCTCGGGGAGGGCGGCTTCGCCAAGGTCTTCAAGGTCAAGCGCAAAAAGGACGGCAAAACAGTCGCCCTAAAAATCCCGCACCTAACTGAGAAGTCCAGGAAATCCTTCATTAGGGAAGTTCAGGCCTGGAACATGCTGGAGCATCCGAACATAGTAAAGCTCTACCGTGCGGAGGAGAAGCCGGCACCATACCTCGAGATGGAGTTCGTTGAGGGTGCTGAGGTTGATGGGAAGCTCGTTAGAACTCTTGAGGAACTGCCAAAGCCCGTTGATGAGAAAACTGCCCTAGAACTCATCAGAGGCATCGCAGAGGGATTGAAGCACGCGCACTCGAAGGGCATAACCCACAGGGACTTAAAACCCGGAAACATTCTCCTGAAGGCCGACTTAACGCCGAAGATAACCGACTGGGGACTCGCGAAAATCGGAACACATTCAACGACCACCACCTCGGGGGTAACGGTTCTCTACGCCGCGCCGGAGCAGCTTGACCCCGAAACCTACGGGCGCACCGACCCCAGGACTGACATTTACCAGCTCGGCCTCATCTTCTACGAACTCCTGACAGGAAAACTGCCCTACGGGGGGAAGGGCCCCGCAAGTGTAATCGCAAAGATTCTCAACCCAGAAATCAAGCCGAAACCGCCGAGTGCCGTTAGGCCAGAGCTTGCGAAGTACGATGGGCTCTTCGAGAAGTTGCTGGCGAAGAGGAAGGAAGACCGCTACGAAAGCGTCGAGGAGTTTCTGGAGGACCTTAAGCTCTTGGAGAGGCTTGAAGGAGAAAGGGCCGACCTCAGAGGGCAGATTGAGGAGCTCAAGAAAACCATCCAAGTAACGACGGACAGGTCGGAGGTTCAGAGGCTCGTCAGGAAACTCGTTGAAGGACTTGGGAGGAACGCGGTCCTTTCGGCGAGGCTCAACGACAAGGCAGGCCTGATTAGTGCGCTTGAGGAGCTCAAGGAGTTCACTCGGGAAGAAAGGGGAGAGGTTGAGCGGGCGATTGAAACCGTCGAGCTCCTCCTGAGGGAGGGTCTGCCGATTTCTCGGGAACTTGTTGAGAGAGTGGAAGTCCTTGTTGATAGGATTAAACGGGAGGTGGAGAGATGAGGCTAATACTGCCCGAAAATCCATGCGTGGACTTCAGCGGGGCCGGAACTGACTTCGTTTACGGAATAACCCACGTTGGAGGACGAAAGCACAATGAGGACGGCCTGCTCATCATGAAGCTCCCCGACGGCTACTTACTTGCCGTTGCGGATGGACTGGGCGGCCACAACGCCGGGGAAGTCGCTTCTAGGCTGGCCCTGGAAACCCTTGCAGAGGTCTTTGGGGAGGAGTACGTTGAAGGCCTTGAAGAAGACCTTCTCGCGATTCTCCTGAGGAAGGCCCACGAGATTGCCCACTCCGTTGTTAGGGAGCGCGCAAAGGGGCCACTTGAGGGAATGGGGACGACCCTCGTCTCGGCCGTAGTTAGGGGAAGAACCGTTATCGTTGCCAACACCGGCGACAGCAGGGCGTACCTGGTTTCCAGGGGGAGGCTCGTCGCGAGGACGCTCGACCACTCACCACTTCAGGAGCTCGTCCTCATGGGGCAGGTAAGTGAGGAGGAAGCCATGTACCATCCACTCAGAAACAGGGTGAGTTCTGCAATTGGGCGGCGTCTGATGGTTGACCTCTACCGCTGGGAGGTGGGGGCCAATCACATCCTCCTTCTCAGCACGGACGGCCTTCACGACTACGTTCCAAAGGAGGAAATCCTGCGGGCGCTCACCCCGGGGAAAACGGCACGTGACCTCGCCAAAACCCTCGTGGAAAGGGCCCTGCCTGCCACTGAAGACAACGTCACGGTGGTGGTGTGGAGATGGTGAGGAGATGGGCAGTATTCGTTGCGGTGTTGCTGTTAATATCACTCGTTCCACTAAGCCCGACTTTCGCCCAGTCCACTCAGGAGACCGCGCTTAGAATCGTGTACTTAACTGCCCAGGGCAGTCTCTTCACGGGCGTCTTCAACCCGTCCCCGAGCGGAATGACCGACGTTTACACCCACCGCATCTGGTACTTCCTCAACGACCCGCCCTACGTGATGGGGCCCGACGGAAGCTATCACAGCTACCGCTGTCAGCTTGTCAGTGTCAATTACAACGTTCAGGTTCCGGACGATGCTGTAATCTGGAACGACACCCTCGGCGAGTGGACCTCCCCTTACGCTGGCAGAACTGCCAAGAGTGCCGTCACCTGGAAGTGTGGCCTTGGAACCTGGGTTGACGGCCAGAAGATAACCCTCGCCGACTACCTCTTCGCCTACGCAATGGACTGGGACTGGAGTCATGAAGGGGGAGCGTACTACGACCAGAGCTGGAGCGCCAGCGTGGCCGGCAAGCTCCAAGGAATCTACGGTCTCGAGGTGAAAGCCGTCACATCCGATTACGTTGAGTTCACGGTCTACCAGGATTACGCAGTTCCATACAGCAGGTGGACCACCGCCGTTAACTACGTTCCCTACCCGGAGTTCCCCTGGCAGCTCTATTATGCAGCCTCCGAGCTCGTGGCAAAGGGATACGGTGGCAAGGTGTTCTCGTGGAGCTCAAAGCCCACCAACGGGTACCAGCTCAACCTGATAGACGGGGAGCAGATGGAGTACATTTCGGGCATGCTCTCAAGGCTAAAGGATGAAGCCCCGATTCCGGACCCCCTGTCGGAGCTTTCAAACGTTCTCGGAAAATGGGGTCTGGACTACTACCACTCCGGCCTTCAGGATGCAGAAAGCGGGTACTCAGCCCTGATAAGCTGGATTTCAAACCACAAAAATGCCCTCGTAACCAACGGGCCGTACTACGTTGATGACTACAACCCCGGTGCAATGAGGCTCGTCCTCAAGCTCGCGAACAACAGAAGGGTTGGATTCCCGGACACCGTTAATGGTAAGACCATCCCCTGGGAGCCGTACTGGAGAGAGATTGACGTTTACGGCGTTCTCAACGACTACACAGCTATCCTCTCCGTTGCTAAAGGCGAGTACGACCTGTACTGGTTCACCAGACCTTATGGTACTTTGTCCAGTGTGGTCCAGGAATACGGCAAGAACATCAACCTAATCAAGGCTATCCCCACTTGGTGGAGCATCAACCTCAACCTCGCAGGAGACCCCACGACAGGCCTCGTGGAAACCTCCAACGGAACCCGCTTCAACCCGTTCGCGCTCCGTGAGGTCAGGTACGCTATGAACTGGCTCATCAACAGGCAGTACATCGTCAGCCAGGTACTCCAGGGAAGCGGAGCACCTCTCTACGGTCCAAACCCTACAGGCCAAGTTAACGCACACGAGAATTACGTAACCGTTGCGAAGGCCATGGGCATAACCCCGCAGGGTGACGAGGCCTACGCCATCAAGATGATTGACGAGGCCATGAACAAGGCATCCTCGGAACTCTCAGACCTAGGACACACCCTTGAGAAGAGGAACGGTGTCTGGTACTTCGACGGCGAGCCGGTTACCGTGAAGGTTATCGCCCGCGTTGAGGACAAGAGACTTGACGAGGGCAAGTACATTGCTCAGATACTCCAGAAGGCGGGCTTTAAAGTGGAGCTCATCCAGTGGCAGAGAACCCAGGCCAACAAAGCAGTTTACAGCAGTGACCCAACCACCCTCCAGTGGCACGTTTACACGGAGGGATGGCTTGCAGGCGAAATTCGAGACGTTACGTCCCTTGCCCAGGACTTCTGGTTCTTCGACATCTACGTTGACCCGAACTGGGGTTCCAACTACCACAACCCGGTAACGGTCAGAGACGTTCTCAACGCTATCGCCAGCGGTGACGTTGCCAAGTTCATCAGCGAACTAAACCTCAAGTACTACAACACTCCAGATAAGCTCAAGCCGCTCCTCGACTGGACCGGCTACGACCTCGCCAGCCTGCTCGCTTACTCGAAGTGGACCAAGAACGGACTAACGGTAAGTATGTGGAACATCGACCAGTTCTGGGACCTCTACAAGCTCGCCTACGCACTCCACCTCTACAACTCCCCCAGAATCTACACGGCCGAGTTGTGGGACTTCTACATCACCAACAAGAGAGTGAAAGTTGGAATCCCCGACCCAGTTACGGGACTTGGAAGCTTCCTTGCCGTCCGTTCACTTGAACCCGCTGAAACATTGGTGTCAGGGGAAACAACGGGAACAGGAACAACGACTTCAACACCCTCACAGGTGCAGAGTGATAGGGGAACAATCGAAGTAGTCTCCGCACCTGCAGGCGCTGAGGTTTACGTTGACGGAGGCTACCAGGGAATAGCGCCAATAAACGTCAGTGTATCCCCTGGGACGCACAGGGTTCAGCTGAAGATGCCCGGCTATGAGGAGTACTCGACGACGGTCACGGTAGATGCTGGAAAAACCGTTGTTCTAAACGTAAACCTGGAACCCAAATCCGGAACCCTAGTAGTTGACTCAACACCTTCGGGAGCCAGCGTTTACGTGGACGGCACCTACCGCGGGACTACTCCCCTGACCGTTGAGCTACAGCCGGGCAAGCATACGATAAACGTGACTCTCGAAGGCTACAAGCCATACATGGGGACAGTCAATGTTCCTCCAGGCGAAACCGTAAAGATAACGGCGAAGCTTGAGAAGAAAATCGCGACGGGGACGGTTTGGATAAATTCCCAGCCCACAGGGGCGGACGTCTACGTTGACGGCACGTGGCGCGGGACAACACCGCTGACGCTCACCCTTCCACCGGGTACCCACACAATAGAAATCCGGAAGGAAGGTTATCAACCGACCAGAAAAACGGTTGACATTGCCCCAGGAGAAGAAAAGAAAATAACGCTAACCCTCTCGGTGGTGACCTCTCAGGATACCCAACCGAAAACGACCAGCGAATCCACGCCGGCCAACGCAGTTCCAAGGAAGGCCATCGCAGGTGTTCTGGCCGTGTTCATCCTTGTTGGGGCGGTGTTCCTTCTCAAGCGCTCGCGCTCTGGAGGAAAGACCCAAAATGAGCCCTCCAAGGGTTCAATTGAGGGCTTCCCGGCCGAGCTCCTAGACAGATACGAGCCCCTTGAGTTCCTCGGAGAGGGCGGTTTTGCCAAAGTCTTCAAGGTCAAACGCAAAAAGGACGGCAAAACAGTCGCCCTAAAAATCCCCAGAATCGACGAGAAAACCAGCAAGACCTTCCTCCGCGAGGTTTCAACGTGGTTCCAGCTCAACCACCCCAACGTCGTCAAGCTCTACGACGCGGACATCTTACCAGTTCCCCACCTTGAGATGGAGTTCGTTGAGGGTGCCAAGGTTGATGGGAAGCTCGTTAGAACGCTTGAAGAACTGCCAAAGCCCGTTGATGAGAAAACTGCCTTAAAACTAATCAGGGGAATAGCGGAAGGCCTAAAACACGCCCACTCGAAAGGCATCGTTCACCGCGACTTAAAGCCCGGAAACATCCTCCTCAAGTCAGACCTAACACCGAAAATAACCGACTGGGGACTCGCGAAAATAGGAACGATGAGCTCGGGAAGGAGCGTGATGGGCTACACCCCACTCTACGCCGCGCCGGAGCACCTGATGCCGAGCAAGTTCGGAAACACCGACCACAGGACAGACGTATGGCAGTTGGGGACGATTTTCTACGAGCTACTGACCGGCAGGGTTCCGTTTGAGGGCTACACCTACGAGGAGGTCTTCGGCAAGATAACTGACGAGAACTACCTCCACAAACCACCCTCAGAGTTCAACCCGGCCCTAGCGAAGTACGATGGGCTCTTCGAGAAGCTGCTGGCGAAGAGGAAGGAAAACCGGTACGGAAGCGTTGAAGAATTCCTGAGGGACCTTGAGAAGCTCGAAGAGAGCGAGAGGCGGAAGCAGGAGCTCGGGTTCCAGGTTGAGGAGCTGAAGAAAACCCTCGCAAGAAGCGTGGAGGCTCTGAAGAGGAGCAAGACCGCCGAGGAAATCAGGGAGAACAGCAGGCTCGTAGTCCAAACTCTCTCGAAGCTCGCTTTAGCCTACGCGGAGCTCAACAGGAAGGCAGAGCTTCTCAACACCCTGAGCGACCTGAAATTCTATACAACCCAGCACAGAGAGGAGCTCGGGAGGGCAATTGAAGCCCTTGAGCTCATGATTAGAGAAAACCTGCCCGTAAGAGAGGACTTCGTTGAAAGGCTCAAGGTGCTCCTTCACGAGATAGAGCGTGAAAACGGGGTGTGAACCATGAAGTTCTGGAAATCCAAAGAGGAGAAAGAGATAGAAAGGAGGATACGGGCCAAAAAGGCAAAGATGGCCCTGAAACAGTACATAAACAACCTCGAAGCCTTAAAGCGCAGGGTCTTCCTTCAGGGAAAGGAAGCGGCGAAGCTCGGCGACGAGGAACTGCTGAGAAGAAGCGCCGTAAAGTACCTTGTCCTTGAGAATCGAATAAAGCAGGCGAAGCGCCTTCTCCTCCTCATGGAGGAGGCAGAAATCCAGAGGGAACTCGTTAAGGTCTCGGCTGAGTTCCTCCGCTTCAGCAGGGACATCGTTGAGAGCATTGCGGAGGGGCCCGGAGCAGAGGACGTTGCCAAGATGCAGGTTGAGTTCGAAAAGGCGATGGCGAAGGTTGAAACCCTCGACGAGGCTCTGAGTTCCATGCTCGACGTAACGAGCGAAAGCATCCTGAGCGGAAACTTTGACGAAGAAACGATAAAAGAGGCAGAGGCGTTCTTCGACGTAGAGCCCTCCGGAGAGAGGCTCAAAGAGATTGAGAAGGCTATGAGGGCTTAGCCCAAGCCACTTTTCCATTTACCACAACCTTTTCCACGTCGCTTCCCCTCGCGGAGTAAACGAGGAGCGAGTAAACGTTTTCCAACGGCCTGAACCACGGTTTATCTGCGTTTATGAGAACCAAATCCGCGAGATAGCCGGGCTCAATGAGTCCGGCCTTTAATCCAAGGGCCCTTGCGCCTCCAACTGTCGCCATTCCGAAGAGCTCTCGAGCTGGAACCGCGTGCGCCTTTCCGGCGGTCAGGTTCGCGACGATTCCGGCTGTTCTCATCTCAATGAAGGGGTCGAGGATTCCGGTTGGATTGGGCGAGTCGTTGCCCAGGGCCACGTTGAGGCCAAGGTCAAGGAGTTTTCTCAGGTTCACGGTCCGCGCTTCAAGCTTGACGTTGCTGGTCGGGCAGTGGACGAGGGTCGAGCCGGCCCTGGCCAATCTCTCGAAGTCAGAATCGTTCAGGTAAACGCCGTGGACGCCGATTAGACTTTCGTTCAAAAGCCCGGCCCTTTCGAGAAGGCCAACGGGCGAAAGGCCGTAGCGCCTTTTAACCTCGGAAACCTCCGCCCTGCTCTGGGCGAGGTGGATGTGAACCCTCGCGCCGGTTTCCCGGGAGAGTTCTGCGAGTTCTTTCATCAGCTCAAGCGAGACGGTGTTCGTTGCGTGCGGTGCAAGTGTGGGCGTTACGAGCTCGCTCCGGTTCCGCCAGCGCTTGAAGAACCGGAAACCTTCCTCAGGACTTGCGAGAGGAAAAACAACCTCGTCCATGACCGTCTGGCCGATGAAGGCCCTTATGCCGAGCCTTTCGGCAACCTTCGCTATCTCGTCCGCGAAGAAGTAGTGGTCGTTTACCGTCGTCGAGCCGTTCATCAGGGCTTCTCTAAGACCGATTTCAGCCCACTCGCGGATTTCCTTCCGCGTCCACTCAAGTTCCATTGGCCAGATGATTTTCTCAAGCCATTCCCCCGTCGGCAGGTCCTCACCGAGACCCCTGAAGCGCGCCATCGCCACATGGGTGTGGGCGTTGATTAGGCCGGGAATCACGAGGTAGTTCTCCCCGCCGTAAACTTCGTCAACGCCCCACTCCCCCAATTCCCCCGCCGGAACGACGACCCGAATGATGTTATCCTCAACGATGACGGCCCCATCTCGAACGGAGCGGTAATCGACGAGCTTTCCGACCAGCGCAAACATCCTCCCACCGTTGAACATACGGCAGGGAAGAACTTAAACCTTTTGACGTTGTGACATTCAAATTCCCAAAGGATTTAAATCCTAAAACGAAAAACTCCGACCATGCCCCGGCTCGTTCGGATTGAGTCAAGGCTAAGGGCCCTGTCGCTCTGGCTGAATAGCCTCTTCTGATTGGGTTAGCGTTATAAACCCCGCTGAAAAGCTTTTGGAGGTGGTAAAGGTGATTGATAAGGTTTACTGTGCCGACGTTAAGCCCGAAATGGAAGGAAAGAGGGTTAAGCTCGCCGGATGGGTTTACAGAAAGAGGGAGGTCGGAAAAAAGGTCTTCATAGTGCTCAGGGACTCGAGCGGAATCGTTCAGGTGGTCTTCTCCAAGGAACTCAACGAAGAGGCCTACAGGGAGGCCAAGAAGCTCGGCATCGAGTCGAGCGTCATCATCAAGGGAACCGTTAAAGCTGACCCACGCGCTCCCACAGGGGCGGAGGTTCAAGCCGACAAGCTTGAAGTTATCCAGAACGTTGACTTCTTCCCGATAACGAAGGACGCGAGCCCGGAGTTCCTGCTCGACGTCAGGCACCTGCACCTCCGCTCGCCCAAGGTCGCGAGCATAATGAAGGTAAAGGCCACGCTCGTTCAGGCGGCGCGGGAGTGGCTCCTCCAGGACGGCTGGTACGAGGTATTTCCGCCGATACTCGTCACCGGGGCTGTTGAGGGTGGTTCGACGCTCTTCAAGCTCAAGTACTTTGACAGATACGCCTACCTAAGCCAGTCGGCCCAGCTCTACCTTGAGGCGGCAATATTTGGCCTCGAAAAGGTCTGGTCGCTCACACCGAGCTTCAGAGCCGAAAAGAGCAGGACGAGGAGGCACCTCACCGAGTTCTGGCATCTTGAGCTTGAGGGAGCCTGGATGGACCTGTGGGACATCATGAAGGTCGAAGAGGAGCTGGTAAGCTACATGGTTCAGCGCGCGCTTGAGCTCAGGAGGAGCGAGATTGAGACCTTCAGGAAGGACCTAACCACGCTCAAGAACGCCGTTCCGCCGTTCCCGAGGATAAGCTACGACGAGGCCATAGACATACTCCAGAGCAAGGGCGTCGAGATAGAGTGGGGCGAAGACATGGGTGCCGACGAGGAGAGGGTTCTTACCGAGGAGTTCGAGGCCCCGTTCTTCGTCTACGGCTATCCGAAGGGCATCAAGGCCTTCTACATGAAGGAGGACCCGGAGGACCCGAAAAAGGTTCTCGCTGCGGACATGCTCGCTCCCGAAGGCTACGGCGAGATAATCGGTGGCTCCCAGCGTGAGGACGACTACGACAAGCTCGTGCAGAGAATCCTTGAGGAGGGGATGAACCCCGAGGACTACCAGTGGTACCTCGACCTCAGGAAGTACGGCTCCGTTCCGCACAGCGGTTTCGGCCTCGGCCTTGAGAGGCTCGTCGCATGGGTTCTCAAGCTCGACCACGTGAGGTGGGCCACACTCTTCCCGAGGACACCGAGCAGGCTTTACCCGTGAGCTTAATCTTTTACTATTCTCTTCTCTGATTCCTATTTAGATTCGATAAAATTAATAGGATTAGTCCTCCAATACCTTCCAGGATAGATATTAGGAACACTACCATATTTTGTCTTGTAGACATGGCCCAATTCAGTAACTTTTCAATGTCAGTATTATTATTTGTCATCCCAAAATTAACACCCAAAATGACAAACATTCCCCCGCCAAGCACAATCAACAGCATTGAAATGACGTTCTGCAAGGTAAGGAATCTTGCAAGCATCAAATTTTCCTGACTCTCTTCCCAGAGAAGGAGAACAGATGTAAGGGTTATGCCAAGATAAAGAATGACTACACTCTGAAACTGTTGTACCAGTGTGTTGACTGTGTTGTCCGAAAGCCCCATTCCATTTGTGATAGCATAAGCAAAAATGAGAGAGCTAGGGACAATGAAAGCCCCTATAATAAGGTTGTAGAATGTATCTAAGATATCATTGCTCTCTCCTCGCCCAACAGTAGTTTTAATAAGGGCCTGAACAAATACAAGTCCATATCCCACCAGAGCCAGTAAAGCAAGGCCATAGGTAATGAAATTTATAGAAAACAGCGAAGTTACCATAGAAAGAAGAACAATGAGGAGGATACCTAGCGCCCCCAACAAAATAGTTTCCCAGCGGTTCCAGATTAAAACAAAGGTGATACCCGCCCCAAATACCATTGAGAAGACCCAGATGAGTATGGCAAAGTCTCCCGGATTAACCCCTACCCAAAGGAGAAGGGCAACATTACTAGTAAGAATAAATGTGACAATTAATGAAACAACACCTTCATAGGGAATTTCCTGTAATCCACTTAAGAGAATCAAAAAAGATACAGAAACCAGATATATAATCCAAATCCAAATTCCCATTAAAGTGCGTATATGGAAAAGTTTAGCCAAAGAGAGAGGAACAAATAGATAAACAAACACTCCACCAAAACTAAACAATGCAGTTCTCCCCTTTTCATTTAGTAAACTATCCGAGAACAGAAACGCTATCGTAGGTAATAAAATCAAAAGTAAAATCCACGTTAGAAGAAGGCCCGCTCCAACATAGCTTCGCGAGTTAGTAGAATTCGTAGAGCCTGAAGATACGTTAAATTCTTCACCATTTTCATTTGGTATAAATGTGTAGTTCTTTACTACTCTTTTGCCATCCTCAGTAAACGCAACAACTAGATGAACGGGATTTTTCTCTGGAACGAGCAGACTCATATTGGCTGAATTACTCACAAGAACTGCATATGCGTAATCAATGTATACGGTAGTGCCTGTTAAAGTTACATTTTTTAGAATAAAACCAATTTCAAGGGGGCGAGAACACATATCATTTTCGCAGAGAACTACGTTCCAGTGGTTTAAGTGGCCATAGCTGATGGTAGAATTTAAAATAATGTCTCTGGAACCTTGAGGGGAAATAACAAAAAAAGCTCTTTTGCTGTGAGGTTCATACAGAACTGCCTCAACTTTGAGAATATGTGAGGAGTTTAGAACGCCAACAGTGGCATAAATTGCAATATCGATATCTTGGGCATTTTTTGGAAAGTTAATTATTGTAACGTTGCTGATATTAAAAACAACGTACTTGCTGGTGGATACCACCGCAAATTGATTGTTACTCCTCCAGACTGTCTCAGCATTAGCATAAGAATGGGATATAGAACCTACAATTATGAATGCTAATATTATCGCTAAGATTATGATTTGTAGCTTTTTCATTTTAATCGTTGGTACATAGTATAAGCACAATTTAAAAACGTTTCGTTAGTTAATTAAAAAGTTTAATTTAAAAATTAAAAATCCTCAACGCCAGCGGCGGAAACAATATTGCAAGCCCCAATTAGCACTTTCGAAGAGGCTTTTCAAAAGTTTGTAGCTCTTGCTCAAGGCTTAAATAGAGCAGATTTTGCTCGTAAATCACATTTTCCAAAAAGAACACACCAAAAAGACTGGCGAGTTTGGAAGTAAACCCTCATGAGAACAAGCCATTCAAGAGGCATGCCAACTTTGATGAAACTTTGCGCAGGCAAAGTTTCCTAACGGGGGGCGAAGCCCCACTCCGGGGGTTTGAGAGTACAGAGCAAGCTTTAACAAAGCTTGACCAAAAGCTCGTGATTCCTCTTTATGGCTCCTCTTCAAAGGATTTTAAAATCAAGTCAACCGTTGAGAATTTGAATTCACCTTCTTAAGGACTCCTTCACACGGGTTCTACTTAAACCGCGCTCCAAAGGAGCGCTAAAGACCTGAACCCATTGTAAAAGGTACTATTAAAGGAATTCACTCATCTTTAAAGGGCAACTCAAGCAGAAATCCATTCACAGAATAGACTTTTTTCAAAAGAGAATCACAAACTTTGATGAAACTTTTGCTTGACAAAAGTTTCGATGGTGGGCCCGCGGGGATTCGAACCCCGGACCTCCACCTTGTAAGGGTGGCGTCATGACCATCTAGACCACGGGCCCGCCCACCTTCGAGGACGCTGGAAAATTTATAACGTTTTCGCATTATTCCCTTGGGGATTGGCATGGACAGGATTAAACTTCTCGCGGGACTCTCGGCGGTTCTCATCCTCATCGCAACGGGGGCAACGTGGGTCATTACAAAAGACATCAACACTACCATTGTAATTCTCACGCTTGCCTCGACCCTGGCAACCGTCATGATGGCCGTAACGATATACGAGCTGGACATAGCGCTGAAAGAGCTCAACTTCGAAGCGGTTAGTGCGGTTTACGAGATGATGGATGAGAAGGTCAAAGGCGACATTACAAAGATTAGAAAGTGGCACCAAGAGGATAGTGAAAAAGGGCTGATTTCAAAGGGAGACGAAGTGAAAGAGGAGTTCTACAGAGAGTTCTTTCGGGACAACGAAAAGGTAAAAACCGTAAGCGACGCCAGCAGGGTGCTCAATCGCATAGGATACTTCGTTTACAGGGACTTCGTGGGTGACTGGTTCATCCAGGAGCAGTACGCTGGTTTGATACTTGACTCATTTCTCGCCATGAAGCCATACCTCAAAGCCCTCAGAAACCGCAGAGAATGTGGCAATGAGGGTGAGAAAAGCGAAAAGGAAGGTTGCAAAAACGGACCCTGGTTCCTGAGGCGCTTCTACCTTCTTCTGGTCGTGATTAGCTACGACTACCTGTGCAGGGAATTTCAAGAGAACTGCAAGAAAACGTTCAGAAAGTATGGATATCCTGGGCACACAAATCCCATACCCAAAGAGTGGCTCGCAGAAGACGTTAGAAAATGGCTAAAGAAGAAAGGGTACAAAAATTACGTTTAACCAACGCCCCTCCTGACCTTCACGGCCAGGCCACTCTGGAAGACCTTCAGCTCCTCGCCGTTCAGGAGGGTCTGCCCGGTCGCGAGAAGCTCGTCTTTTTCGTTCACCACCAGAACCTCGTCGTAGGGCCTGATTGAGGGGTCGGCATCGACCACGAACTTTGCGAAGACGTTTTTTCCGCGCTTCGCGAAGGGTTCGGCATCTTCGTTGACAACGACACGCATCCTCGGGAACGGCAGGAGCGCGTGGAGTCTCTTTGCCCCTTCGATGCCGAGCGTTAACAGACCGTCCTCCGCTCTAAAGGTCGCAAGGTGCTTGCCCTTCGCCTTTACCTGCCTCGGCATTCCTGTCTTCCGGGAAAGCTCGACGAACGCATCTCTGAAAGCCTCGCCCGCCCCTTCGCCGAACTGATACTCCGCCACCGCCATGACGTACTTCCTCGCTTCCCCTTTCCTCGGCTTCTCTATCGTGAAGTCCTCCTCGCCCTCGCTCTGAGCGAAGGGGTAGCTCAAACTCAGATACTTTGGAATCTCGCCGAATATCGGGTGTTTTACCTTTTCGGGGAACTTTCTGGCAACGCGCTCGGCCCTCTCTTTGGCACGATAAACGATTGGCCATCTCATCGCCTCCTCGCTCACCTTGAAGAAGGCGCTCGCCTTGGTTACCGGCTCGTTCTTCTCAAGGTAGTCCCTGTACTCGAGCAGTCTCTTGTAAGCTGAGTAAAGCTTCGGGTGGCTCCTTGCCCTCTCGTCAACGAGGCGCCAGAGTTCCCCTTCCTTTATCGCCTGCTTGACCCTGTTTAGCTCCTCGCGTATCACCCAGAGGTTGTGGATGGCTAAAAGCCTCGTCCGCTCCTCCTTCGGCATCTCACGCAATTCCTGCGGGGTGTAGCGGGAGCAGACGGGGCAGGAGCAGGGGAAGTACTCAAGCTCTTCGAGCCTTTTCGTTCCCTCGGGTGTCAGATAGCGGTCGTCTTTAGCGTACAAAGCGTAGCTCGCCGAGTCGAATAGGTCAACGCCCATAGCGACTGCCAAAGCGAAAATCATCGGATGGCCTGCACCGAAGAGGTGAACGGGCCTGTCCGGCCTTAGACCGAGCTTGGAAGCTATAACAACGTCCACCAAATCGCGGTAGCGGTAGCTCTCCATTAGTGGGACGACCGCACCAATCGGATGTATCTCGAAGTTCATCCTGCTGAGCTCCCGCGCGGCGTAGGTTCTTAAGTCCGGATAAGTGGACCCCTGAACCGCCGCGTTCATGGCGATGTTCTTTATGCTCTCGGCTTCCTTCGCCCGCTCGAGGGTTATCCTCAGGTCCTCCTGGGCCTTCTCCCTCGGCGCGTCTGGAGGAGTCGGAATGTCGAGGAAAGTGCCTATATCAACGCCGATTTTCTCCTGGAACTCGATTATCTCGCGGTTGGTAACTTCAACCTCGCCGTAGCGCATGAGCTGGAAACTGCCAGAATCAACCTCGATTATCCCGTCGTAGTCGAGGAGCTTATGAATGCCCAGCTCAAGGGCCTTTTCCCTCAGCTCCGGCGTCTTGTAGATGATGTAGGAGTTGGTGATTATCATTCCAAAGCCCATCTCCTTGAGCTCCTTCGGCGTCACGATGAGCTGTTTCGGGTTGATGACGGGCATTATGGCGGGAGTTTCGATGCTCTTGCCGTTGACGGTGAGCTTTCCTATTCTTCCGGCCGCGTCGCGCGCCCTAACCTCGAACCTGAACTCCATGCTCTCACCTCTCAATGCCCTAACACTTCGACCTTAAAAGCCTGCCGAGAAGAGCTTGATGAGCAGGAAGGCAAGGATTCCGGCGAAGAGTGGCGCACGAACCCAGCTCTTCACGATGTCCACGAGGAGCTTTTTGTTCACGTGCTCTCCCTTGTATGCGCTCAGTCCGCTTATCGCCCCGACTATCGCCTGGCCCGAGCTGACGGGCAGACCGAAGAGGTTCGCGGTGCTGACCGCTATCGAGGCTCCGAACTGACTTGAGAAGGCCGAAGTCGGGCCGAGCGGTGCTATGTCCTTTCCTATCGTCATCATGACCTCGTAGCTGAAGGTGAGCGTTCCAAAGGCCATCACAAGGGCGAGGAGAGCATTTGGGTCGGACATTCCGCCGGCCTTTGCGAGGCCGATGACGTTCGAAACCTCGTTCGTGCCGAGGTTGAAGGCTGAAAAAGCTGAGGCGAGAAAGACGAGCCACTTCTGGGTGAGTTCGAGGTTCTTGAGGCACTTTATCCTCCTGAGGAATGGCTTGTAGAGCTTGTATATTGCTATGGCCAGGAGGGAAGCGAGGACCGGGGAGAAAAACCAAGCCGAGACGATTTTACCGATTGTCCACCAGTCGACGGGGAGACCGAGGGCGAGGGATGAACCTATGAGTGCACCGATTATTGACTGGGTCGTCGAGATTGGCCGTCCCCAGAGGCTCGCGATTGTAACCGCAGATGCCGCGCTGAAGAGCGCCAAAGCGACTTCTCCAGCCGATAAACCGCTCGCCAGTCCAGTTATCGTCCCTGACACGGCCGAGTGACCAATAACTGCACCTAACGTGGTGAAAACAGCTATTATTAGAACGGCCCGTTTGAAGCCCACTATCCCTGAACCGACCGCTGTGCCAACTGCCTTTGCGCTGTCGTTCGCTCCGACGGCCCATGCCATGAAGAACGCCGCTGCGATGAGAGCTATCATTCCCTCACCTCTCTATATTCTATATAGTCTATTTAGGCAGAGGGGCACTTTAAAAGGGTTTCGGCTTTAAAAGCGTTGCGGTGGTGGGATGGAAACCGGGGAACAAAAGCGGGATTTAGATTCGCAGTGAATCACAACCGCCCGGTGAGAAGCCTTGCGTAGCCGTAGACGTGGAGCGAGAGGTAGAAAAGCGCCCAGAACCAGACGATTAGGGGGAAGAGGAGGGCGTTGGAGAGCTTTCCGCCCTCAACGAGCGTTGGGAGGAGCATTGTGACAACCTCGAACCCCCACCAGAGGGCAAAGAGGCCAAAATTGCCGGTTGCGAGCAGTAGAACAGGAACCAGAACGTCGAGGAGGGCTACGAAGTCTCCGAGCAGGAGGAACGCCCAGTCCTTGGTAAAGCCACCGCCGAGGTTCTTGAGGTCGCCGAGGAACCAGCGCTTTCTCTGGCGCCAGAGAACTGAGAGGCTCCTCGGCATCTCCGTCCAGACCCTTGCCCTCGGCGCGTAGACCACCTTCCCGAGCCTCTTGACGGCCTTTGTGGTGGCGTAGTCCTCGACGATGTCCTCGACGAAACCCCCGATTCTTTCAAGAGCATCCCTGCGGAAGGCCGAAACCGGGCCTGGGGCGAGGCTTAAATCTTCAAGCTCCTTGGCCCTGCGGAACATCGCTATCCTAAGGTGCTCCGCGTCCTGCGCCCTCTCGAGGAAGGACTCCCCCGTGACCCTAACCTGTCCTCCAACGGCGAGCACTTCGTCGGAGTGGAAGCGCCTCACGAGCTCCCCAACCGCGGTCGGTTCGAGGTAGCTGTCGGCGTCGGTTGTTACTATTATCTCGCCAGAGGCTTTGGAAAGGCCGAAGTTCAGGGCTCTGGCTTTGCCCCCGTGCTCCTTCCGGTAAACCTTCAGGCGGGGGTTTTTCACCGATGAAGCAACCTCAAACGTGTTGTCCTCACTGCCGTCATCGACAACGATGACCTCAAAATCCGGATAATCCTGAGCAAGAGCCGAGCGTATGGCTCTAAGAACTCTCTCCCCCTCGTTGTAAGCCGGGATTATGATTGAAACCCCCGGCGTCCATTCTTTAGTTCTGTAGTTCTTGAAAAGGCTAATTATGTAATTGAAGAAGAAGTAGCCGTCCCAGAGGAAAATGAGGGCGAGCGCAACGGCGAGGAGAGGTGGGCTCATGTGTGAAAAATCTGCCCGAAGGTTTTAATTCTTACCGTCCACCGTGAGGACGGGCTTTCTCCCGAGCCTGTACCTCACGACGTAGCGACCGTGCTCGAAATCGTCTTCCTCGGCCTCGAGGACTTCGACCGGCTCAAGTTCAAGGCCCAAATCCATAGCCTCCCACTTGATGTCGTCGAAGTAGTCATACAGCCCGCAGGTGGCGCAGAAGGAACCCTCGAACTCTATGATGACCCCGTCTCCCTCGAGCTTTAGAATCCTCGCGCTGGCCTCGCTACCGTGGAGGCGGTTGAACTCCTCGAGAACCTTCCTGAGCTTCTCCTCGACCTCCATTCTCCCACCGGATTCAGTTCGCCAAGCCCACTTAAAAAGTTTGCTTAACCAACCGAATAGTTTAAAAACCGAAAGTCCAACGGGTGGCCGATGGCGAGGAAAAGGATAAGGTGGGCGAGACGGGAATACAGCGATGAGGAGATATTCTCAATCCTCAGCGAGCCGGTTAGGGAGTGGTTCAGGCGAAAGTTCGGGAGCTTCACGCCCCCACAGCGCTACGCGGTTATGGAGATTCACAAAGGCGAGAACGTGCTCATCTCCTCTCCGACCGGCTCTGGAAAAACGCTCTCCGCTTTCCTCTCGGCCATAAACGAGCTGATTCTCCTCGGAAAGGAGGGAAAGCTTGAGGATAAAATCTACGTTCTCTACGTCTCACCGCTGAGGGCTCTCAACAACGACATAAAGCGCAACCTGGAGGGACCCTTGGCCGAGATTAAGGAAGTGGCTAAGGAGCTCGGCTACGATTTACCCGAAATCCGCGTCGGCATAAGGACGAGCGACACGTCGAGCTACGAGAAGAGCAAGATGGTGAAGAAACCGCCCCACATTCTAATAACAACCCCGGAGAGCCTCGCGATAGCTCTAAACGCCCCCAAGTTCCGCGAGAGGCTGAAGACGGTTAAATACCTCATCATAGACGAGGTTCACGCTTTGGCTGAAAACAAGCGCGGTTCTCACCTGGCTTTAAGCGTTGAGAGACTTCAAGAGATGGCCGAGGAGAGGTTTGTGAGAATAGGTCTCAGTGCGACGATACACCCGCTCGAAGAGATAGCGAAGTTCGTCTTCGGCTTCGATGACGACGGGGAGCCGAGGCCGGGCCTTATCGTTGACGTCAGCTTCGCCAAGCAGACCGAAATTCAGGTCGAGAGCGTCGTCGAGGACCTAATTTATACTCCTGCCGGAGCGCTGAGCGAGGCGCTCTACAGGAGACTGGCGGAGCTTATCAGGGAGCACAGGACGACGCTAATCTTCACCAACACGAGGAGCGGTGCCGAGAGGGTCGCCTTCAACCTTAAGAAGCGCTACCCCGAGTTCGAGGGCCTCATAGAGGCGCACCACTCAAGCCTGTCGCGTGAGGTTAGGCTGGACGTTGAGGAGAAGCTGAAGAGGGGCGAGCTGAAGGCCGTTGTTACGTCAACGAGCCTCGAGCTCGGGATAGACATTGGAACGATTGATTTAGTTGTTCTAATCGGCTCGCCGAAGAGCGTGAACCGCGCTTTACAGAGAATAGGGAGGGCCGGCCACAGGCTCCACGAGGTCAGCAAAGGGGTTATTTTAGCCCTCGATAGGGATGACCTGGTCGAGGTTACCGTTCTGGCGCACAACGCGAGGAACAGGCGCTTAGACCGCGTCAGAATTCCAAGGAACCCGCTCGACGTCCTCGTCCAGCACCTCCTCGGAATGGCCCTGAACAGAGTATGGGAGGTTGATGAAGCTTACCGCGTTGTCAGAAGGGCTTATCCATTCAGGGATTTGCCCTTCGAGGACTTCATGAGCGTTTTGAGGTACTTGGCTGGAGAATACGCCGGACTGGAGGAGCGGAAGGTCTACGCCAAGATATGGCTGGAGGACGGGAAGTTCGGAAAGCGCGGAAAGATGACGAGGGCGATTTACTACATGAACGTCGGCACGATTCCCGATGAGGCCAAGATTAGGGTTTACACAATGGACAAAAAGTTAATAGGTACAGTTGAAGAGGAGTTCGCCGAGAGGCTGATGCCCGGCGACATCTTCGTCTTAGCGGGAAGAACCTACGAGTTCGTGAAGAGCAGGGGCAACAAGCTCTACGTCATTCCGCGCGAAGGTGCTAAGCCGACCATTCCGGCATGGTTCTCCGAGATGCTCCCGCTCAGCTTCGATTTGGCGGTGGATATTCAGCGCTTCAGGAGGGAGGTTAAGGGGTTACTCAGCAGGAAGGACGCCGTTAAAAGGCTCATGAGGAAGTACGGGATAGACGAGAAGGCCTCGCGCGCCATAATCGCTTACTTCCGCGAGCAGGCTAGGTATTCGGTGGTTCCCGACGACGAGACCCTTCTGGTGGAATTCGTTCCGGGAAACCGGAGGAACCGCTACTTCTTCCACACACTCATAGGAAGGCGCGCCAACGACGCTTTAAGCAGGGCCTTCGCCTACCTCGTGAGCAAGAAAAAGAACTGCAACGTCGGGATAGCGATAAACGACAATGGCTTCGCTTTGCTCCTTCCGCCGGAGGTTGAGCTGAGCGAGGAGGAAGTGATGGAGCTTTTCGAGGTTGATGACCTGAGGGAAACGCTGAAGAAAGCCTTGGACAACACGGAGCTTTTGAAAAGGCGCTTCAGGCACGTTGCCAACCGCGGGTTGCTAATTTTGAGGCGCTACGTCGGGAGGAGCAAGAGGCTCGGCAGGCAGCAGGTCATGGCGGTCTCGCTACTCAAGGTGCTCAAGGAGAACTATCCAGACTTCCCGCTCCTGAAGGAGGTCTACCGCGAGATTATGGAGGACAAGATGGACGTGGAAAACGCGGAACTGTTCCTGAGCTGGGTTCGCGAGGGGAAGATAAGGGTGGTCTTCCAGAGGAACGCCGTTCCGAGTCCCTTCGCCTTCAATCTGGAAGCTATTGGCTCGAGCGACGTGGTTCTGATGGAAGACAGAAGGGAGCTGATTAAAGCCCTGCACAGAAAGATAATGGCGATGATAGGGGAGGCTTAGATTAGCTCCCTCTCCGTCCTCGTCAGCCTCTTGGCCCCGTTTTCGGTTATGACTATCGTGTCCTCTATCCTTACCCCACCGAACTTGGGAATGTAGATGCCCGGCTCGACGGTGACGACCATACCGGGCTTGAGGACGGTCTCGTCGCTCTGGTTCACGCCGGGCCACTCGTGTATCTCAAGGCCGACACCGTGGCCGGTGGAGTGGATGAAGTAGTCGCCGTAGCCGTACTCCCTGATGACGTCCCTAACGATTGTGTCGAGCTCCTTCGCGGTTATTCCCGGCCTCGCCATCTCAACGCCCTTCATCTGGGCCTCAAGGACCGCCTGATAGATGTCCTTCTGCTTCTCGTTGGGACCGCCGACCACGATGGTCCTCGTCGTGTCGGAGTTGTAGTGCCTGTAGAGGGCGCCCTCGTCTATAACGACGAACTCACCCCGCTCGATTCTCTTGTCGCTCGCGACACCGTGGGGAAGGGCCGAGCGCCAGCCACTCGCGATTATCGTATCAAAGGCCGGCTTCTCAGCGCCGTTCATCTTCATGACGTACTCCATCTTGGCAGCTATTTCCCTCTCGCGCTTGCCCTCGCTTATCTCCTCTATGGCAACGAGCATCGCCTGGTCAGCTATCTCGCACGCGGCCTGAATGACCTCAAGCTCCTCCTTCGTCTTTATCATCCTGAGCTCCTTTATGACGTCATCAACGGTCACGAACTCCTCAACGCCGAGCTTCTCGCGGTAGCTCTGGACGGTTGAGTAGGCGGTTCTTCCCTCGATTCCGAGCTTCCTCAGCTTGAAGGACTTGAGCCTCTCGAAGAGCTCTGGCCCGCGCTTGAAGGCCTCAACGGGAACGCGCGAGGTTTCTTTGGCTTCCTCATACTCAAGCTGGGGAACGAGGAAGAGGGCCTCGTCAGCCGTTACGAGCAGGTAGCCACCAAGAACGGGGGCAGAGCCCGTGAAGTAGTAGAGGTTTGGTCTGTGGGTTATTATTACGCCGTCCAGTTCCTTTTCGGCTATGTATTCCCTGAGCCTTTCGATTCTCATGACCACCACCGGGTGAAGTTGGCCGGGCAGGATAAAACGGTTTCGGAAGGAATATAAACTCCGGGGCGAAACCCCGAACAGGTGTTAAGCGTGACGGTTTACCTCTTCGACTTCGACGGAACGCTCGTTGACAGCACCGGCGCGGTGGAGAAGGCGTTGAGGATAGCCATCGAGAAGACGATTCCAGCGGTGATTGAGAGCGACCTCTATGACGAGTATTACAAGGCGCTGTTCCTCTTTATCAAGGGCAAGCTCACCTACGGCCACCTCGGCGTCATACACGAGCTCGTGGCTCAGGGGACAATCCACGAGTACTACAAGCTCATGCCCAAGTACATCAAGGACTTCCCCTTCGCCCGTGAGGTTGTGAGGGAGCTCAGAAAGCGGGGACGGAAGGTAATAAGCTTCTCGGGCGAGCACACTTATCCGGGCGGAAAGGTCATCTTCATGAAGAAGACCAACTGGTACGACGAGTTCGACGAGGTCATAACCTTCAAGGGGACGAAGGACATGCTCAAGAAGTTCCAGACGCTGAGGGAGCTCTACCCGGATGAGCCCTTCGTGTGGGTTGACGACAGCCCGTCGCGCTTCACCTACGTCCTCGACGAGAACACGCTTCTCGTTCAGAAGGCCTCACCTTACAAGAGCGACGTTCCGCTCCTCTTTGACCGGGTGAACTTCGTGAAGATAAAATCCATCCGAGAGGTTCTCGAGATAGACGATGGCCTAAGCGAGTTCCTGGGCGATAAAACTTAAAAATCCAGCCCCTAAATCAAGGCCGGGTGAGGGCGATGGCGAGGGTGAAGGCTGTCGTCCTCTCCTACGCGGGTTCTCACGAGCACCAGGACAACCACAGAATGATTCTCAAGCCCATCGGAATCGACGACAGGGGAAGCGCGGCCCAGCTCATCGGCAGGAAGGTCGTCTGGAGGACCCCGACCGGCAGGAAGATGTTCGGCAGGGTCATCAAGACCCACGGCAACCGCGGTGAGGTCAAGGCCGTCTTCAAGCCCGGCCTTCCGGGGCAGGCCCTTGGAGACATCGTCGAGATTCTCTAAACCTTTAAAGCCCCTCAACCCTTTTCTTTAACGGGTGGGAAAATGGAGCTGATTGAGGTCAGTGAAGGTTCCGCGAGGTTCCTCGTACCGAAGGCCGAACGAATTTACGACGCACCGGTCTTCTACAACCCCGTGATGGCGCTCAACAGGGATATAAGCGTCCTCGTCGCCCGTGCTCTTGAACCCAAGAGGGTTCTCGACGCGCTCTCGGCGACGGGAATAAGGGGAATCCGCTACGCCCTCGAAAGTCCAGCGGAGGAAGTCTGGCTCAACGACATAAGCGACGAAGCCTACAGCCTGATGAAACAGAACGTCGCCCTCAACTTCGAGGGGGAGCTCTACGAAGAGGGCGACCGCTCCTACCTCTGGGGCGAGAAGCTAATAGTCATAAACAAGGGCGACGCCAACAGGCTGATGGCGGAGAACTTCCGCTACTTCGACCTGGTTGATTTGGACCCCTTCGGCTCGCCGATGGAGTTCCTTGACACCGCTCTAAGGAGTGTGAAGAGGAGGGGCGTTCTGGCCGTTACGGCAACGGATACCGGAGTTCT